>CAYTDB010000051.1:0-31292 GCA_964436455.1 uncultured Anaerolinea sp. | reverse complement strand
TTGAAAATCAAAATGCTCAACCGTCGCGGTTATGGTTACCGCAATTTCAATTCCTTTCGTTTACACGTTTTGGTCGCTTTTGACCCGATTTCCCGTTAAAAACGGGAGAGCCATCTTGAGATAATGCTATGTTGGAAAGCCGGATGCAGCGACAAGTTGCCCGTCCGGTTTGGAGAGGGCTGGGCGGAAACGTGTACTCGCAAGAGTGTAACGCGCCGCCCTTCCACTCTATGCCACCCAACTTTTACAAAAGGGATACAACATCCGCACCATCCAGGAACTTCTCGGACACAAGGACGTCATGACCACCATGATCTACACCCACGTCCTCCAGCGCGGTGCCTCCGCCGTCCGCTCCCCCCTCGACAACCACCATCCTAACCTGAAACCTGAAACTTGGAACCTGAAACTTCAAAACTTGAACCTGAAACCTCAAACCCGAAACATTGCATCTGCAAATTGCAACCTTCGAACTGTGACATTTGACCTTCAACCCTTGCCCTGAGCGGAGTGAAACGAAGTCAAAGGGTTCAACCTTCTGCCCACCCGCCACCCGCCAACTGCCTACTGCTTACTTCCCACCACCTCCAATGCGCCTAAAAGCAGACATCTCCCTCTTCGTCATCTCCATCATCTGGGGCTCTGCCTTCGTCGCACAACGTATCGCCGGACAACTCGGCAGCATCTACCTCTTCAATGGAGCGCGCTACATCCTGGCTGGATTGGCGGTCCTGCCGTTTGCTCTCAGCACGATCCGCTCAACGGACTTCACCGAACCCATCACCCACACCGCCCACGACTTGCCGCGCGCACAATACAAGTGGATGCTCATTGCCGGGTTTCTCCTTTTCATTGCAGCTGCGCTTCAGCAGGCGGGCATGCTCTACACAACCGCGGGTAATGCAGGCTTCATCACCAGTCTCTACGTGGTATTGGTTCCATTGGTATTGCTGGTCGGGTGGAAGGAAAAGCCGCACTGGCTCTCGATGGTTGCGGTGGTGATGGCTGGGGTGGGGGCATATCTCCTGTCAACGGCGGGCAGGCTTCTGGTCCAGAGAGGCGACGCGTTGGAACTGATCGGCGCGATATTTTGGGCGTTGCATGTCGTAGTCCTCGGCAAGTTTGCCTCCAGGTTCGAACCGATGTCCTTCTCTGTCGGACAGCTGCTCATCTGCGGACTCCTGAACCTGATCCTTGGGCTCTTCCTTGAAACGCCGGTCTTTACCTGGTCGCTGGCTGGCGCGGTGGTCTACACAGCGGTCATGTCGCTGGGGCTTTGTTATACCCTGCAGGTTTGGGCGCAAAGATACACCCCGCCCTCAGACGCAGCCTTGATCCTCAGCCTTGAATCGGTCTTTGCCGTGCTGACCGGCAGGTTCCTGCTTGGGGAGCGATTGAATGGCATCCAATCCATCGGTTGTGTGTTAATTTTCATTGCAGTGGCATTGTCACAGGCAAAGGATTGGAACCTAAAGAGTACAATGGAATAGGATAGAACTGCCCCATGGAGGACCAATGACCATCAAAGTGATTCTTAATCCATATTCAAATCGCTGGAATGCACAAAGGCGCTGGGGCGAAGCCGAAGTAGTCCTGCGGAGTGCCGGTGTGAAGTTTGACCTCTCCGTGTCTGAGCGCGCCGATCATATCGTGGACCTTGCAGCTGATGCCGTCCGAAAAGGCTTTACCACCATCGTGGTTGCCGGCGGCGATGGCACCATAGATGAAGTGGTCAACGGTGTGTGTGGAGTCTGGGATGAGAAGGGTCAATTCCCAGTGACACTTGGATTCATGCCTATGGGGTCTGCGAACGACTTTATCTTCAACGTTGGGCTTCCTACGGATCTGAAAGAGGCAGCCAGGGTCATCGCTGCCGGTAAACTGAAGGCACTTGACCTGGGGAAATGCAATGACCGATACTTCATCAACAATTCGGCTTGCGGGCTGGAGACATACGTAACCACCAAGCATGAACGCATACATTGGATCAAGGGCATTACCCGGTATCTCGTGGCGGCGGTCTGGGCGATTATGGATAAACCCGAATGGCATGGAGAGGTGAAGTGGGACGATGGAGAATATAAGGGACCATTAACCCTGGTTTCCGTTGGGAATGGCAGGCGCACCGGCGGTTTCTTTATGACGCCGCACGCTGATCCTTTCGATGGGAAATTGACCCTGGCTTTTGGATATCGCGCCACCCGTCTGGGGATGCTTCTGGCATTGCCGCATGCCTTTAATGAAGATAAAGGCAGTATTATTGAATTGGAAGGGATGCGGGAGCTTCACACGACGCGAGCTTCCATTCACCTTGATCAACCCTCCCCCGCCCATACCGATGGCGAACTCTTCGATGAATGGGTCACCGACCTCGAATACAAGATCTTCCCCTCCGCCCTAAATATCCTCGTTCCCTAACAATCTCTCCTGAGCGGAGCCGCCGATCGTTAGCGGCGTATTCGAAGGATGACGAAGCAATCTCCATCACAGCTGGAAAGATTACTTTGTCATTGATCTGAAGTTATTTTAACTCTGCTGGTCAAGTAGGCGGTGCTTGTTCCGTCGTATCGAGGCCAATGGGCAAATTCAGGTTGAACAACTCATTGCAACCGTATCCTTTGTGGTAAATTAAGGGGCAACCCACCAAAGGAGAGGTCACAATATCCTCATGTCAGAATCCCCAACCCTATCCATCCAACCCTTACGGCGAAACCTGTGGAACGACTTTGAAGAACTCTTCGGGCTCAACGGCGCCTGCGGCGGGTGCTGGTGCATGCACTGGAAACTGCGTGGCAAAGCCTTCGAAAAAGCAAAAGGATCGGTGACCCGCCAGATGCATAAAGCCCTAATCGATGCAGGCACTGTCACCGGGCTCCTCGCCTACATGGATGGGGAGGTGGTAGGATGGGTGGCAGTGGAGCCGCGCAGCGCGTATGAAAAACTGGCACGCTCACGCGTTCTCAAACCAGTGGATGATCAGGAAGTTTGGTCGGTGACCTGCTTGTATGCGGCAAGGCAGCATCGCCGCAAGGGAGTCTCTGTCAGCTTGTTGAAGGCTGCGATCGAACACGTCAGGCATCAGGGCGGTAAGATCGTCGAAGGCTATCCGGTGGACGCACAACAGGCTAAGCCTGCTCCCTTCATATATACTGGCACTGCCTCCGCTTTCCAGCAGGCAGGCTTCAAGGAAGTGGCACGCAATTCCCCAACCCGTCCCATCTTCCGTTTTGTGATCAAATAACTTTCGCCCTTGGCAGAGTGAGGAGCGTTCGTAGCGACGAACGCAGTCAAAGGGCAAAAGAAGACCCTGTCTCCGTGTCTCAGTGGATCCGTGGTTCAACGTAAACCGCAAGTTCTGCGAGTTACCAGAAGCAAATCTTCTGGATTTTATTTTCATCCCTTCGAGGCGGAACCCTTTCATCTCTCCATGGTCTTCTCAAAGCCGCCTGACAAAAACCTTTTTCTGGACACGGGTCACGCGACATCACGGATTTCTCCAATAAAAACGGAGAATGGTCCGTCAATTCCGTGCCCAATAACTCGTACACTCAGAAGATTATTCAGGATAACTTGAATTACCTTACAAGGTGTCACCCTGAGCGCTCGCGAAGGGTCTCGGATTTCAGCCGTAGAGACACCTGCACCCGCCGCAGGTGCGGTGTGCTTCGCTCCGCAAGACTTCCCAACAGGTTAACCAATCAAGGTTAGACGGAATAGAAAGCAATATTCCAATCTCCAACTGGTCCCACTAAAAACTCAGGATAAAATAGACCCATGGCATTCAGGGATATCCGTAAGTCGCGCAAGTGGTTAAGCGTGGAAGAGATACGCCTTCTCCTCCTCGCACTGTTCCTGCTCATCGGCTTGCTTGCCTTGAATCTATATCTTGCGCGAATATTGCCTGGCGGTGAGCAGCTGTTCGTTCGTTGGAACGGCGCGCGTGCCTTCCTCGAAGGTTCCTTTGAACCATATGGTGCCACAATTGCAGAACATACTCAAAACGTTGCCTATGGAAGGGATGCATCTTCAACCGAATACCCATACTATTTGAACGACCCATTTTATATCGTCTTGCTATATATCCCCCTGGCATGGATTCCCGATTTCGCAGTAGCCCGCGGCGTGTGGATGCTGCTCTCGGAAATCACGCTGATGGTGCTGGTCTTTACATTTATACGTTCTCTGGAGTGGGAACCTCCGGGCTGGTTGTATTTCCTCCTGGTGCTCTCCAGCGTATTTGGTTATTACAGCCTGGTTGCCGTCCGGTCGGGTACACCTGCCATAGCCATTACCGTTCTGGTCTTTCTTATTGTCTATTCCCTGCATTCGTTTTCCGATGAACTCGCCGGTGCATTGATGTTCCTGGTCGCCTATCAATGGGAAGTGGGAGCGCTGTTCTTCTTTTTCATCCTTGTCTTTGTCTTTGCCAATCGTCGCTGGAGGGTATTCTATGGCTTCGGCATGGCGCTTGCCATCCTGCTTGCGGTTTCGTTCCTGTCGTATCCCGGCTGGGCGCTTCCCTACGTGCGCGGTGTGCTGTCTGATTGGTATCGCAGCGGCAATCTGGCATTCGGCAGTATTATCTCTGCCATATTTCCGGATATGCGTTTTCCCATGGGCTTGTGGATCACTATTCTTCTCGGGGTGATCGTCTTTATCGAATGGCTTGGTACGGTTAATTCACTATATCGTCACATTGTTTGGACTGTCTGTTTATCGCTGGCTGTCATGCCGTTGATGGGAATGGCGATCTTCCCATCCAACCATGTATCACTGGTTCCATCCCTGATCCTCATTATCATGCTCATCTGGGAGCGTTGGAGACGTCAGCGGGTAGGGTTCAGCCTGCTTGTACTTCTCTCGGCATTCATTATTCCGTTCTGGTTGTACTACCGCGTGCTTTCCGGTGCACCCGCCATCTATTCGCAATTGCTCATCATCCTTCCGCCCATCGCGACCATCCTCGGTTTGTATTGGATGCGCTGGTGGGCATTCCGTTCGCCGCGTACCTGGTTTGACAAGTTTGGAGACCGAACATGAACTGGCGTCATTATGTCATTCTCTTCATCATTGGGTTGATTGTTCCCCTTGCGATCGCACAGTTCCAGGAATTGCCCGGCTATATGGATGCTGACTATTACTTCGCAGGCGGCATCGAGCTGGCAAAAGGCAACGGCTTCAACGAGTCGTACATCTGGAATTATCTCGATGATCCGCAGGGGCTCCCTCATCCCTCCCACACCTATTGGATGCCGCTCGCTTCCATGATCTCTGCAGTGGGGATGTGGATTGCCGGCGCCACCACCTATGCAGCCGGGCGCCTTCCGTTCATTCTCCTTTCAGCCTGTGTTCCGTTGCTGATAGCGTCTCTTGCCTTCGACGTATCCCGCAATCGCTTGTTGGCAATGGTCTCAGGATTTCTGTCCATCTTCTCACTGTACTATACCCCGTTCATGGGTGTTCCTGATAACTATGCCATTTTTATGCTGCTTGGCGGCGCATTTCTCCTGCTTGTGCCGCGTAACCAAAAATGGGTTCCCTTTGCGCTCGGCGCGATCTCAGGTTTCATGACCCTCGCCCGCAGTGACGGTCTGCTCTGGCTCGGTCTCACCGGTCTTGTTGTGATGTGGAAATCCCCCCTCTCCACGCGAAGCATCCCCGAAAGGGACAAACAGGAGAGGGCAGGGGTGAGGTATTTTGTGCGGACCGTCATCCCAGCCGGACTACTCGCACTCCTCGGTTACTTCCTTATTATGGGTGCATGGCATTATCGCAATTACTCACTCTTCGGTTCCTTCATGACCCCCGGCGGCGGACGCCTGCTCTGGCTCCAAAATTACAACCAGACCTTCAGTTATCCCGCTGAAAGTATCACCCGCGAATCTTTTCTTGAAGCTGGCTGGTCCGCTGCGATGGATGTTCGTCTCAAAGTGCTGAGCGCTAATATCGGTACCGCTTTTGCCGCGCAGGGAGAGATATTTCTCTTCCCACTGATCTTGATAGGTCTTTGGCAGCTGCGAAAGGAACTGCGCACGAAGATTGCGGTTACGGGTTATCTGCTTTTGTTCCTTGTCATGACTTTCATCTTTCCCTTCGCTGGCGCACGCGGGAGTTTCTTCCATGCCGGTGCGGCGTTCCAGCCGATGTGGTGGGTCGCGGCTCCCTTTGGCTTGAATGCAGTGATACTTTGGGTGCGGAAGCGTGGTCGATTTACCGACAAGAATGCGCCTTATATCTTTCAAGGACTTATGGTAGTGCTGGCTTTCATTGTTACTTTATGGCTGGTTAATTTCCGTGTCATTGCCAACCCGACGAATGAGGAGGAAGCATATATGTCGGTGGAGAAAATATTCCTCGAAAATGGGATCAGCCCCGAGGTCGTTGTGATCGTCCGCAATCCGCCGGGGTACTACATCAGTTCAGGACGTCCTGCGATCGCCTTGCCGTATGGTGATGAGTCGGTCATCCTGCAGGTTGCCGAACGCTATGGCGCGGGGTTGCTTGTGTTGGAGAGCAGCGGTACGTTCGAGTCGATCCAGGAACTGTACGATCACCCGGGCAATAACGATGCCTTCATTTATTTGGGAGAGGTGGATGAAACAAAACTTTACCGCATCGATTTCGAAAATTGATTATCGTATCCTCATCGCGTTTGCATCCCTGATCGGTGTCGCGTATTTTCTCTCGGTCAGCGCGGTGACATATCGCATTGGCTTCCCGCTTGATGATGCGTGGATCCATCTCACGTATGCCCGAAATTTTGCGCTGAGTGGTGAGTGGTCATTTCGGCTTGGCGAAGGTTCCGCCGGCTCCACCTCACCATTGTGGACAGCGCTTCTTTCAATCGGCTTTCTGCTGCACCTCGCTCCCTACGCATGGACATATTTTCTCGGCTGGCTCACACTGAGCCTAATGGCGATCAGCGCGGAGAACATTGCCCGCAAAACCCTGCCTTCATATCGTACACATATCCCCTGGGTTGGATTGTTCCTCGCCCTTGCCTGGCATCTCACATGGTCTGCGACTTCGGGGATGGAAACGCTCCTGCACGGGTTCATCATCCTGATTGTCCTCGGCTTGTTGATGGAAAACTCGCCTCAATACCTGACCCTGGGGCTGCTTGCCGGTCTAAGTGTCTGGGTCCGCCCAGACGGCTTGACCCTGCTTGGTCCGATCTTGTTCACTGCCTTCCTGCGGGAAACATCATTCAAATCTCGGGGAAGCGCGTTGTTGAAAGTGTTTATTGGCTTTGGATTGTTGTTCTTTTTCTATCTGCTCTTTAATCTTGCTTTGTCTGGCACCCCCATGCCCAACACCTTTTATGCGAAGCAGGCGGAATATCGGGAACATATGCTCTCTCTTTCCTTGTCTGCACGCCTGATCAATTACATCCTGCCGATGATCGCGAGCCCGTTTGTGGTGCTGGTTCCCGGATTCTTTTTATGGGTATACAAGGTTGTGCGTGAAAGGAATTGGGGAGCCGTGGCAGGTTTGATCTGGTTCGTTGGGTATGTAGGCATTTATTTCATGCGCCTGCCTGCTTACCAGCATGGACGTTACATCCTTCCGGGTTTCCCCATCCTGTATTTGTGGGGGATGATCGGCATGATGGGATATATCACTTCCTCGAAGGTGGATCAACGTATTGCGTTTTTGTGGCGGACTTTGTTAATTGTGTTGGTCCTTTCTTTCCAATGGGTGGGAGCAAACCAGAATGCACGTGACGTGATCCTGATCGAAACACAAATGGTGAAGACAGCCCAATGGGTGAACGAAAATCTTCCCGTCCAAACAAGATTGGCTATCCATGATATCGGTGCTGTCGGTTATTTCACGCAAAACCCCATCATTGACCTGGCTGGCTTGGTTACGCCTGATGTTGTCCCTTTCATTCGGGATGAGGCGCGTCTTGCCGAATACTTGAACTCTGCAGGTGCCAGGTATCTCGTCACCTTCCCAAGTTGGTATCCGCAATTGATCGAGGGTCTGTCACCTGTCTATCAAGCCGGGGTTGAAGGGTTTCCATTTGATGAAAACATGACCATTTACATCTGGAAATAGAGCTTATTACGAAATTGATATGCGCCTTGCAATTGTTTAATTGCCCGTCCGGGTCTACTGTGCTATACTCCGCTCAAGACTAATTTCAGGGATCAGGCTACATGATGAAAGAGATTACATTACTCGTTGCAGATGATCATCCATTGTTTCGCCAGGGTGTGGTGGATGCACTATCGCTCGAAAAAGATTTTCAAGTGGTTGCCCAGGCGTCCAATGGTGAGGAGGCGATCAATCAGATCCGTTCGCTAAAGCCAATGGTCGCTGTTCTTGATGTCAATATGCCGGAAATGAATGGTCAACAAGTCACTCATCAGGTCACATCCGATCATCTGCCGACTCGTGTTGTCCTGTTGACTGGGTATGATGATATTGAACAGGCGATCCATGCTGTTTTGGCTGGTGCAGCGGGTTATTGCGCCAAGGAGATCGAGCCGGATGTGCTGGCGCGTACGATACGCGCAGTTGCAGAAGGTAAATTTGCGATTGCCGGGAACATATTCAATCGCCGCGAGCTGGATGCGTGGATCGATGAACAGATGGAGGGTGCCCGTCGGTCATATAGTGAGCCGGGTTCGCCCTTCCATCCGCTTTCCGATCGTGAAATGGAGGTTCTTTCCTGTGTGGTGCGCGGTATGAGTAACAAGGAAATCGCAACCTTGTTGGGGATCAGTCATCAGACGGTCAAGAATCATGTCACTTCCATACTACGCAAGTTCAGCGTTGAAGATCGTACACAGGCGGTTGTATATGCCTTGAAACGCGGTTGGGTCAAATTGCAGGATACGGCAATTAAATCTCAGGAGTAATTCATGACAATGGAAAATCCATCCGGCGAAGAGCTGGATTTGCAAAAGGAACTTGAGGAGACCACACGTGCCTTGAGGGAGATCACACTGATGATCGATCAAAGCAAGGGTGAACTTTCGAAGTTATCCCAACGCAACGCCGCAATTACCACCCATCTGCAGCAGGTTCAGGGGCAGATGGACACTGTGCCGCCACAGGAACTTCGCAACGCCTACGATTCTGCTCTGGATGCACAGCAGCGTATCTTTGTTATGCGGGGACAACTTGAAAAGTTGCAGGCTGAAAAAGGACATCTCGAACGCCTCAAAACCGTCCTGGAAAAGGCTCCTGCTTCAGCGGGTGGGGGTGGTGTTTCAACCGCATCCTCCTCCGGGGGGGGCAAGGGGACCATGGCGAGTGTCGAGATGTTGGTCAATGCGCAGGAAACCGAGCGGCAGCGTCTCTCGCGCCAGATGCACGATGGACCTGCCCAGGCATTGTCGAACTTCATTCTCCAGACTGAGATCGCCATGCGTCTATTCGATGTAGATGCTTCACAGGCAAAAGACGAGCTCAACAGCCTTAAATCATCCGCGATGGGTACCTTCCAAAAGGTCCGCAATTTCATCTTTGAGCTGCGTCCAATGATGTTGGATGATTTGGGACTTGTACCCACCGTCCGCAGGTATGCGGATGCCTTTAAAGAACAGACATCCCTGGATGTAAATGTGACAATAACTGGCAATGAGCGCAGGCTGGAACCTTATTTGGAGGTCATGATGTTCCGCGCCTTGCAGGAATTGTTGGGAAATACAGCACGTCACAGTCAGGCAACTCAGGTCAAAGTACTGCTCGACATGGGTGAGGATCGTGTACGTATCAGTGTGGATGATAACGGTCGGGGCTTTGATCCGGAAATCATTCAACAGGGAAACAGCCTCGGGCTAAAGCTGATCCGTGAACGGGCGGAAATGCTGGGCGGAACATTCGATGCGGATAGTTCGATCGGGAGAGGCACGCGGATCACCTTTGCGGTGCCAGCCCGTTGATTGTCCATTTCCCAATCCCCGCAGTTCCGAGGAAATCTGGCTCTGTCAAGTGGTGGAGCCGTACTTTTTTACCAATTTGTCATTCTGGATTTGTGGTTATACTGTATAATAATTTCAATCTGAATATTCTGCTGTAATCAGTGCAGAGACTTTGGAAGGAGAAACTCCTATGCGTCGCGGAAGAATACTAATATTGCTCGTCTTGATTGTGATAGTGGGTTTGGCGTTGGTGTATTTTGCCTTTTTGAATCCCCAGGGAGGTGGGGGAACATCAGTTGTGGCAACTCAGGTAGTTACGAAACAGGTCTACTATGCCGCGCAAAACATCCCACAGGGAACAGTAATCAGCCAGGAAATGCTTGGGACCTTTTCGCTTCCCCCTGAAAACGTGGCTGAAGTTATGTTCGAAGTGGGTGAAGAGGCGAACCTGGTGGGTCAGACCGCACGATTCACCCTTGAACAAGGCACTTTGATCACCTCCTCGATGGTTGGATCTGGACCGGGTGAATTACCTCCGCCCGCGTGGTCCTTCCAGGTTCCTCCGGGCATGGTGGCAGTGTCGATCCCGACCGATCGCCTGGCAACCTCTGCGTATGCCATTACCAAGGGCGCTCACATCAATGTAAACGTTTGTATGACGTTCGTGGATGTTGACCCTGCTTATCAAACGCTGCTTCCGAATTATATGTCAACGGTCAATGACATCTTTTTCCCGCAGGATGGTCGTCCGACGATAACCCTCGATGCCGCGACTGCGGAACAGGCGGCGCGGCAGGGTCGCACAGAGCTCGATCCAACTTTCCAGAAACCGATTTATGTGGTTCCGTCGGAAGCGCAGCGACCGCGTTTGGTATGTCAGATTGTTTTGCAGGATGTAATGGTATTGAACCTTGGAGATTTCCAACTCCAGGCGCAGCCCGTTACCCCAGAACAGGATCCAAATGCTGCGGCCGCGCCTCAGCCCACCCAAAGACCGGATATCATCACCTTGATGGTTTCTCCGCAAGACTCCGTTTCGTTGAATTATTTTGTCTACAGTCAAGCGGTGTTCTCGATGACATTGCGTAATCCGAACGACAATTCCCGGATCGATTCTCAGTCTGCAACATTGACGAGTATTTTGACTCAATATAACATTTCGCTGCCATCAAAGCTTCCCTACGCGCTAAATAACCGCATCGATTTCCTGGCGCCTCCACTATTGCCGAATGATATTATTCAACCGGCGCAATAAACAATCGATGAGGTAGTTAATGCCAGGCGATAAAATTCGAGTGTTGATTGTTGATGACGTTTCCGAAACTCGAGAGAACGTTAAGAAGCTTCTGCAATTTGAGTCAGATGTGGAGGTTGTCGGCATTGCTCGTTCGGGCAAAGAGGCAATTCAGGCTTCCCAGGATTTGAACCCCGATGTAGTCCTGATGGATATCAATATGCCCGATATGGATGGCATCGCAGCCACAGAAGCAATTCGTGCGAAGCAACAGGCTGTGCAGGTTGTGATTCTTTCTGTTCAGAGCGATCAAAATTACATGCGCCGTGCCATGCTGGCGGGCGCCAGGGACTTCCTGACAAAGCCGCCCATGGGTGATGAGTTGATTTCTGCCATTCGCCGTGCCGGTGAGATGGCGCAGATGGAAAAGACCAAGGTTGCACAGGTACAGGCTGTTGTTGCAGCTGGGTCACTTGGCGTTGCCGCAGGTTACGGAGGTCCACGAGGTCAAATCGTTCTGGTTTACAGCCCTAAAGGCGGGACCGGATGTACCACCTTGGCAGTGAACCTGGCTTTGTCGCTGAACAATGCTGACACCCCGGTTGCTCTTGTCGATGGCAACCTTCAGTTTGGCGATGTGGCAATGTTCGTCAACGAACAGGGAAAAAATACTGTGCTGGACCTTGCTCCTCGTGCCGACGAACTCGACGCTGAATTCGTTAAGGAAGTGATGGTTAAACATGCGGCGTCAGGTTTGCATATACTTGCCGCACCAAGCCGCCCCGAGTATGCAGAAAAAGTGTCAGGCGGGCAGTTCGCGAGGATGCTTGAATTCCTGACGCAGCTTTACTCTTATGTAATCGTTGACACGTCTTCGATTCTTACCGATCCGATCCTTGCCGCGGTTGATGTAAGCGACATGATTATTCTTGTAACAACACAAGATATACCCGCCTTAAAGAATAGTCGCCTCTTCCTCGACCTTTTACAGAATCTTGGTGTTCAGCGTGAGCGTGTGATGTTCATAGTAAATCGGTACGATAAGAAAGTGAATATTACCCCTGAGCGTATTGCTGAAAACCTGAAGCAGCCAGTTGCCCTTGTCATCCCAGCTGATGAAGCCACAGCGGTGAAAGCTGTTAACCGTGGTGTGCCATTTGTGCTGGATAGTAAAAACCAGGCGATCGCCCGTGGTGTGTTTTCTCTGGCTGATGCAGTTCGTGCTCATGTGGCATCCCAAGCGGCAGGCGATAAATAGCCTTGGTTTTATTTTATTAGTAAGGAGATAAAAGAATGTCTCTATTAAAAAGAATTGAACAGGGACAAGGCGGTTCATCTTCCCCATCTGGCGGTGGTCAGTCATCTGGTCGTGAAGGTGAAGGCTCCCGTCTTTCCTCATTGCAGTCACGAAGAGTGAATGCGCCCATTACATCTCCCCAAGCCGGTTCCTATTTCGACCTGAAAACTCGCGTTCAGAATAAGCTTCTTTCCGAGCTTGATCCCACCATGGATATAACCAGGACTGAAGAAGTCCGACGTACGATCCAGGACCTGTTCGAACAGATCCTGGCAGAAGAAAACATAGTCCTGTCACGACCTGAGCGTGCCCGATTGTTTGAACAGATCGCTGCGGAGATTCTGGGTTTTGGTCCTTTACAGCCCTTGCTGGAAGATGACACCATAACGGAAATCATGGTCAACGGTCCAAAAAATGTTTATATCGAGCGTAAAGGTAAGCTGCACCGGGTTCCCGTGACCTTTGAGAACAACGATCATGTTATGCGGGTAATTGATCGTATCGTTGCCCCGCTTGGGCGCCGTATCGACGAATCCAGCCCGTATGTGGATGCTCGTTTGCCGGATGGTTCGCGTGTCAACTCCGTTATACCCCCCATTTCCTTGGTGGGTCCAACCCTTACTATTCGTAAGTTTTCAAAGAACCCGATTACTATTGAACAATTGATCCAGTTCGGATCGATCACAAATGAAGCTGTCCAATTCCTAAAAGCTTGTGTGGAGGCTCGTTTGAATGTGTTGATCTCCGGCGGTACCGGTTCTGGTAAGACAACCCTCTTGAATATCATGTCCGGGTTTATCCCTAATGACGAGAGAATCATTACCATCGAGAACGCCGCAGAGTTGCAATTGCGGCAGGAACATGTTGTCACTTTGGAATCGCGCCCGCCTAATATTGAAGGACGTGGTGAAATCACGATCCGTGATCTTGTGATCAACTCTCTTCGTATGCGTCCGGAAAGAATCATTGTTGGAGAGTGCCGTGGCGGTGAAACCTTGGATATGCTCCAGGCGATGAACACAGGTCACGATGGCTCCATGACGACAGCGCATGCCAACTCGCCGCGCGATGCACTATCTCGTGTGGAAACGATGTGTCTAATGGCTGGCATGGATCTGCCGGTACGTGCAATCCGTGAGCAGACAGCGGCTGCCATTGATGTTATCTGTCAGCAGGCACGTATGCGTGATGGTACCCGCAAGGTGACCCACATAACCGAAGTGAGTGGCATGGAAGGTGATGTGATCACCATGACGGATCTGTTTGTCTTTGAACAAACCGGTGTGGAGGCAGGAAAGGTGATTGGACGATTGCGCCCGACCGGGTTAAGACCCAAGTTTATTGACAAAATTGAAGCTTCAGGCATTAACCTGCCCCCATCCATTTTCGGAATTGGCGAGCGAAGGCGCTACTAGGAATATAAACGACAGGTTGAAACTATGAATCTATTGCTGATAGGTGGCGTACTGATATTGGTCCTGTTGATCGTGGGGGTGGTCGTATCCATCTCTGGAGAACGTTCATTGGTGGATGAACGGCTCGGTCAGTTTGGCGAGGATGAGGAAGCCAAACAAGCACAAGAGGAGGCCGCTAAATCTCTGGTTACAGAGTGGGTTAATCGAAGGGTTGCCAGTTCTTCGATGGGCGATCGTGTTGCCCGGGAATTGGCAAGAGCCGACCTGAAATTTAAAGTGGCTGAGTATTACGCTCTGGTTTTTATTTCAACCGTGGTATTGGGACTTGGTGCCTGGGCGATTCAAGGAAACCCGTTCTCCATTTTAATTGGTGGAGTTGTTGGTTTCTTTGTTCCACGTTTTTATGTGAAGCGACAACAGTCATTAAGAATACGAAAGTTTGATGATCAGTTGGGCGATATGCTAAACCTGATGGTGAACGGATTGCGTGCTGGCTATTCGACCATGCAGGCAATGGAGGCAGTTAGTCGAGAGTTGCCGTCGCCGATTTGCGATGAGTTTAGGCGTGTTGTTCAGGAGATGCAGATCGGCATTTCAATGGAAAAAGCGCTTGAAAATCTTCTTCGTCGTATTCCAAGCGAAGACCTTGATTTTGTCGTTACAGCAATTAATGTTCAGAGGGAGGTTGGTGGTAACCTCTCGGAGATTCTGGATACCATCTCTTTTACCATCCGCGAACGTGTCAGGATCAAGGGTGAGATCCGGGTAATGACTGCAAATGTAAGATCATCCGGCACGATCCTATCCCTAATTCCTCTGTTTCTGGCTGCAGCACTCTGGTTTGTCAGCCCGGAATACATTGGCACCTTCTTTGCCCCTAATAGTTTGTTCCCCCAACCAGCCTGTGGCATAATATCTGTTGTTGTGATAATTGGTTTGATCTCTCTCGGATATTTTGTGATGATGAAGATCGCGGATATTGAGGTTTGATATGAGTCTAACTACGATCTTGCTGATTGCTGGTGTATTGTTCGTTATATTCATCATTATAGGCGTGATATCGGTCAGCTTGCGGCAAAACACAGACGAGGATGCCGACCCGTTGCAAGCACGTTTGGCTGAATATATCCAAAGTGGTGATGTTACCTCCCTTGAGGAGATTGAACTATCCCAACCTTTCTCCGAGCGCGTCATCATTCCAATTGTCAAAAAGATCGGGGAGATTTCCGCTCGATTCACACCTCAGAAGGCTATTCAGGATACCGCCAAGAAGATGGAGCTTGCAGGGAATCCATGGCCGATCGATGCTGCAACGTTTTTGGCTATTCGATTTATCCTTGGAGTGGTTATTGGTGGTTTTGTAACCGCAATGATCTTGCTTTCACCAACGCCCAACTTCAACGATAGCGCCATTTATATCTTTGGGGCAACTTTTGGCGGATTTTACCTGCCTCACCTGATGCTTACGAGCAGGATAACAAACCGTCAAAAAGAGATCCGCAAAGCAATGCCGGATGCCCTGGATTTGTTGACAATCTGCGTGGAGGCGGGGCTGGGTTTTGATGCTGCCATGTCCAAAGTGGCTGAAAAATGGGATAACCAGCTTTCCCTTGCGTTTGCTCGGGTGATTCGGGAAATCCAACTTGGAAAGGTTCGGCGCGATGCCTTGAAGGCTATGGCTGACCGCCTGGATATCTCGGAGATGACAAGTTTTGTGGCTGCGATCATACAGAGTGAACAACTTGGTGTCAGTATGGCAAAAATTTTGCGTATTCAAGCTGACCAAATGCGTTTGAAGCGTCGTCAACGGGCAGAAGAAGAGGCACACCAGGCGCCGGTAAAAATGGTTTTACCTATGGCTTTTTTGATGTTCCCAACCATTATGATCATAGTTTTGACACCTGCTGCTCTGCAGATCATGACATCTTTGTAGTAGAGTCTTTGTATAATAGTACATACTTGTGAATAAAATTCCGTGGTCGTATCGTGTTTGGCGATTGGCCTGGAGCGGGATCGATCTTCTCTTCCCGCCGGTATGTGGCGGGTGTGGCAGGACAGGGAGTTCATGTTGTCAGGATTGCCAGGCGCGTGTCCCGCATTTAAGCAAACTCTTTTGTGAGCAATGCGGGATACCAACTAATGGGGTTGACCGTTGTGATAAATGCAAGTCGAATCCGCCTGTGTATCGAATGATGCGGTCATGGGCGGTTTTTGATTTTCCCCTGCAAAATGCTTTGCATACATTGAAATACCGTCGAAATATGGGGATTGGTGATGCTTTGGCCAGGCAAATGGGTGATTTTGTCACCTCCATGAAGCTTAATGTTGATATGCTAATAGCCGTTCCGTTGGGGAAAAAGAGATTGAAAGAGCGAGGGTATAATCAAGTTGCGCGGGTGGCACGCCTGCTTGCGTATGAACTTGGATTGGAGGTCTCGCCGCATGGATTATGGAATCCCATGAAACCCGCTCGCAGATGGGTTTGAACATCTCCCAACGGAGGGAAAATGTGTCCAAGGCGTATCAGGCTGATGATTAAGTTATGAACCGCAAGTCTGTCCTATTGATGGATGATGTGGCTACTACCGGCTCGACGATCCACTCCAGTGCGGAAGCATTATTGTCCGCAGGTGCGCGGGACGCATATGTGATCATGATCGCGCGTGCGCTTTCGCGTCATGATCTAAATTGTGTTTGACAATTATCCACATGGATAGTTGATACCTTTTAAGGAGGTTCTGTATGGCGAACAAAATTGATACCCTGGCACGTAACATGCGGCTGACCGATAATACGCGCGAGTATGTTGAGAAGAAAGCCGCCAAATTGGAACGCTACCTTCAGGAGATCGACGAAATTCACGTCGAGCTGTCGCATGCCAAAACGGCTCGAAGTGCAACTGACCGGCAGGTTGCACAGATCACTGTACGCGGCAAGGGGTTCATCCTGCGTACGGAAGAGCGTGCGGATGATGTACATGCGGCTTTTGATACCGCTCTTGACAAGATGCAAAGACAGATCGAACGTTATAAGGGCAAGCACTATCGAGGGCGTGGCGATGGTCGTTCGGCGGCGGAGGTTGCTGAAGAAGAGTGGCCCGTGGACGATGAGACGGGTGAACTGCTCCCATTGATTGCCCGCCGCAAAAAGTTCGTGCTAGTTCCCATGACTGAAGACGAGGCTGTTGAACAGATGAAATTGCTTGGTCACGATAATTTCTTCGTCTTCTTTAATGTCGAGCAGAATTCGATACAGGTGCTGTATCGACGCCGGAACGGCACATATGGCTTGATAGAGCCTGTGGTTGGTTAGCAAGTCGATAAGCAAGCAACCAGTGGCGCGCAAGCGCCACTGGTTTTATCAAGGAACGAAAATGGAATTGGATGACGAGCTGGATGAGATCGAAGTATCTCCAACGAATGTGAATATAGAAGCGGTCAATGAGCTGATGTTTGAGTTGATCAAGGCGCTTGGAGAGGACCCTGAAAGAGAAGGTTTGAAGAATACGCCACACCGGGTTGCTCGCATGTACACGGAGCTTCTATGCGGCTACACCATCGATCCACAGAAAGTGGTCAATGGCGCCTTGTTCAACATCACTTATGACGAGATGGTCTTGGTACGCGATATTGAGTTCTATAGTTTGTGTGAACACCACATGCTTCCTTTTCTGGGGCGCGCGCATGTCGCCTACATACCGGCTGGCAGGGTGATCGGGCTTTCCAAAATTCCCCGCATCGTGGATATGTACGCACGCCGACTGCAAGTGCAGGAGCGCATGACGCGTCAGATCGCGGATTTTCTCCAAAAGACACTCCAGCCGCAAGGCGTAGCGGTTGTTGTTGAGGCAGTGCATCTATGCTCGATGATGCGCGGTGTGAAAAAACATGACGCACGTATGACCACATCTGCGATGCACGGAGCCTTCCGCGCGAATTTAGCAACAAGACAGGAGTTTCTGGATAACATCAGCAGGGGAGCCAAACCGCTTCAGTTTTAACCTGATGCCCCGCCTGCGTTCGGACTTAACCGATACCTGCTTCAGCGAACTTGACTTAATACTTCGGGACGCGGCTCCATCCACACCTGAGAGCGGAGGCGCGTTGCTGTTTGTGTAATACTTTCCTGTAAAATGGGGTTTTGGTACTCAGGATAAATTTCAGCCAGTGGGACAATGACGAACGCAAATCGCCAGAATTTATCGTTGTAAGGCTTGTTATCGAAGAGCACGATGTCGATATCAATAGGACGTGGCGAGAATTTATTCTCGCTTCTTTTCCTTCCCAATTTTGCCTCAATCGGACGGATGATGCTCTCTTTCAATTCCACCTGCATGACATTGGTCTTGAACAATACACAGGCATTCAAATAGTTCGGTCCCTCCGCTCCGACTGATCTGGATTCCCACGCACCTGATACTTTTAAAACTTCGCCGTATTCATGCAACAATTCCACAGCCCTGACCAGATGAGTCTCAGGCTGGATGTTCGACCCAAGATTCAAATATGCCAGGTGAAAGTCACTCATCGCGGCTTCGTTCGATCTCCACGCCAACCGATTCCGCAAAACGGACAGCCGTCGGCTTTTCCACGCGCACGATCACTTTTTGAACGTTATTTTGTGCAAGGCAAATTCCAGCCAAGTCGTTTGCCAGAGCTTCCACTGTTAATCTGGCTGCGCTTTCAGCGTGTGTCTGCACTTTCTTCGTCACTTCGCTGTAATCGGCGCAATCGTGAATATCATCCGTTTCGGCGGCGCGGTGGGTGTCGGTGAGGAGGGTGATATTGATGAGGATATCCTGGGCGCGTTTCCGTTCCCAGTCGCGGACTCCGATGATGCCGCGGGCAAGCAGGTTTTTGATGATGACTTTGTCCATGATTTAATTTTCCTTAGTTTGCGTGTTGGCAAATTGGTGTTTAGTGATGTTTAGCTGTGACGGGTTGGGTCTTGTGAAACAAGAAAATAATTGCTAAACCAAATGTCTTCCTCCATCCACATGGATGATCTCGCCAGTGATATATTCGGGGCAGATGAGCAGGAAGAGCAGTGCCTGTCCGATCTCGCCTTCGTTGGACCATCTTTTCATGGGAATGTCTCTGGTAATTTCTGGGTTTGCATTTCCATCGGCAGGCGGAAGGATGGCTCCAAGGGCGAGACCATTGACTGTAATCTTCGGCGCGAGCGCGACCGCCATTGACTTGGTCATCGCCGCCAGCGCGGATTTGCTGGTGGTGTAAGGGAAGTGATCCGCTCCGGGGCGCAGGGCGCGCCAATCGAGGATGTTGACGATGCGTGCGCTCTTATGGGCTTGGCGGGCAAAGGCTTGACTGAGGAGGAAGGGGGCGGTCAGGTTGAGGGCGAGGTGGAGGTTCCATGCTTCGAGGGAGGTGGTGTCGAAGGTGAGTGACTCAAAGATGGCGGCGTTGTTGATGAGATAATGAATTGGGGTGGAACGGTTGATGAGGGGAATCAGGTTCTGGGTTTGGGATGAATCGGTCAAGTCCGCTTGGAAGACCCAGGCTTGGCGGTCCAGTCCGCTGATTTCGGTGCGAAGGGATTCGGCGTCGGAATCCGAATGAGCATGATGAATGACAACATTAGCTCCCGCTTGGGCGCAAGTCAATGCGAAACGGCGTCCGATGCGGCGGGCGGCACCAGTGATGAGGACGGTCTGGTGGAGGAGAGGTTCGTCAGACATCGTCCTGAATTCTAATGCATTTATTTCGTACCAAGTTTATGAAAATTATCTCCTTCCTTGACGACCTTGTATCGCGGTGATATATTCTCTTGGCAGGTGCTTTGAGTTCGTACCATAATCCTTCCAAAAAGAAAGGTGAAGTATGGATAGAAATCAAACTCCAATTTACACAGGGGACATTGCAGCAGAAAACATCGACCCAACAAAGGAATACACAACTGAAAACCAGGAGCTCGTTTTTTCGGACGCGCAGCACACCATCTGGGCCGATCTGTTCGCGGGCGTCCATCAGCCATACCTGCTCGAGCATCTTTGTCGTGAGTATCACCGCGGATTGGAATTGCTGGAGCTTGACCCATATCACATACCGACGGTGACGCATCTCAACAACCGCATCGCACCGCGTTCGGGCTGGCGTATCGAACGGACCGTTGTGCGGTATACACTGGCGGACGACTGGTATAAGAAATTTGCCCAACGCCTCTTTCTCATCACAGATTACCTGCGCACGCGTGACCAGATGGAGTTCACGCCCGAACCCGATATGTTCCACGATATCTTTGGACACCTGCCATTCTTGACGCAAAAGTTCTATGCCAATATCGAAGATAAGTTTGCGCCTGCATACATGAAAGCGACTCAGGATGAACGTGAGGTCATCAAACGGCTGGCGTGGTACAGCACCGAGTTTGGTTTAATCGTGCAGGATAACCGCTTCAAGGTTTTTGGCGCGGGCATCATCTCAGGGCGCAAGGAATTGACGCGCACCATCATGGAATTCTACCGCCTCGGGCGCGACAACGTGATCGATTTCAGTCGTCCGATCTTCCCGCAACTGAATGCGCATTTCCAAGCGACCAAGACCAACTTACATCGCATCATAGACGGCGTGAACGCGATTCACCAAAAGGGACAGATGTCCTCTGCCGACGAAGGCTGGAATGTCGTACTTTCTCTCTATAAGAGTCTGGGTATCAAACAGGATGGCATCTTTGGAGGCGAAGTGATCATTGCTCCGTTCGATATCGAGACCATTGCTCGCATCCCGAAAACAGTATATGCCTTTAACCCGATGCTATTTGTGTGCGAGTCGCTGGAACGGATGGATGAATTGCTTGACTCTTATTTGAAGCCCATTGCGATGAGAAATTAAGTTGGATGAAAAAGCCGCCTCATTCTTAACGGGAGGCGGCTTCTGTTTTAATTGATCTCTTGCAGAAGTTCGAAAAATTTAGTAAAGGATTCCGAACGTTCAACTTTCGGAATTTGCAGGGCTTTTCCTGAAGTAGAACTTCAGGATTCCCATTCGCTTATGCAAAGGTCTATTGGCTCTTACTTTGCCTTCGGACTGACTCGCTTGCGAGAAATACGAGGAGCAAGATTCCCCATGCTGCGATCTGTGCCAGCCGAAATCCTCCGAACAACAACGTGCTATCTCCTCGAAAGGTTTCGAGAAAGAGACGTGCGCCAGCAGTCAGTGCAACGAAGTTGAGGAAGGGAAGTCCATTCGGGGAATCGGATTTGCCGAACCAGAGCCAGCCGAAAATGGCGAGTGAAGCGACCAACTCATAGATCTGGCTTGGATGCCGCGTCGCGTTCCATAATTCAATGCCCCAGGGAAGTGCCGTCGGGCTGCCGAAGGCTGTCCCTGCGGCGAGGTGGGCGAGGGAGAGACCGATGGCGAAGGTGGCGAAAATGGGTGTCATCGCATCGAGTGTTCCCCAAAGTTGAAGTTTCTGTCGTTGACCATAGACAAAACCGACCAAAATAGCTGCGAGTAGTCCGCTTGTTGGGTCGAAGAGATCGGGATTGGGGGAGAAAACACTGAGCGGACTTTGCGAAAACGCAGAGAAATTGGAGAGTGCAAACAACAAGCGTCCGCCGATGATGTAGCCGAAGAGGCTGTAGAACGCGATGTTGTTGAGTTGTTCTTTCGAAACTCCGTGGCGCTCTGTCCGCTTTTCGGCGAGCGTGAGACCGACCCACATCGCGGCGACGATGAGGATGAATTGACGGGGTGGGGCAAAGAGGGAGCGGAAGGATTCGATCATGGTTTTCTCTCGCACTGAGCGGAGCGTAGCGCAGTCGAAGCGCATTTGTAGCGGTGTCCTTCGACTACGCTCGAAAAGCACTCGCTCCGCTCAGGACGGATATTCATTTTAGGATTTCCTCCACCCTCGTCCTCAACAACGCCTCTGCCATTGGTCCGCCAATGACTACTTCGCGGATGATGCCTTCACGGTCAATGAAGTAGGAGGATGGCAGGGAACGCAGTTGGTAGGCGGTACCGACCTCACTGGTTTCGTCGAGCAGGATGGGGAAGGTGAGGTTGTATTCGTCAATGAATGGGGCGATGTCCGTGAGTGTGTCCTGATAGGTCATGTTGATGGCAAGGACGATGAATCCTTGGTCTTTGTAATCGTTATACACTTTCTCGATGGCGGGCATCTCCGCGCGACAGGGCGGGCACCAGGTTGCCCACAAATTGACCAACACAGCCTGTCCGCGCAGGTCGGAGAGTTTGATCGTTTCTCCTTCAGTTGTTTGCAACTCGAAATCAGGCGCAAGGAATCCCTGCTGCGGCGCGGGGATCTTGCCTGCGGTGGATATCCCCGTTCTGTCGGCGCTGATGAAGATCCATGCGAGACCGAGGATGAGGATGATGGAATAAGTAATTCGGCGTTTGATTGTGTTCATGTGTTTACCTGGATTGCCAATTCCCTTGAATTCTTACACAAAGAGAATGAAACCATCCCTCAAGTGGAAATCCGCTTGTGATCCTGGGTGCGCGAGCGCCCAATAGAACTCGCGACCGTCTACGGTTTGAATGATGGCTGTGATGCCGACTTGTACTTTTTGCTGTGGGCTAAGTATCGGACTTAAGTCCACTGAAATATCGAGGGAAAGTTTGTTGTCTGTTTCTCTAAGTACAAATGGAAGTTGGGTAAAGGCGTTCTCTTCACGGAAACCGACCTTGCGATACCCATCCATTTTGTAGACGTTCCAGTCGCCGGAGGGCGACATGTTGAATTCCCGGTATTCGGGCTGATTTGGGATGGCAATGAAGAACTCAAAACAGGTCGCCTTCCAAAGATCGTCAATGCGGGAGGGGGAGGACGATTTGGCAGGCAGAAGGACCCTGTCAATTTCACCATTTACTTCATAGCAGATGAAAAAATTATTGTCCGAGCGAATTAGTTCACCCGTAATGCTGATCTTCGGCAGATTGTCCGCTGGATATGGGATGAGATTGAAGGTTTGCACGTATTTGCCTGTCTATGCTGTTTCCACCATTTTGTTGATGATATTGTGTATGTCAGCTTCGTGTGCTTCAATCGACTCGGTCAACCTGAATTGAACGAGCGCGCGCTGCAGGTTGTGTCTGGGATACCTCACTTTGAAGTATACGTCCCCGGCAAGATGGTCGGTGAAGAAGCGCAGTCCGAGTTCGAAGGCGATCAGGCGGATGGCATTGTAGATGTGGGCATAGTCCGCTTGGGTGAGGAAGGCGCGGGCTTCGGTGAGATATCCTTCCAGGATCGCTGAGCCAATTTCCGGGTCGAAATGAACCGCTTCCCAGTCTTCTGCATCCTCTCCAAGCGGGTTGCATCCCGAACGCAAGCAGTCGCCGATGTCATAATGAATCAGTCCAGGCTTGACCGTGTCGAGATCTACTAAACTGACAGCCCTGCCTGTGATGTTGTCGATCATCACATTGTTGACCTTGGGGTCGCCGTGGATGGGACGCAGGGGCAGACCTGCACTTTCGAGTACCTGTGCGAAGACGCGACGTTCCTCTATGAACTTCATGCCGTATTTGACCTCGGATGAATTGTGCCTTCCATTTTGTGAAAGCACCCTATCGTATTGTTCCAGATAACGTGGTGTGATGTGAAACCCCTCGAGCGTGTCGGCAAGCGATTCGATCGGCAGGTCGCTGATGAGGCTCTGGAACATGCCAAGTGCGCGTCCCACTTCGCGGGCGTGCTCCAGGTCTTTGATGGTGTCGAACGATTGTGAGTCTCTGACGAAACTGATGGCGCGCCAAAAACCTTTTTCCTCGTCAAAGAAGTAGTCATTTCCGTCTTTTGCCGGAATCACGCGCGGCGCATCCCAGGCGTGACATTCCACCTGCACCCGCCGACGGACATGTTCTGTAAAGGCGCGCATGTTTTGCATGATGAGGTGCGGGTGCTTGAAGACGTGTGTGTTGATTCGTTGCAGGACGAATCTGTCCAGTGTGTCGATGGCGACGATGAAGGTATCATTGATGTTGCCATTGCCAAACTCTTTGATCTTGATGATTTTTCCCCTTGATACAAACTGTTCAGCAATACGTTCCAGATTTTCCAAAGGATGCCTCTCAAATGTTGATGCGGGAATTATACTCTCCTGTCGAATGGTAAAATAGAACATCTTATACAAATAGGTTACAGAACATGACAGACGACACCTTCGACAAACTCAGTGCAAGCCTTCAAACACGCGCTATTAATACCCTTCGTTTCCTTTCGGCGGATGCCGTCCAACAAGCCAACTCGGGTCATCCCGGACTTCCGATGGGCGCCGCCGCAATGGCATTTACCATCTGGACGCGCCACCTGCGCCACAATCCCCGTAACCCAAAGTGGATGGGACGTGACCGCTTCATCCTTTCGGGTGGGCATGGTTCGATGCTCCTGTACTCTTTGCTGCATCTGACGGGGTACGACCTGAGTCTCGATGAGTTGAAGAACTTCCGCCAGTGGGGGAGCCTCACACCCGGCCACCCCGAATATGGCCTCACTCCCGGCGTGGAGATGACGACCGGTCCGCTCGGGCAGGGATTTGCCACCGGTGTAGGTATGGCAATCGCGCAGGCACATCTCGCTGCAGTCTTCAACAAGCCCGGGCATGAATTAATTCCATCCTACATTTATGCCATCGTCACTGATGGTGACTTGATGGAGGGCGTCGCCTCCGAAGCCGCGTCGATGGCGGGGCACATGCAACTTGGGCGACTTATCTATCTTTATGATGACAATCATATTTCCATTGATGGCTCCACCGATCTGGCATTCACGGAAAACCGCGCCATGCGTTTCGAAGCCTACGGCTGGCACGTCCAAAAAGTGGACGATGGCAACGATGTGGAAGCGATTGACGCCGCAGTCAAAAATGCCAAGACTGACCCACGTCCTTCCATCATTATGTGTCGCACTACAATTGGATACGGCGCGCCCAAGAAGCAGGGGACTTCCAAAGCTCACGGCGAGCCGCTTGGCGAGGAAGAATTGAATGCAGCAAAAGAAAATCTTGGCTGGCAGACCGAACCGCGTTTTTACATCCCCGACGATGTGCTGGCATTCTTCCGCAAAGCCGTTGACCGTGGGCGGGAACTTGAATTCGATTGGAAGATGAAGTTTGATGCGTACAAGAACCTGCATCCAAAGTTGGGCAGTGAATTGGCGCGCCGCATCGCAGGGAATCTTCCCGATGATTGGGAAGCCGCACTACCGACTTTCCCTGCCGACCCGAAAGGGATGGCGACGCGTGCTTCTTCTGGGAAAGTCATCAATGCACTGGCTCCCGTTCTCTCCGAACTCATCGGCGGCTCTGCGGATTTGGCTCCCTCGAACAACACCAAAATTGACGGCGTTTTAGCCTTTCAAAAAGAATCGTATGAGGGGCGCAACTTCCATTTTGGAGTGCGCGAACATGCGATGGGCGCGGCGCTGAACGGCATGGCTTTGTTCGGCGGCGTGATCCCTTATGGCGGCACGTTCCTGATTTTTTCTGATTACATGAAACCCGCCATCCGCATTGCGGCGATCTCTCACATTCCATCCATTTTCATTTTTACGCATGACAGTGTTGGTTTGGGCGAAGACGGTCCTACACACCAGCCGATTGAACAACTTGCCATGTTGCGGGCGACTCCGAATTTGGTCGTCATTCGTCCCGCGGACGCGAACGAAGTGCGCGATGCATGGAAGCTGGCGATCACGCGAAGAGATGGTCCAACCGTGTTGGCATTGACACGTCAAAATGTTCCGACGTTTGAACGTTCGAACGTTGGAACGTTGGTGGAAAAGGGCGCCTATGTCTTGAAGGATTTTGGCATGCCCGAAGTGATTCTCATGGCATCTGGCTCGGAAGTCAGTCTCATCATGGATGCAGCGCAAAAACTTCACGAAGAGGGCAAAGGCGTGCGCGTGTTGTCTTTCCCAAGTTGGGAACTGTTCGAGATGCAGGATGGGGCTTATCGCGAGTCGGTGTTGCCGAAAAACATTCAGGCGCGACTCGCTGTCGAAGCTGGAGCAAGCCTCGGCTGGGAAAGATACGCCAAGTCCGTCATCGGCATTGACCACTATGGCGCGTCCGCTCCGTATAAGGTCATCTTTGAGAAGTTTGGTTTCACCGTCGAGAATGTGGTCGCAAGAGCGAAAGAATTGATCAAGTGAAGTGACTTCAACCATTGTTGGATTGATCATGATCGCCAGCGGCGTTTTTGCAATGTTGGGCGCCGCATTGAACTGGAGAATCGTAACGGGTTCAGGGAAACTGTTGAATATGCTGTTGGGTGACAGTGTGGCACGCGTGATCTACTTTCTCACTGGTGCGATACTTTTTATTTTGGGAATTGGAGAAATTATCGGCGCAAGTTGGCTGCCATTTTGAGGAATTATGAAAATCGCTGTAGGCTTTGACCACGCGGGTTTCCCGCTCAAACAAACCGTGCTGGACGCCGTCCGTGAGGCGGGACACGAACCCATTGATTTAGGCACGCACTCTGCTGACTCGGTGGACTTCCCCGATTTTGCTGAAGCAGTTGGACGCGCCATCCAAAACGGAGAAGCCGAGCGTGGAATCCTTTGTTGTGGCTCAGGTGTAGGTGCGGCAATCGCGGCGAACAAAATGAAAGGCGTATACGCCTCCATTTGCCACGACACCTATTCTGCCGCGCAAGGCGTTTTGCATGATGACATGAACGTGCTCTGCCTCGGCGGTCGCGTGATCGGACCTGAACTTGCTAAGGTTCTCATACCCGCGTTTTTGAATGCGGAATATCAAGGGAATAAGGAAGGCGGCGAACGTCTGGCGCGAAGGGTTGAGAAAATCCATAAGATTGAAGACGGTGCATCAATTTTGTAAGTATGAGGCAGTATAATAATTTTTGCTCATGAAGAATATCCAGCCCCGAAAGCCAGCCCAGTTATCCCCTTACGCGAAAGCCTGCCTGGATGCCCTGGTCAAGGCAGATCTTGCCAGGCATATTTCCCTTGGTGGCGCGTTTGGGCTGTTTCATTGTCTTGACTTCCGTTCGACGCATGATGTGGATGCCTGGTGGTCTGATTCGGCGACCGAATCTCAAAGACAATCTGTGGTAAATACCCTGCAAATTTCATTGTCTAAGCTTGGACGTGCAAGTGTCCGTTCATGGGGCGATGTGGTCAGTGTTGAACTGTTGAAGGAAGACAAAACGGTAATCAGTTTTCAAATCGCTGCTCGTTCGGCTCGAATTCAAGAACCAATTCCAGCAGGCTGGATCGATGTTCCGTTGGATAGCCTGCCTGACCTTGTTGCCAGCAGGATGGTTGCATTGGTCGAACGCGGCGCCCCGCTCGATATTTATTCGATTTGTCAGGCTGGGTTGTTGACTGTGGATGAATGCTGGTCTCTTTGGCGGAAATGGCAGGACATCTCTCATAATGACTCGGGCGCATCGCGCGCCAGACTTGCCATTGAAACCCACCTTGAACGGATCGCCTTGCATCGTCCTCTGAATGAAATTGCTGATGCAACCGAGCGTGAACAGGCTCGTAAGGTACGAAAATGGTTTGCCGACATTTTCCTGAAAGCAAATGACAATGACTGACACTCACTGGCTTGACGGTTCCTTATACCCCGACACGGATATCCCTGAAACTTTGTCCACCCTCGCGGATAGAGTGGATTTTCTTGCGCGCTTGTGCGCCGCCTGGGATTTCGGTGTGCTTCCGCATCAATCTGCGGTAAATGAAATCAAAAAAGCGGATTGGAAACCTGTTGTGGATGCCTGTCGTTTGTTGACTTCCCCCGCATATCATCTACTGCGACGCTGGCACAGCCTTCCCCCTCTTGCCTACCTGGGTGCGCAGATTGCTGTCATTCGCGATGATCCATGGCTGGCTTATGTGTAGCGTGTATTTTCGCAAACATGTTGCCAGACCCGAACCTGCCAACTTGCCATCGAATTAAATTTCAAACCTTCAAACCTGGAAACCTGTAAACATGAAACCTATTGAAAAACTCACACAACTCGGTCAATCCATCTGGTACGACAACATCCAGCGCAAACTCTTGGAGAAAGGCGAACTCAACGCCATGATCGAACGCGGCGATATACGCGGCGTCACGTCCAACCCGTCCATTTTCAACGCGGCGATCGCCAAATCAAGCGACTACGACTCGGCGCTTACTCCGCTTGCATGGGCAGGCTGGGACGCGGAGAAGATCTTCTGGGAACTTGCCATCGAAGATATTCGCGCCGCCTGCGATGCTTTCGCGCCGCTTTATGCAGAGTCGAACGGCGGCGATGGATATGTCAGCCTGGAAGTCAGCCCGTATATCGCGCATGACACCGAAGCGACTGTCTCGCAAGCCGAACAACTTTGGGCGCGTGTCCATCGTCCGAATCTTATGGTCAAGATTCCCGCCACCAAAGCGGGTATCCCTGCGATTCGTCGGGCGATCGCCGCGGGAGTCAATGTAAACGTAACGCTCATCTTCTCCCTCAAACGCTACGCCGAAGTGATGGACGCCTATCTCAGCGGTCTCGAAGATCGCCTCGATGCAAAACATCCCATTGACCACATTGCCTCTGTTGCGTCGTTCTTTGTCTCGCGTGTCGATTCCAAGATCGATCCGCGCCTGTCCGACGGTTCGCCGCTCAAAGGTAAAGCCGCCATCGCCAACGCCAAACTCGCTTATGAGCAATATCACCAAACCTTTGCTGGCGGTCGTTGGGAGCGGCTCAAGTATCGAAGCGCCCGCGTCCAGCGTCCGTTGTGGGCGAGCACCAGTACCAAAAATCCCGCCTACCCCGACACCATTTATGTTGACGAACTCATCGGTCCCGAAACCGTCAACACCGTCCCGCCCGCCACGCTCGATGCTTTCAAGGATCACGGCAAAGCCGCGATGACCCTCGTGCGCGGAGTCGCCGAAGCGGAAGACGTGATCAAGGGACTCGAAGCATCGGGCATCTCGATGGATGCCGTGACTCAGGAATTGGAGGACGAAGGCGTCAAGGCATTCGAGGACGCGTTCACGCAACTGCTCGCAACCATAGATGACAGGAGGAAGAACGCCGTTTCTTCTCTTGGACCGATAACTGATTCCGTTTCCAAGCGGATATCTCAACTCGAAACGGATTCTATCCCCGCCCGTATCTGCAAGCATGACCCGTTCCTCTGGGCTCCCGCCAAGGACAAGGCAGGTCAACACGAAGTCACCATCCGCATGGGCTGGCTGGACTCAACCGACAAGGCGCGCAAGAAACTAAAAGAGTATCAATCCTTTGCCAAAGAAATTCACAAGGCAAAGATCGACCGTGTGCTGGTGCTTGGCATGGGTGGCTCGTCATTGACCGCTGAAGTGTTCAGCTCCCTGCAAGCCGCGGCGGGAATCAAAGCGCCATTGTCTCTGGCGATCTTGGATTCAACCGACCCTGCTCAAGTAGCATTGGCGGCAGAACAATTCCCGCCTGAGAAAAGTCTCTATATCGTTGCCAGCAAATCAGGCGGCACCGCGGAAGTGATGGCGGCGTTCGATTACTTTTGGAAGTTGAGCAAGAAAGACGGTTCACGATTCGTTGCCACAACCGACCCAGGTACTTCGCTTGAAGCCTTGGCGAAGAAACGCAAGTTCCGAAAGATCTTCTCTGCGGATGAAATGGTCGGCGGACGCTACTCCGCGCTGACCGACTTCGGTCTCGTCCCTGCCGCGTTGCTCGGCATGGACTTGAATCGACTGCTTGATAAAGCTGACTTGATGCGATTGCATTGCGGCACAGGCGTACCTGCGGCGCGTAATCCTGGTTTGACACTGGGAGCTGTCATCGGCGAATCCGCTTTGGGTGGACGCGACAAGTTGACGGTCCTGGCTGATGCGCCTCTATCCGCTTTTGCAGGCTGGATCGAGCAGATCGTTGCCGAGTCCAGCGGTAAACGTGGCAAGGGAATCCTGCCTGTGCCATTGGAGCCGATTGGCGATGTCAAGGACTATGGCAAGGACAGATTATTTGTCTATCTGCGTCAAACGGGCGAGTATGATGAGATGATGTCTGCTCTGAAAAAAGATGGACATCCAATCATCCAATTACCGATTACCAATTTTTACGACATCGGCGCTGAAATCTTCCGCTGGGAGGTTGCGACTGTCGTTGCATGTTCCATTCTCGGCGTGAACGCCTTCGACCAGCCGAATGTGGAATCAAGCAAGAAGATCACAAAAGCGAAGATTGCCGAATACCAGAAGAAAGGCAAGTTGAAGGAAGGCAAGTCCGCATGGAAGAAGGATGGCGTACTGGTATATTCGCCGACCGCCGTGACGGGCGCATCGTTGAAATCAGTGTTGAATGGATTTTTGAAGAAAGCAAAGGCTGGTGGATATGTTGCCATCAATGCCTATCTGCCGCGCAATGCAGAAGTGATCGGAACTTTACAGACGATGCGTACTGCCATCCGCGCAAAGACAGGCAGCGCGGTGACCGCTGGGTTCGGACCTCGCTTCCAACACTCCACGGGACAGTTCCACAAAGGCGGAATCAAAGGCGGCATCTTCCTTGTCATCACCGCCGAGCCCGAAAAGGATATGGCTATTCCCACCGAAGGGCTGACGTTCGGTGCGCTCATCCGCTCGCAGGCGTTGGGAGATTTTGAAGCCTTGCTCGATGCGAAGAAGAAAGCGATACGGGTGCATTTGCCGTCAGTAGAAGCAGTCACTGAGTTAGTGAAGGCGCTGAGTGAGTAGACAAGGAAACTGGTAGACAGGTAAGCATGCGGAGTTGATAGATGCAGTCTTTTGAAGACAAATACCTGGATGTTTTACAAAATATCGAAATGGCGATTGTGGGCATTTATCGTAACAATCGCCATTTGCTCGATTACGATGTGGACAGGGTGTTGGAGTTGCTTTGGACGGAGTATAGAAACGAAAATACAGGCAAGAAGACATCCATGCCCACTTTGAACGAGAATGCCCAAATGGTCTATGAAAGTGTTAGGAAGATATGTGAGTGGCGGCTTGGGCGCTCCGATGATATGAAAACAAAAAGTTGGTTCAAAGCCAAGCCAGAACCCATTTCTGTTGATGAAATCATGGATTGCATAAAGCGTATCCGCAAGTCGGTCAAGTTGTGGAATAAAGAGGGTGGGCGACAGGGATATTTGTATTTTATTGACAACAATATTGACTCATGACTCAAAGGACGATTGATGACAACTAACCTTGCTGCTGGAAAATGCGTCGCCTGTCGTGGCGGCGAACCGACCGTAACTGATGCCGAGATCGCAGAACTGCATCCACAAGTCTCTGAATGGCAGATCGTCGAAGTGGATGGCATCAAACGATTGAATCGTGTGTTCAAACTCAAAAACTTCATCGAAGCCGTTGCCTTCACTAACAAGATTGCGATGATCTCCGAGAAGGAAGACCATCATCCCTTGATCGTCACTGAGTGGGGACGAGTGACCGTCCAATGGTGGACACACAAGATCAAAGGCTTGCACAAGAACGATTTCATCATGGC
>CAYTDB010000050.1:0-31603 GCA_964436455.1 uncultured Anaerolinea sp. | reverse complement strand
AAAAGCACTTCTTCTGCCAGTGATATTCCCTGCTCCATTACGAACCTTGCAGTTAGTTCAATCGAGTTTTGCCAAACGATATTTGATGAAAGCTATATTAGGATGACTCTGGGCGGTGGCTGTGGTCATGGGGTGATGATACCACTACAGCAGTAATAACCTTGGTTTTGGTACGGAGTCATGGGGGCATGTCATGCGGCGTCGGACTTCATACGCTTGTTGGCCAGCTTTCTAAAATTTTTGCCCAAAAATGCTCACTGAATTTGCATGGTGAGTTAGTGTTATCTCAGTTTTTTAGAAGCACAAATAGTGCAATTATCCCGCCAATGGTATTTACCAGGACATGCACAAGTATTCCAAATCGAATATCCCTTTTTTTCCACACGGTATAGACCAATGGATATGAGGCTACTACTCTTATTAGGTTTTCCCATGGAGAAAAAAAGTGATAAACAGAAAAAAGTACCGTGTTTATGAAAGGCGCCCATTTGCCGGCAAAGCCTTCCATTCTAGGCAGTAGATACCCACGAAAATACAACTCTTCTACCAGTGGACCTGAAATACAACTGAGCAGGATATAGCTCAAAAGGAGAAATTCTATCCCTCCATAACCAGCCAGCACGGAAGGATCTTGCAACATCAACTGAAAGTTATACTGTGGGGGCCACCAAAAGAAAAATGCTTGAATGATATAAGGTTGAATAACAGGCGCTATCACAACAAACAAAAACACAAAATACGCCAGGAAAATCGGAACCAATATGACGTATTCCTTAACCCGGCTTACTTCTGTAAATCTTACATTGTTCCTGACAGACAGTTTTCCGGTTTCTTTCCTGTCTGCCTGTAACAAAATGCCTAATTGGACGGGTAATAAGCCAAAAAGGATACCCAAAAGATACCCCACAATGGGGCTTACCCAGGGTCGATACCCAGCGATGTTGAAAAGAAAGGATGAGAAAAAATCCTAGTCACCTGACAGTTTCATGAACGAACACAAAGCAGTATCGAAATCGGAAGTGAACCTATCAATTTTCGTTCGATGAACCGTAACCCGATCTGAAAGATACTCAGATCACGGCGATCCTTGCGATCGACCAAATGACGCAGTCCAACCCGAATGGTGCGGCTGCCGACCGAAAGGAGCCAGACATACAAGAATGCCACAGCCAAGGTCAAACGCGATAACCGCGCTGCATGCCGCAGCATAGTACGCTCGAGATCGAAGCCCTGTTTTTTGAAGTCACCGAACATTTCTTCGATCCACATGCGACGGCGATAATAGCGCACCGTCAAACTGGCATCCGGCAGGTTGGTGACCAGGCACCAGGGTTCCTTCTCACCGGTCTTCCAGTAGATCAGGACTGACACAGGAAAGATCTCCTGCTGGGTCAGGTAGGCTTTGGGAAGCCAGACCTGCTGCCCAGCCCGTTGCACGAACGTGTCCAAGGCTTGCCAGCCGGACGGCTCATCGACCCAGACAGTGGTATTGCCCTTTTGACGCAGCACATAGAACCACTGCCACTGTTTCAGCTGCTGGAGCACTGCAATTGAGCCAAATTCGCTGTCTCCAACCACAAAAACAGGTGCATTTTGAGGCAACAGGCTCCTGACGTGCTTGAGCAGGCGGATCTGTTGCTGACCACTGCTGTGACCACGGATGTGCCTGACCCAGGTCCAGGCGATCGGCACAGCCCGACGACGATAGGCCAGCGAGACCATCAACAGTTGGTGCGCAAAACCAACCTTGGTGCCATCCACGATCAAACGGACCTCGCCTACGTGCTCGTACTGATTTTGCAGCCAGGCTTTGGCGATCGGTTTGTACCAGCCGCACACATCGATGGCTGGATTAGCCAGAAAGCGGCTCAAGCGTCGTACGGTACTCACATTCTTGGCAGTACTGAGCACTTTGCCTGCAACGCGACTAAGACTGACGGAACGACTATGAAAAATACCAACCACCAACCAGACAAAGTTCTTTACCTGTGTAATGCGTTGCTTCGGGCGCAGTTCACGACTGCAAGGAGCTGTCACTTTGCAGATTCGCTGAATCCAAGTACGATAGGTCTTGTTGATCGGCATGGGATCCTCCTGGTAAATAGTTTTGTGGTGAAACAACTTTACCCGATTTTCCCGGCCGATCAATATTCTTTTGTTAAAGTGTCAGGTGGCTAGAAAAAATCAAGATCGCAATAAGAATAATCACACCTGGAAACAGGTGTAGAAAAATTGATTCAATTGCACTGTGTTGTTTAATTTCGCTCATACGTTAAGGCTCCATATTGAGTTTTCTTACGCGCTCTGCAATGGTAACTTTTCGCGTTTCCGATTCCACATGGCCTTGATTGCCTTGATTTCTCCAAGGTGCTCTCGAGTATCCATCAAAAACATGATGAGCACAACGTATACACTTTCCGGAGATTCTCCTGCTGCACTTGGCCAACCAATTGGTGGTTGTTCCAATGTTTCAATATTCATATTCTTCAGACAATCATTCAATGCTTCATAGACTTGATCAAAATATTCCAACGCTTCCTCAGTAGACAAGATAGGAACATCCTTGACTTGTTCCAAAGTGTATCCCGATAAATTTCCGAATCCCCCAATACCAAGACCCTGGGGATCATAGTTTGTCTTGGATGCCCAGCCAATTGCATACCAAAGCTGCTTTTGATCTGGTTGGTTTTCCAGAATTTTTACCTTGAGTACATCCAAAGCGCGGCAGATATGCCAAACGGTTACAGCGATATTGTTGGCTTCCAAGTCTGGCTGCCATTGCAGAGCCTCTTTTGGCAGATCTGTAATTGTTCGATGAAGGCCATAAGCAAAGTGTTGAAGCATATCGATCAGAACATCTTTATGATTCATCTTGTTCCTCCAGGAATTGTTGATTGTTGGGCTGCTTCTAATTCAGGCATCGTATTATCAGAGTGGCAATAATCTACCCAGGAGATTTATTTCTTTTCACGAATCCGCTCAATCATTTCTTTTATTGCCTCGATTACAATCTCAGGCTTCTGGTTCGCAATATCATGGCCGGAATCGACTTTTATCTGCCGACTGGCAGTTGAGAGGTTGGCCAACTCGTTTTGTAATCCATGCCATATCTCCGCCGCCAATCTATCCTGTTCTTCATTCAAAATTGGGAAGTTGACGTTGGATCTGGAAATAACAGTCAGGGGAATGTCGCCGAGGGACTTAAGCGCTTCCTGATCCATATCCTTTCCAAAATAAGATATGAGTTGCAAATGATATTTGAAAGTTTCGGGTCGCACCTGGTCTGCGAAATATTTATGTGTGTCAGGATGGCGGTTCCGCCAGGGAGGCGCATCTACCAACTCTTTTAATATTTCTTCGCGCGTCAATTGACTCACGCGGGTAAGATGGGCAATCTCCTCCTCATCATCCTGGCTGAACTTGAGAGCTATTTCTTCAGGATAACGATGCTTTTGAGCCTCATGCGAACTATCAATGAATACCATTCCTGCTACCATTTCAGGGTGCAGATATGCAAATTCCCGGATATAAATGCCGCCTGCTGACCAGCCAACCAGCGCCAGGGGGCCACGCAGGTCGAGTGTTTCCAAGAGTTCGAACAGCTCAGAGGCAATTACTGAGCTAATTCGTTCAGGATTGGGACTTGGTTCGCTATACCCCAATCCGGCGCGATCATAGCTAAGCGTACTGGTAATTTTGGATATCTCCGGCTGAACCCTGGCGAATGATAATGAATTACCAAACAAGGCCGATTCGAATACAACCGTGGGCGAACCAATGCCATCTCGCTGAACATGAACCCTTCGGCCGTTCACATTGATTATTTCACCGGGCGGGGGTAATTTATCTGTAGACATAGCTTCATCCATTTCATAGAGGCCCAATGGTAATCGGTACCCTTTACTTTCGCGCCTCGAGCATGATCCAATCGAGATTCCACCGCAAATGCTCCTTGTACGGTATGGCGGTCGTTGAAAAATCCCGAAAGCCCGCTTGTTGCAGCCAAGTTTGCACTATATCGCCCGTTTGGAATTTGATAGTTTGTGCCGGGCGTTCCAATGAAGACAGAAACGCCCATAACAAATGGGATGCAGGCGCATTGTTTTGATTTGGGGCAAATTGAGATACGATCACAAAACGACCGTTTGGATGTAGTACATCATAAATCTTGCGGAAAAGGGTTTCACTCAAGGGGCCGCTGTCGCAGAACAACACCATATCAAAACCAGTGGGTAAATCAACTTGTAAAAAATCAGCGGCCAGGTAAGTAATCCGTTTACCGAGCCCATTTTCCAGGGCAATCGCCCGCCCGGCCTGACATACACTTTCAACGTCAACAATCACAGAGGTAAGTTCGGATTGCTTGCGGAGCAGCGCAAACGACATTACCCCTGAACCACCGCCCAGGTCCATCAACCGATTGACGTCTTGCAAATCCAGTATGTTTGCCAATTGCTCTGCCATCGGAATGTGAATTTCATAGAGCATGCGGGTAAAGCTCGCTGCGTAATTGGGTTCCTCCATGATCTGCTTGAAGTAATCCGGCGCTGTCAAATTCTGCGCCTCCCAGGTTGAGATGGGTTTGCGGATATTTACAGCCAGGTCTCTCACAGCCGAGAATCTATTTCGATCTTCGCGCGCCAAGAATGCCCAGGTGTCTTGACTGTGCGCATTCAGAATCGTTTCGCAGGCAACACTGGAAGGAACATATCCTTCGGCGCGCTCTTCCAACAAGCCAATCTTGCATAACAACTGTAACCAAGTATGGCAGCGATTCAAAGGGATATCCAGGGATTGGGCAATTTCTAACACCGACAAGGGTTGTTCAACAAGCAACCAAAAGAGACCCAGTTCCATTGCAGTGCCCAAAGCAGTTGAAATGACATATCCATCTAAAAGTTCAAAGATATCCTCGGTAGTCGTAGGTTTCATTCTTGGCTCTATTCCAATTTGTGTAAGAATCGTACACCATTTGTTATCCAACGGATTGGCTTACCTAGTTCGCCGATTCGCACGAAAGAATGCTCAAGGAGAAATCCCTAGGATGCCGAGAATAATAACTACCAGCAGCAACCCATTGTTTGCCCAATGTGCAATAATGGCTGGAGTTGTATTCTTCAATTTTGAGGCTACGAAAGGTATCAGCAGCGCCCCAGGTAACATCCCTATCCAATTCCACCGTTGATGAACATGAAAAAGCAGCCATAAAATGCCATGAAGCGCCCAAGCCCACTTCCCATGTGCCAGTTCCTGTCGGGGTAATACATATCCTCGCCACCAAAGTTCCTCTCCAAAAATGTTGAAGAAAAGCACAAGCAGCTGTACCCAAAATACCGGCCAGTTACCATGAAGCGGAACACCCCAAAAATCATTGTTCAATGCTATTGCAGTATCCACCCGAGGATCGAGCAATGCGGGCAGAAAATTGGGTGGCGTGAATAAAAGTGTTGAGGCCAACCATCGATTGGCAAATTTAAGCACAAAAGGGCCTATGCCGAAAACTATGAAAAGTCCCGCTGTCCACCACCATTCTTTTCCTTTGATGGATTTAAGGCGCAAGCGCGATCCAATCCCTTCCCATGTAAATGGATTCCCTTCAAGACGAAACGCAACGAAAGCGGCGACGAACATAAGCATTGCTGGAATCCCCATAAAGAGGTTATAGCTCCAGAAAAATGGAATGCCCATTCGGGCGAGAAGGGGAATGCCCCAATAAAAACCTATTCCGATAATTGAGGCGGGAATCCCGAAGAAAATCAACGACATCCAAAAAGGCATTGGTTTGGTCTTCAAAGTTTGCCCATTATCCATCTTTCAATTCTCCATTAGCATAATTTTATGGGAGTCCAATTAGACTGTCGAAAAAACCCTTGTTTGAAGAATACTCACAAAAATCTTCCACAACTGTTAGGCTGCCACATTGCTTATCACCTCAATATTTTTTCGCAGCGCGCCCATTCGACAGCTTTCTGAAAACCCAATTCCTGGTAGACGTGCTCGTATCCCCGGTGTTCATTGACCAGGTCGGCGATGAGGATTTGGATCCCGCCATGGTCGATGCATTTACGGACCGCCCTGACCAGCAATGCCTTCAGGCACTCTTCATCCGGGGCGTAGATATAGTAATTCGCCGCGGTGGACGGGCGCAATGGATTAGGACCTGTCAGGCAGGCGGCGACCAGGTTTCCCTGCTTGCGCACGCCCAGGTGGGCGATAAGTTCCAGTTCCGATCGGATGGCTCCCCAGGCCATCATTTCTCGGATACGGCTGAGGCACCATTCCGGCGGACGCCCGTACCAGTGAGTAGCAAGTTCGGCACACGCTTGCAGATCCTTTTCCGGATCGATCTCTTCGGCTACATCGACGGAGATGTCGATGGCTCCCCGGGCCATTTCGTACGCGTAGTAAACCTTATGACCCCAGTCGGTGATAGAAAAGCGCATCTTCTCTGCCAAGCGGATATCGCAGGCTGCCATAGTATTCACTCGCCCCACCACGCGCGAGATGCCTTTCTTCCTGATAGTTTCGAAGGCGTGCGCGAGCATCAATTCGGCAGCGGATTCGTGCCCCGGGATTATTCGCGGAAAGTCGACAGTGGCCGTCGCAGACTCTCCCTCGGCCGGGGGATTGGCCTGCCAGAACATACAACCAACCATTTCATCGCCAAGATAGCAATAGAGCCGGGTATCCGGGTCGAAGCCGGGCATGGCATTCATCTTCTCCCAGTCTTCCTGGTCATGGGCGAGCGGCCAGAGCCAGTTCAACGCGATCAGGATGCCGATCCGGGCGTGATCGGCCTCGACTCCTTTCCGATGATTCTCAATGGTATAGTCTCTCAATGGTGTGACCTATTCAGGATTCATATAATTTCATTACCTTATAGTGCAAGGGGCAAACCAAAGGCAAGTTTTTGCGGGAGGCAGGGACTTGGCAGAAAAAGCCAAACAACGAGCCTGTTTTCTAGGCAGCAGTCCCCAGCGTCCAGAGCATATTAACCTGGCGCTCGTGCAAGGCGTTGTGTTAGGTACGGGATTTGTTGATTGGTTTGTCCAACCGCACAGCTCCCAAATAGAGTAACTTCTTCAATAAAGAAAACACCAGCGGATTGGTCATATAGAAAGAGTTAAAAAAGCGACGCTTGATCTTTCCGCCTGAGTAGCGTTTTTCGAGTTCATTCCACACATCAACGATGGTGGTTTTTTCGTACCCGAATTGTGCTTTCTCTTCTTTGAGTTGTTCATAGTAACTATTCCACTCACTCACAATTTCAGGGTGATCGGCGTAATACCAGCCAATCCTCTCCAGTAGATATTTAATTTTACCATCGCGGTCAAAGAGAAGCTTCGCCTCCCCAAAGGGATGCAACAGGTAGGGAACAGTCTCAACGCTGTGTACCAGGACATCGTATGTAAGAAAGAAGGCGCCCACTTTGATGCCATCGACCAAAGTGTTGTTTATTCCCGATGCCGGCTTGTTTGTCCGCAGAATCGTGATCACATCGATATCCGAATCCTCGTGATGCGTACCGGCGGCCACTGATCCGAAGAGGAGGAAGCCAAGGACATTCGAATTGCTTTCTGTGTCTGAAACCAATCCTCTGAGTATTTCTTCATGTTTCATAGTTCGATCTCCAATTTCATGATGTAATCGACTCGCTGACAGCCAACTTGCACATTCCGATTTCAGCCATCTTCATTGTACCCCTGTCATATTTGAGTCCATCACGACTACAATCTTGCACTACTTCTCCAATCTTGCCAACTCCAAGCCCAAGACACCGTTCTTGGAGCAATTTCCTGGCTTGTTGTCAAGTGGCCACAGCCAACAGGATATTAATTCCAACAAGCCCAATCACCACAAAGCGAGAGAACGATCTAAGAACATATCGACTGATCAAATAGCTCAGGAAGGTGGTAGATAGCGCCACGACCCCGAACCTGACCAGTACAGGAACTTCCACCCAGGCGCTCAACAGCAGAGGCAAAATCATCACGAACACATAATGCACCAGGTACATGTTGTACGAGTTCGCGGCTAATTCGCGGTTGAAAGGCGTGGCATGATTCCAACGTCTGGATGCAAAAGCCGTGAACATGCCGAGAAACGAAAATGTCCAAAGCGGGTAGAGAATCACAAAAGCTAATTGCAATCCCATGGAGGGTTCAACAGCCCTGGACATGCTCCTGCCGACCAGCATGTTGACGACCATCAGCAGGAAACACATCACGCCCCAGACCCAGGGCTTCCCAAAATCCTTCCCGCTCACGAACCATTTCCTTGAATAAGCGTAGATACCCAATCCAAAATAGGGTATGTAGAAAGCCAATTTGGCAGACTCGAATTGAACAATATTACCCAGCGAGAACCAACCCATGTAAAAGGGATTATCCAGGGAGGCAGTGAGCAACTTGGCCAGGGCGAAGAGCAGGATGTTGAGAATGCCAACAAACACCAATATCCGATAAACGGGTCCATTGGATGATGTTTTTTCCTGCACAGATGGTTGCGGACCCCATTTCCACCTTATCCCGGTTTCGTAAAGCAACCAGAATACAATAAAGAACAGGAGCAGCAAGGAGAGAAACCACACATAGCGCTGGTAGTAGTGCTCCGTCATATTCAAATACTCCGACATCCTCATGGGGCCGACGGAGAACTCGGCGATCTTTTTCATACTCAACCACCAATGCAAACCATAATTTCTTGGTAAAAGCCCGCTGCCCAAGGATCGGGTATGGTAGTGAATGTAATCCAGAACAGGGAGCACAAGGGTTGTTATAACCAGCCACGGTATTCCCAGTTGTTTGAACTTATCTTTGACGAACTCCCCCCTGCCTCTCTTTTGCAAGGATGGCAGGGCAAAGTACCCGGCGATGAAGAACAGGATACTCATCATGAACACGTCAAACAGCAGCATGAGAATATCAACGAACTCAGTGGGGTTCGGGTGGTGGTAGGGCCAGAAGGCAACCATTGACCCGTAGCTGGCACCAGAGTGGAAGATAAGAACCAGCAAGACCATCAGATAGCGTAGATTATCGAAGAAAGCCAAACGATTCGGGGGTTTATTTATTTGTTGTTCCATGGTTCGCAATCCTCTTTACAAGATAAATCAGTTAGCTTGTCTTCTCCGCAATGAGCGGAAGACCAATATTGATTCCATCCCTGCCCAGGATGATGCTGTGCGCAAATACCCAAATAAGCACGGAAATTCCGCACAACCATTCCCAGAGAACCGGTGTATTGCGGCTCACTATACCTGCCTGGTACAGCATCTCCAGTGTGAAGAAAATCAAGTAGATGACGACCACGACAAAGCAAAGGATGGGCAAACTGCGCGGCACATCCTTCAATTGCCATTCGCGTATGCCGATCACCGTTTGAAGGATTATCCCGCCAAAGAAGAAAAAGGGGATGCCCAGTTTGTGGATCTCCACACTGATCGTGTACGGCACAGCCGACATGATGATCGTCCCTAAGGTGGTGAAAACGCCAATAATCAAAACCGCGGCGCCAAAGGCGCGTCCTGCGCCCAATTGATACAGACGGAAAACAAGCAATACCAATACGAGATAACGCAAGGGCGCTACGATCAACAAACCGGCGTTGAAAAATACCTGGGGCCAGACGGGCGTCGCGCCAATATCACTGAGATAAGTGGCAAGGAGATCAAATCCCGGACTGACGTTGGTGTAAGCGATTGTTGACAGGATAATCTCCAGTACACCAATGCCTCCGGCGACGAGTCCGACTATCATCAAACTGCGCGGGATGCTTATTATTATGTTTTTTGATTTTTGTACAAACATTTGAAACTCCTTACTGTTTGGGGTTATTTAAAAATACAGGTATGTTCTTGAATATTTACTATTCGTTCAGTAAGTAATCGTGCGAAAAAAATTTACTTCAAGAATAGTCTTGTCAATGCAACAATCAAACCGTCATCTGAGACACTTTTCCGACTCTCTGCTTTCGCGACCAGACTCTTGACCAGCTTCTCCTTCCTTATCCAATAATCGATCGTGCCCCTGACAATGAAAGGCATTAGGGAGGCGTCAATATCATCTCGAACCAATCCAGACTGCTGACCCGCGCGCATGGCCGATGCGATCGCCATCGTGAAGCGCTCCTCAAGTTCCGAATTCCTTTCCTGCCCTTCCAGGTATGACCACAGAGAGATCCGGTGATAATCTCGATTCCCTTTGGTATGCATGAAAGCGCTACGAATCGCGATCGCAATCAACTCCTGGAGATTCTTGCTGGTTTGTCTTTGCGCGTCCATCATGGCAACGTATTCCTGAATCATCTGATCCTGTACAGCCAGATACAATTTCTCCTTCGTATCGAAGTGATGCAAGATCAGCCCCTTTGATACGCCTGAAGCATCCTCAATGTCTCTAATGGAAGTTCCATACAGACCTCTTTCACTGAAGAGGTGTCTGGCTGCCGTCAAGACGTCCTGGACTGTCTTATCTTTATCTCTTGTTCTTCGAACCATGATTTTGAGCCTTATATTTACCGAACGTTTAGTATATTGTATTGCCAGGATTAGTATTTGTCAAGGCTTCAAACACAGGCTTCAAACACAGTGGATATGGCTGCCCCTCTTCTACTACTCTCATGGGATCGTTTTTTCTTTGCTTCCTTGAGAAAAGCGCTTTCCCAGTGATATTTCCTGCTCCAAAACATACCTTGCTGTTAGTTCAATCGAGTTTCTCTCCTGAATATTTGATGAATGCAATATTGGGATGGCTGATGGCGGTAGCGGTATAAGTGGACATAAGATTGTTCCTTTTTCAAAAAGTTTATCACGAAGGATAAACTATCACTTGACCCGTCCCTCCAAAAATTGCTGGATGTGTGTCTCCAACTTTATTGGTGGCATGGATGCGTCCCCGCTTGAACGCGAGATCATTGAGAAGTAGATTAGTGGTCCGAGCAGGGATGCCACGCTATGCAGGGGATTTTCAGCCTTGAGCACGCCATCTGCCTGGTAGCGAGATAGTAACTTCCCGATGGACTGGAACAATCCCATTGGTTGGGAAAATGAATCGGACAGTTCCGGCGTCCGGCTGAATTCGGCGAACAGGGAAAAGAAAAAGCGTTCATGGAGGATGACCGTTTCCTGATAAGCCCGCAACACCCGCAACAGATCAGCGCGAACATCGCCCGTATAGTGTGTAGCGGATTCAAATCCGCTTTGCTCCACCAGAGCGTTGACGGCGCGTTTTACCAGTTCGGCTTTACTGTCATATTTGCGAAACAGGGTCACTTCACTGACGCCTGCCGCTTCGGCGATTTGACGGGTGGTTGCCCCGGCATAGCCACGCTCAGCGATGGTTTCCATAACTGCCTGAAAAATTTGCATATCTACAATAACTTTTGGCATGCTTAACTCCTGAAACGATTATATCATTTGTAAGTATTGACTAACAATAGAAACGATGATATATTATTGTTAGTATTCACTAACAATAAATGGAGTCAATATGGCATTGGTCAACCAGATATTCAAAACACTGATTAGTGGTTTAGGAAAAAAGCCTTCCCTAGATAGAATGCTGACGGTTTTTGACCGAGAGTTGGAAAACTTTCAGACACTTGTCCAGCCCGACCCTACATCCAAACCTCGTACACCGTTCGATAGTCCGAATCTGACTTTCGAACAAATGCACATGTCGCAAATGACCCTGCGCCAGATTCTTACTCTCCTGCCGGTGATGCTTCCAATGCGGGCGCAGATGAGCAAGAGTGCCCGTCTGTACGATGGCAAATTCACGCCAACACAGTCTGAAGCCTCGCCAGAATTTTTGTCTATTCTCGAAAACATGGCGCGGAAAGCAGGCGCGGCTGATATTCGTTATGTGCAGGTGCCACGCAATGCCATTTTCCAGCATAAAGGCATCCCACATGAGTACGCGGTGGTTATTACGGTCGAGATGAACAAGGAAAAGCTTGCCAACGCGCCGAGTTTTGATGCCTTCTTGGAAGTCGCCAAAGGCTATAGCAACCTGGCGCGGATTGGCAACCAACTAGCTGGCTTCATGCGCCAGAACGGATTTGCCGCCTATCCAGGCACCGCACTAGGTGGGCTGACAGATTACACCCACCTAGCCGAAGTTGCCGGATTGGGAGCCATCGGCTATCACGGGTTGTTAATCACTCCCAATGAGGGAGCGCGCCTGCGCATCAACACTATCTACACCAACATCACCAACCTGCCCATCCAGACGGAAAATGAACACCTATGGGTGCGTGATTTCTGCGCGATGTGCAAAAAGTGCATTCGTGGCTGCCCGGTTCAGGCGATCTATGAACAACCCTGTCCGCGCGGCGATGGCGGGATGCAGTGCATTGACCATGCCGCCTGCCGCGATTACTTCAACCAGAATTATGGCTGTGCGGTGTGTCTGGTTAAGTGTCCATTCAGTGACATGGGCTATGAAAAGGTCAAGGCGCGTTTTAAGGGCAACCCCAAAGCGCCGCAATTTCGCATTCCAGTTTCTCGGAGCGAAAGATGACTTTCAAATCACGCCTGGTTGATTTTTTCAAGCATCACATTCTTGCACCGCAGGTTAATCGGCAAGACCGCTGGGAACAAAGAGTGTTTGATATGCCCAAATCTACGCGTGGCAACGAAAATTCTCCATCGCGCTTCAGTATTCCCCGTGCTGCGATAGCGCTGAAAGGTGACCACGTTCCCTTGCCGGGGTTTCCGGGTTCAGTTCCTCACATGGCGGGTAGCACTTTCAACATCCGTAAGTCAATTTTTGATCTGGAGAAAAACCCTGACAACGGCAAAAAACAGATCGATGCAAAAACCCTGAATGAACTGTATTCCTTTGCCAAGTCATCTGGCGCAAGCGATATTGGCTTTTGCAGGGTTCCTCAAGAATGGGTGTTTAAAAACCTGGCAATTCGTTACACAAATGCGATTGTGTTGACCCTGGAAATGAATAAGGAACGCATGGATCTTGCTCCCAATCCAGATACAGCCGTGATGGTGCATGAGACCTATAACCAGTTAGGACAGACTGCCAACAAGATTGCTGGCTGGCTACGGGAACAGGGTTTTGCTGCCCACGCCGGGCACCCGCTTGGTGGTATGGTACTCTACCCGCCAATGGCTCAGGCAGCCGGGCTGGGATGGCGGGGGATAAGTGGGCTGCTCATCACCCCCCAGTTCGGTCCGCGTGTTCGATTGGCAGCTGTCTTCACTGAGCTCGAAAATCTTCCATTTTATAACGGGTGTGAGCATTCATGGATTCTCGATTTTTGCCAAACTTGCAGGCGATGTATCCGAGACTGTCCGGCGGATGCTTTTTATGATCAACCTATCCATCACCAGAATAATGGCCTAATCACGGTAATAGACAATACCCGTTGTTTTCCCTATTTTGCGAAATATCACGGTTGCTCTGTGTGCATCAAGGTATGTCCATTCAATCAGCATGAATACAGCAAGATCAAGGCTGGATTTAACAATCACCAGCTTGATGACTGAATCATCGTTCCGATGAATGAATAATGAGTATGGGATGAAATTGCTGGCAGAATTGATTGGCAATATGAAATTTATAATCCAGTATCACAAAAAATATGTCCGACTTCAGAAAGATCTGGACAACCGGGCTCTAAAGCCGACAGTGCCCGGCTTTTATCGACCATGCCAAGTGTGTCATGCCGTTTTCTAATGACAATGGCTGTACGCTATGTATCAAGCATTGTCCGTTCAGCGTGATGGAGTATGACCGGCTGAAAGCCAGGTTCCAACAGCAGACTTTGCCTGAAATGGTTTAATTAGCAGTTACGCCCCCGTCGCGACGGGGGCGTAACTGCTTTGATAAGCGATTGCAGAAGCTCTTAATGTAGGAATAACCAACCTAGCTGTGACCAAATATTGTGTTCCCTTGAGATTACATCGCCAACGCAATATTGGGCTGGGCTTGGGCGGTTGCAGTGGTCATAAAGGGATGATACCACCAGTACTACAATCCCTTCCATAATTGTCCTTACCGATGCAACGGAATTTGTCGCATGTATCTACGATCTCTGAAAGTAGGAAATACTGAGCTGCGGAAAAAACGGCAGTTCAGCAGGTTTGATGCCGCGTTTTAGCAGCTTATTTACGAATAGAAATCCGTCAACTCATGACAGATTTTTATGTGATCCCCGAGGCGATTTGAACCCGACACAAATATTTCGCCTATCTCCTTTTTCGCTTGTATGTCGGATGACATTCCTGTAAAATGTGATTGAACATAATCACCCCGAGCAAACTCTTTAAACAATCGTTAGATCCACTCGCTGTTGAAATTAAGTTAGCCGTTAATGGATTATAGGCAAGGAGAACACGTGTCAAAGGTTGCTCCTATTACAACTTCTGGCGAAAAGGAAAATGATCAATTTTCGCTGGAGCAGAGTAAACATCTGCTTCGGACAAAGTTCTTCATTCCTCCCATTAGCTCAAGTCATATTAACCGTTCTCGTCTTTCAAATCTGATCGATCGCGGTTTGGAACGGTCACTCATCCTGGTATCCGCCCCGGCCGGCTATGGTAAAACCACCCTGATCAGTAGCTGGTTGAAAGAAAGGCAGATTCCCTCAGCCTGGCTCTCCCTGGATGGCGCCGACAACGATCCAATCCGCTTTCTGCAATACCTGATTGCAGCCCTCTCGCCGCTCGCTTCCGGGATTGAGGCTGAAGCACCTGGCATGCTCCAGGGAAACCAGCCCTCTCAATTCGAGAACATCATCAACCTGCTCGTCAACGAACTGGCATCCTTTCCCGAGCCATTCATCCTGGTTTTGGACGATCTGCATGTCATTCAATCCGAATCTGTACTAAAAATTCTTGCTTACCTGCTGGAACATCTGCCGCCTCAGATGCACCTGGCACTCCTCAGCCGGACCGATCCCCTGCTGCCGCTTTCCCGCCTGCGAGCCCGCAACCAACTCACAGATATCCGCGCCGACCAATTACGCTTTACGCGTGATGAGATCGCCACTTTTCTAAATGCTGAGATGGGACTGGCGTTATCCGCCGATGATCTCTCTGCCATGGAAACGCGCACAGAAGGATGGATAGCCACTTTACAACTAGCTGCCCTTTCGATGCAAAGCAGTAATGATATACACAGTTTCGTCTCAGCGTTCACCGGCAGTCATCATTATGTCATGGACTACCTGGTCGAAGAAGTACTCGGGCTTCAGCCCAAAAAGGTGGGCGATTTCCTCATGCAGACCTCGATCCTGGATCAGATGTGCGGATTACTGTGCGAGTCTGTCGTCGATGCGGACCCGCAAGAGCCGGTGAACGGGCAGGCAATGTTGGAAGCCCTCGAGCGAATGAACCTCTTTGTCATACCGCTTGACGATGAACGGCGCTGGTATCGCTATCACCATCTCTTCGCGGAGATGTTAAGGAAGCGGCTGGAACAGCATTTTCCGGATTCGCTTCCCAGGATGCATCAACGTGCTTCCCAATGGTTCGAGCAGAACGGGCTTGTCCCCGAAGCCATTCGCCATTCGCTGACTGGAGGCGACCAGGACAGAGTGATCCAGTTGATCGAGCAAAATGGTGCCATCCTCTTGATAAGCGGTGAATATCATGCTCTTTCCAATTGGATGAAGGCAGTTGATTCTCGATCCCAAACGCATCCCTGGATTCACATCATCCAGGCCTGGTTGTTCATTCTTACCGGACAGCCTGAGCGATCGGAAGAAGTGTTGCAAATTGCCGAGAAACTGATTTCACCCATCGAGGCGGATGCAAAAACCAGGATCATGCTGGGTGCCATTGCCACCGGTCGAGCCTATCGATCTTTCATTAATGGTGACACAAACCGGACTGCAACCTTTGCCCGACAGGCTGTGGAATATTTGTCTGATGTTGATCTTGTCTCTCGTAGCATACGCAGCATAGCCATCTCTCTCCTGGGGGATGCCTGCTTGATGAATGGCGAACTCGAGGAGGCCCGGCAAGCCTATACGGAAGCCAAAAGGATCGGTCAGGCTGCCGGTGATGTTCACGTGGTCATGGTGGTCAGTTGCTCCCTGAGCAGGGTATATATGGAACAAGGTCTGCTCCACCAGGCTGCTGAAATACTAGCTGAAGCCTTACAGATGGTGACTCGCCCGGATGGTAAAAAGATGGTAATAGCCGGTGAGGTCTATGCGGAGTTGAGCCAGGTATCCTATGAATGGAACAACCTGGACACCACCTTGGAACAGGTCCACAGCTGTATCGCACTCTGTCGACAATGGGGGTACCGGGGCTTCCAGGCAATAGGTTCAGTGATGTTGGCGCTTCTGGAGCAGGTTCAAGGTCATCCGGAAGCCGCACTGGAAGCCATGCACATCGCCGAGAATTTAACGAGAGAACACCATTTTGCGTTCAGGTATGCCGTGTGGGTCAAATACACCTTGGTGCGCTTGTGGATCACTCAAGGGAATCTCGAGAAGGTTTCCCATATCGTTCAAGAGAGTCGTGTCACGATCAAGGATGAGATCTCTTTTCTGCGCGAACTTGAATTCCTGGCTCTCCTGCGTTTGCTCCTGGCGCAGGGAGACTATGAGGCTTCCCTGGTCTTGAGCCGGCGCATCCTTAAGAAAGCCGAGACTGCCGGGCAGATAAGGCGGATGATCGAAGTCCTGGTTCTTCAAGCGCTCATCTTTCAAGGCAGAAATGAGACGGGGCAAGCCCTGGCAGTCCTGAAGAGGGCACTCTCGCTTGCCAGGCCACAAAGATACATTCGTACCTTCGTGGATGAAGGCGAGCCAATTGCCAGATTGCTGCACCTGGCCAGATCGCAGCAGATCGAGACGGAGTATGTCACCGAACTGCTGTCTGTCATGGAAAAGGCTGCTGGAAAAACCCAGCCATCATCTCAACTTCTGATCACGCCGCTGACCATGCGTGAGATGGAAGTGCTTGGGCTCATAGAAGCTGGCTGTTCCAACCAGGACATCGCTGGGAAATTGGTCATCTCCATACCCACCGTAAAGCGCCATATCAGCAATATCTATACCAAGCTGGGAGTAAAGAGCAGGACACAGGCCATTGCCATCGGGAAAGAACTGAAATTGGTCGAGTGACCTCCCACAGGTATTAACGAGCAAAAAACTGGTTGCGAACCTGCTTCGCTGCCAGTTTTTTTATTCCCTGACTTGAAAAGAGACGGGGTGATGTAGGTTTTTTGATTCGAATAAATACAACCCCAGATACAACCTTCAGACGATGAAGCTTTGACGGGAAACTGCTAAATTAGGGTCAGAGTAAATATGGCAAACAAGACTGATGATAGCAAACTGGACCAATCCATACCGGCTACTGGCGCTCAAACAGATTTCTACGAGATCTGGGTCAAGGGTCAACTGGATGAGAGCTGGTCAGACTGGTTGGAAGGACTGGAGGTGAAGCTGTTGGATAACGGTGAAATGATCCTTTCCGGGTACATCGGAGACCAGGCCGCTTTGATGGGCACGTTGAACAAAATCTACGGCCTGAACCTCACCTTGCTCTCATTGAATAAGATCAATTCCAAGAAATAAGGAGATTTCGAAATGGAAACCACAATCAAATCCGACCTCGGTAACATCCCAACAAGCGCATTCATCATCGAGAAGATCCACAATTGCGCCGATTGCCCCATCCGCAAGATGGGAATGAAACGACCACACTCAATCTTCGCCCGGCTACATGCCTGGCACACCACTTGGTGGCCGGGTTGGAAAGCCCACCAGGCGAGAGCCTGCGCCTTCCGAAACATGGCAAAGACTCAAGCCTAAAGAATCATTCGAAACCAGACAACTCAAAAAGGAGAAAAAATGGAAACCACAATCAAGTTCAATCCCGACCTCGGCACGATTGCTTGGGGCGCTCTCTTTATCCTGTGGGGGATCACTGAAATGATCCCATCCCTGCCAGAAGGCACAGGCGCACTCGGCATCGGAGCCATCCTGATTGGACTCAGCCTGGCACGGCGTTGGAAAGGAGAACCCACCAGTGCTTTTACGACCACGCTTGGCATCCTCGCCCTCTTGTTGGGCGGACTGGAGCTGGCGCGCCCGCTTCTACACCTTTCCTTTGAACTGCCGATCTTTGCAATCCTGCTGCTTGCGCTGGGATTGATCACACTGATGCGCGCAATGAAGAAGTAAAGAATCGACGCACACGGGTAGGGATGGTTCTCGCACAGGGACATGGAGCTGAAACCATCCCTTCCCAGGTTGCAATCAGACGCATGAAGGCAAACCAACACTGTTTCTTTGTAACACAGCATAGAGTTAAATGAAGGAGACATAGAGATGGAAAAAACACTTGAAGGCACTTCCCACGTAACTGGTCGTGCCACTTCCAACAGTTTTTCGATGGGGTTGGGGTGGGGGGTGATCGGTGGTTTGGCTGGCACATTGGTCATGGACCTGGTTCTTATGGGCGCATTTTCTGCACTTGGATTGCCAGCGCTGACATGCTTCTCGATCGTTGGAAATACCGTTTCGCGTTTCTTTTCGATTCAAGGCGTGGATATGGCAAGAAGCATTCAACTGGGCATCCTAACGCACTACCTGGTCGGGCCACTGATCGGAGCCATTTTTGGGGCGCTCGCGGCACGGATTGAAGTCCTGCGAGTGAGCAATTTTAAAAAGACCATCCTCTTGGCAATAATTTATGTCGAGATCCTTAGCCAACCGATGCTGGCGACGACCCCCATCCTGCTAAAGATGACAGTACCTGCGACGTTGCAATGGTACGGTGGGTCATTTGTGGTGCATATGATAGTGGGGGTCGTTTTGGGTGCGGTCGTGAGTCTCGGTCTGCACTCAGCGCCACCGTCGACCCAAAGCAGAGTTCAGTGAAAGTCCTGACCGTATTTGCCAACCCAAGCCTCAACGTGCCCGTAACAGACGATGAGACCAGACGAGGCTACCTGGAGCGGGCATACAAATTGGGAAAGACCTTTTCCCAATAAAAAACTGAGAGGAGAATCACATGCAATATAACCTGAGCACGGAAACAAAACCCGCCTACCGGGCACGCGGTCTGGATAACCTATTACGCATGGGCCACTGCGCCCCAGCCGTAATGAAGACCGTGCTTGATCTCAACCAGACCAAACGGGATGACCTAGTCAAGTTGATGGGGGGCATGCCCGGCGGTATAGGCAATACCGGCTTCGAATGCGGCGGCATCACTTCTCCGTTGGTCATTCTGGGCTTGAGCCATGGATTGAGGGAGATGCACGATGGACTGCCGCGGATCTTCGATCTTGGCTATGATTATTATCAGCGTTTTTCCGATGAAAACGCCGCCTCATTCTGCAAGGCGATTCAGAACCCGCGATTACCTGTTCCGTGTATCCATGCTGTCCGCCATTCCACCGAGCTTCTTGCTGAGACCCTCGCAAGCGATCACTGTTCAACGATTCCTGCTGAACAAAGGGAAGCTTATACCTGTTTGTATGATCATATGAAGCAATGCAATTTTCACTGTGCCCATGCGGTATATCAACACCTCGGCGATACCATTCCGGTAAATCAAGAGTTGCTCGATGCTACATCCGCCTTTATGGGCGGGACATTGTTCAAGGGACAAACCTGCAGCGCCTATACCGCTGGCGTGATGGCCATTGGATTGAAGATCGGCGAAATCGAAAACAGCTACCTGCGAGTAACGCGCATGCTGGCGCTCATGATCGGTGGCGGGAACGCATTTACGGATGATGTGAACAAATTCAACCGCGCCCTCAATACCGCGCATCGCCTTTCGAAATGGTTCCGCAAAGAATTTGGGAGCACCCAATGCCAGGCCATCACCCAATGCGATTTTTCCTGCAAAGCTGGCGTCAGAGAGTACATTGATAACGATGTATTGACCAGGTGCCGCAAGATCGCCAAAATGGTAGTGGAACAGGTGCAGAACATCCTTACAAAAACAGCATGAGGAATACCTCGATATGGGTAGAAAGAAATCGGAGAGAGCTGACAAGTCACACTATTATTAATTCAGGCGAGTGCGATTTCGACAGGATGCAATCCGCCCCATGACAGTGTTGCTCGCGATTATGTAAGGAGCATCTCATGAAGAAAGAAAAATATCCAATATTGGAATTTGATGAGACCCCATTGGCAAAAATTGAGCCATCACATTCCCACAAGAAAACTGAAGGATATGAATATTGTGTGATCACCTTTTTCCGTGAAGTTCTTGATGCCATGGAAAAGGAGGGGCGGATAAAAGTAGTCAAATTTTTGGATTGTGAAACTATGGATGTTCCAATTTATGAAATGGAGTATGCGGGGAAAAAGATCCATTTATTCCTGGGATATGTAGGCGCGGCCGGATCTGCCGCATTCCTGGAAGAGCTGATCGCCTATGGATTCGATAAATTTATCGTTTGCGGCGGCGCAGGGGTATTAAGAAAGGATATCGCCGTGGGGCATCTGGTCATTCCCATCTCAGCCGTACGTGATGAAGGCGTTTCGTATCATTATCTTGCGCCATCCAGGGAGGTTGAATGCAACCCGCAAGTGGTTGAAAAGATCGAAGAAGAATTTAATAAATACGCCATCGGCTACATAAAAGCAAAGACCTGGACGACCGATTCGTTTTATCGAGAGACAAAGAAGAAAATTGAATTGAGAAAATCGGAAGGCTGTGTCACGGTGGAGATGGAAGCAGCGGCTTTTTTTGCCGTGGCCAGGTTTAGAAATGTAAAACTAGGCCAGATATTATATGGCGGAGATGATCTGAGTGCCGCAACATGGGACAATAGAAAGTGGCATAATAGAACTGAAATTCGGGAAAATCTTGTGGATATTGCGATCAAGGTCTGTCTTTCGCTATGATGAGAGCGAGGAGTTCTTCCAAACAGGAAGAGCCCGGAAAAGGAGTTGAAACAAGAGCGAACAAGCCACGCAACGCGGCTGGGAACTGTTTCATTCATGTTTTTTCTGTGCAGAGAGTGTGTTGCAAGCGATCGCGGAAGCCAGAGCATCCAATCAGATCTGATTCCCAAAATTGCAACAGGATTTTGCAGTGGCATTTCCCGTACCGGCGGCATGTGTGGGGCGATGAGCGGAGGAATCATGGGGATTGGTCTTGTTGCGGGCAGGAATTCACCCGCCGAATCGTTTGAACCCGCCTATACCCTTGTTTAAAAATTGATCAGCGCTTTTGAAAAGCAGTATGGTTCGGTCAATTGTCGTCAATAGATTGGTTGCGACCTGGCAACCGAATCAGGGCAGCGTTACTATATGGAAAATAACCTCATGGAACGTTGCCTACAATGTACCGTGGATGCAACAAGTATGGCGGTTTCCCTTCTTACTGAATCGAATCATTCAAGAACCACCTAACCATCGTTCACATTGTTTCTATATATCAAACCTAAAACAAACCTTGCCGTTAGTTCGACCAAGTTTCTCTCCTGAATATTTGATGAAGGCGATATTTGGATTCGCTTGGGCGGTGGCAGTGGTCATAGGGCGATGATACCACTACTAATAAAACCAAAGAGCATTTAGGGCGCGATAGTCTGGGGTTGATCGCAGAGTACTGGCTTGAAGATTAAAACACTATCCGTCCACACGAGGCATTACAGGGCTTATCGCCTCGCCAGTATGCAATTCAAAATACCTGATTTTGTCTATTTATCTTTGGTATATAAAATGGGTACTTGACATATACTTGTCTTTATTCATACAACGAGTGTAAGGAGCGCGCTCCATTGATAAGATCAGTGCTGTCACTGAACTGATCAACATTGCCAATTACCCACCTATTGGCAATTCGTTTTACAACAGGATCGCTGATTTTCTCCTGAAGCGCCTTGGCAAATCGTCCTCCACCAATAACCAGAAACGGCCGCGTTTCCTCATCGAAATAGGATGTCTTTGTATCCAAGGTCTCCGTAATACCCAGGTCATTGTGATTGCTCGCTACAATTTCATAGGCAGGAACAAGAAAATTCTGGCGCTCTGACCAAGTAGAAGCCAGGAGTACACGACGCAGGAGAGGCATTAGTACCTCGGCACCTGCCAACTGAGCGAAAGCGGTCCCAAACCATTTTGCATAGGGAGCATACTGCTTTTCCATGAGAAAACACAAGCGCATCAGATCTCGCACCAAACGGGCGGCAATGAGCGCTGAACCAATTTCGTCTCCTGCAATCCCGGCGCGACCCATCAGATGTTCTTCCTGTCCAATCCGTTGCCACTGGGCAGCCAGTAGATAGAGCCAGATTTCATTGGGGTAATAGTGCAAGCGATCACGGCTTGCCTGTAAGCCGAGGTCATCCCAATAGATTGCCCCGCTTATTACTGCGCGGAGCTTTTGCTCCGGAAATGTAAGCCAATCTGTAGTTTTGATTTCATCACGGATATCGAAGTTCAAGTAATCCAGAAAGAAACTCCGGATGGTAAGAAACTCCACACAAGTATTCCCACTTGGACCGTCAATCGTCCACTGCACAGGATAATTCCTAAATTGATTGGGCAAATTGGCTTTGATTAACGTCTCAACAGCTTTGGCTTTATCCACAAAATCATCTTCATTAAAGAAGAGTTTTACACGCGGCCCCCAATCGTGGTCCCTTGACATTTCAGTGTCGAACCCCAAGACTTCAGATCCGGCACCGATGAGTGCTGCACTATACTGTATGTCGGGGAAATTCAAATCAAGAATTGGCTTGATAATTTCACTATAGAACAAGGTACTCAACTTTATTCCGGGAATGAAGTTTGTCATCATGCGGGATTGTCAGTATAGAGCTTCAAAGGAAATGTCAATTTTGTGATTTGTCTGACATGCAGATGTAACCAGGATGATTGGAAATGTTGGCTCAGTACAATCTCGCTGCCAAAACAAACCTTGCCGTTAGTTCAATGGAGTTTTGCCAATCGCTATTTGATGAAAGCTATGTTTGGATTCGCTTGTGCGGTGGCTGTAGTCATAATGTTTCTTTCTAAAAAAGTAACCCACCCCAAAGAAAATCTGGAAAGCCAGGTGCAGGATATTTCCCAACCAACCAGGATTCAGAAAACAGATATTTTTTTGAAATTCTCTTGAGTTTTTGATCATCCGAAAGAATAGGATGGTATTTCACTTCCAGAGCTATCTTGATGTTACTTTGTGTAACAATGAAATCAATCTCGTACTCATTGCCTTTGGCAAGATAATTTAGTTTGCCATACTGCTGTAATTGGTTACAAATTGAATTTTCAAACAATGCGCCCTCGCTTAGATTAGCCAATATACCAGCAATTCCGTTGTCGCAAAAATATAACTTTTTCGCAAGCGCTGACGGTTTATCCCCTCCAGCGAATGCAGGTAAACGTCTAATCACATACGTCATTTCAAGGAAATCCAAGTATTGCATGACTGTGGGCCGGGAAAGACCAATCGTGGATGCAAGCTTTGTGATATCGAGTTTGTTCCCAATCCTTAAGGCAAGCAAACGCATCAACTGCTGGAGCTCACCGATTTTTTGGAAATCAGCCAGATTACGCACGTCAATGTTTATGTATGAGGAAAATATATCATTCAATAGATCGCGCCGAACGGAAGGACGGGTCTCCAGAACAACATCGGGAAGTCCACCGTAGGTTAAGAATTCCTCATAAAGTCCTTTGAGGCGTTCGTATTCATGAGGGTCGTAGCGCATATCCGCGAATGTTTCTCTACGCCGATAGGGAACACCCCGGAAATCCAAAAATTCACCGAATGTGAGTGGGAACATTTCGAAAACCACTTTGCGGCCAGCGAGAGATTCGGTGAAGTAATTCTTCAGGTAATAAGAACTGGAACCAGTAAGTAGAAATTTAATTCCATAGGTATCATGCAAGTATTTGACTACACTGGGCAGGTTAGGCACATATTGGATTTCATCTAGTGCCACAGTCATCGGTCTGCTAGGATTCAATCCCCGGTTACGCAGGTAATCCAGTACCAGATCATAATTGTTTTCTTGGAATACAGTCCGCTGGTCGAGACGTTCCAAGTCAAGGTAGATTTTATTTTGTGACGGAACTTGTTCCAACAGCCATTGAATTGAAGTGGTTTTCCCCGTGCGGCGCATCCCGGTAATAACAATAGTGCGCTGATCCTCAAGAGCATTTTTCAAAGCCGAGAAGGTCAAGCGATTGTATATAGTCACGTTTTCATTTTACAATATAATATATTTTTTGTAAAGTCGCTGTTGACAAATATCGCAATATATAGATCCTTCTTTATTCACATGATAACCTTCAAATGTTGCTACTGTAGACCATCGCGTTTTATTGTCTGGACCAGTTTAGGTAAAACAAACCTTGCCGCCAGTTCAACCATGTATCTAGCGAGACTACGTCTCAGACTGACAAGACGTGCTATGATTAGTGTGCAACTAAATGCAGAGTTGTCTTCATACCCTACACCAAATAAACGGCCAGTTCTCTTTTTGCTCCCATCCCTTGGGACAAGGCATTCCACGCCATTCGCCGTATACCAGGTGACGAACTATCTCTGCCATATCAAGAAATTTGCCCACACAAAAATTGTTTGTGCATGGGAAGTGTAGGTTTTTTGCTTGTTTTCAAATTCGTTTAAAACTTGACTCATTCACATCAACTTTTTCGCCTTAAGCTTACGATTATTTGATGAAGGCTATATTGGGATTCGCTTCAGCTGTTGCAGTGGTCATATAGCGATGATACCACCAGTGCTACAATCCCCTCTATGATTCTCGCCATCGGCTCAAATGAATTTGTCAGCGTGCGCCCAATAGCGCATTTGGAAATTATCACACACGATTACTGATTTTACGGGTAGCGAAGAAATCCAATCTGAGCCATTAGGGATGACATTAGGCCAGATGGAACTGAAAATGTAAAAAACAAGCCACAATTCCGAATATTGGTTTTATGGGTTTATGGGATCATAACCAAGTGGTTACAATAAAAAATCACCTATGGAATCAAGCTATTCCCTTCTTCGAAGTTGTATGACGTGTCCGATATTGGGTATGCTACAATAATATCGATGATTTCGCTCACAAACCTGCAGAAAACCATCGAACAAATCACTGTAATAGATATACCCTTGTTGGAAGTAAAAACAGGGGAGATTGCTGCACTGGTGGGATCGGTGGATAGTGGCAAGGATGTTTTATTCCAGTTGCTCACTGGTGTAATCCGACCAACGACCGGAAGCATACGCCTGTCCGGTCTGGATCCTTATCGTGAGCGCGATGCTTTCAGTCGCCAGGTAGGTGTGCTTTTCCTCGAAGACAATCTTTACAAACGTATGTCGGTAATTGAAAATTTAAAGTTCTTTAGCCGCTTGTATCACTTGGCGAAAACTCGAGCCATCGAAGTACTTGAACAAGTCGGTTTGGCAGATCACACCAGTGTCATCGTGGAAAAGCTTCCCCCTGGACTTTCCAGGCGGCTGGCATTAGGACGGGCACTCCTCGCCAAGCCACAAATCTTGCTGTTGGCAGAGCCGTTCGCAGGTTGTGAGCAGGTCTCCATCACGCTAATCAGTCAGGTTGTACGCAGTCAGGCGGAAGCAGGCACTGCGGCACTTGTGTTTGCACAGGAATCAACTCATCTTGAGACATTCTGCAAAACCATTTATCGCCTTGCTCAGGGTCGAATTATCGAATCGTATGATCTTCAGGAAGAACAACAGCGCAATCGTCCGTTCAAAGTTCCTGCCAGATCAAACGATAAGATCATTCTCATAGATCCTGCTGAAATCCTATATGTATTTGCCCAGGATGACCGCGCTTATCTCCAGACCATCGATGGACGCCTTCCAACCCAGTTCACTCTTGCAGAATTGGAAAAACGTTTATCGCGCAGTGGGTTCTTTCGCGCTCACCGCTCCTATCTTGTCAACTTGCAACAGGTCAAGGAAGTGATCCCGTACACTCGTGACAGTTTCACGCTGCGGTTGAAGGATACACCCGCTACAGAAATTCCTCTAAGCAAATCCGCTGAGCGGGAATTGCGAGAACTTTTGGGATATTAGAACGTATCCGAAACATCCTTTTCTGAACAATAAAACAGCACTGGAATGGTGCTGTTCACATCTGAAATAGTGCCGTCTACCGCTCCCATACGCCGTTTGCCAGATTTTTGTTGCACGGCGTATTTCTTTTATATATACTGAGAACAGAAATGGAAGCAGTGATGTACAACAAACCACCACGTTCGATGATCAATAATGTACTGGGGGATAACTCAGTGCCCTGATTGGTGCATTCTTGATTATGCGGTGAGAAAGGTAGTAAGACTATGTATGCAATCGAAACCAAAGAATTAACGCGTAACTACGACGGCTTGCGTGCAGTGGATGGAATTAGCTTCAGCGTTGCCCCCGGTGAGATTTTCGGCTTCCTGGGTCCCAATGGTGCCGGCAAGACCACCACCATCCGTATGCTGACCGGACAACTGATACCTACTTCTGGAACGGCCATAGTTGCTGGTTTTGATGTCGTCAACGAGCGCCAGCAACTCAAGCCCAGAATAGGTGTGGTGTTCGATAGTCAGAACCTCTATGAACGTATGTCGGCTCGCGAAAACCTGATTTTCTTTGCACGGCTATATCGTGTGCGGAAGTCACGCGTGGATGAAGTGCTGGCCGAGGTTGGGTTGACCGAACGCGCTGGAGATCGGGTCCAGAAGTACTCAAACGGCATGAAACAGCGTGTACTCATTGCCCGGGCGTTGCTTCACAACCCCGAGGTCCTTTTCTTGGATGAACCGACTCGTGGGCTGGATCCGCATATTGCTCGCGATATCCGCAGCATCGTTACCAATCTGGCTCGTAACGGCATGACCATCTTCCTGACCACCCACTATATGGAAGAGGCTGATCAGTTAAGTCAACGCGTCGCATTCCTCGACCAGGGGCGCATCATTGCTCTGGATACTCCCGTCCGATTGAAGGCTGAATACGGCAAAGATGAAAAAACAACCCTTGAAGATATTTTCATTCAATTAACCGGCGGTGATTTGAGACGAGGAAGTGAGGAATTATGAACTCCCTGATGGATACCCTTTATATCGCATGGGTCATCGGCACGAAAGATATCCTGGATGCTTTAAAAAATAAGAGCAGCAGGAGCAATATCATTATCATGATCGTGATGGTTGCGTTTTTCTATTGGCTTGGCACTTTACGCCCCTTCGATAAGGATGTTAGCGTGGTGATTTACGACGAGGGCAACACCAGCCTGGCAATCGACAAAACTACACTTGGAGACGGCGCCACTTACTCCTTCCGAGAGGCATCTTCCCTGCAAGATATGGAAACTAAAATGGGCAATCGGGATCTTGGCCTGGTGCTCCCGGCGGATTTCGACCAGACACTAGCCTCCGGCGCTACGCCAATCCTGAGAGGTTATATCTTTTGGGTCGACCGCATGAAAGTGAATGAACTTGAAGTGAAATACAGCCGGGCTTTCACCGAAATTCTCGGTCAACCGGTGCAGTTGGTTATTGACCAGAACATTATTATTCCGCAAGCAGATGTGGATGGCATGCAGACCATGGTCGCCTACCAGATGATTTATTTCGTTTTCACAACAGCATTACTTTTGATTCCTCACCTGATGCTGGAAGAAAAACAAACCAAGACAATGGATGCACTGCTGACCTCCCCGGCCAGCCCCGGTCAGGTTGTCTTAGGTAAAGCGCTGGCAGGGTTTTTCTACATCCTGGTTATCGGCGGATTGGCGATGATCTTGTTCTCAATGTATATTGTAAATTGGGCGTTGGCATTGGCAGCCTTCCTGGGATATGCGCTGTTGGCTATCGGATTGGGTCTGGCTGTCGGCAGCTTTATCAAATCGGCGAAACAATCCGGGATCTGGATGGTGGTGCTGATGCTATTCCTTGTGATTCCGCCGCTCTTTTATATGACTCCAAACCTGAAAGCTGGCATCCGTATGTTCCTGACCTGGTTCCCGACTTCGGCGTTAGCCAGCATATTCCGCTTCTCTCTTACAACTGGGGTTACCCCGGCTCAACTATGGCTTAATCTTGCTATTGCTGTAGTAAGTATTGCATTGGTCTTTGGTCTGGTGATCTGGAAAGTACAACGGCCTAATCAATAAGGGAGATATGTTGTCAGATGGGCTGCAGCTGCAAGGATGGCATTCGGTCTTGTAGGTTTCTCTGACAATGAAAGGAGTCGGTGAACGATGGAGGCAATTCTCTTACCAATCAGACGAAAGTTTTCGTGGAAAGTATTCTTGATCGTGCTTGCCCTGACATTTGTGGCCAGTCTGCTGAAGGCGCCCATGGTGATTACAAACGGATATGCTGACCAGCCAGAGCTTTGGACGAATATCATCCTCAACGTTACGCTGTCAAACTTCATCATCTTTGGGTTGCCCGGGGCAATAGGATTGTTACTGGCTACCAGAACCGGGTTGGGATTACCCTTCATTGAAGGATGGGTCGATAAAAAACCCTTACAGGGAAAAATCGGCAGGATGGCCTTGACCTCTTTGGTAGTCGCTGGTGTGTTGACTGCCATGGGTATCGGTGTTCGTTTTTTTACATTGCCAATGATTCTGGCAGATCTCCAGGCTCAGAACATTCCGCTCTCTGCGTTGGGCGAATTGACTCAGGGTCCCTGGTGGACAATGTTGCTGGCGGCGATTTCAGCCGGGGTTACGGAAGAGGTGGGTTTCCGGTTGGGTTTATTGACCTTGTTGATTTGGGTGGTTGGATTGGTCTGGCATGATGAAACCGGCAAGATAGAGCCTATTGGATTCTGGCTTATCAATTTACTCGTGGCGATTTTATTCGGTGTCCTCCATTTGCTCAATTTATCCACGCTGGGGTTGCCCTTGATGGTTGGTTTAGTCATTCGGGCGATCCTTGGGAATGGTCTGTTAGCCCTGGCGTTTGGCTGGCTGTATCGGACCTATGGTCTTGAAAGTGCCATACTCACCCATTTCATCTTGGATGCACTTTTGTATGTTGTCCTTCCGATGGTGGTATAAAACGAGGTTGAGCAGGTAACCAAGATCAAACCTTCATCTACGCATTGTGGAGAAATTAAAATGTTGAATATAACCAGAGGAAGCATCTGTGACAGTTTGAACATCATCTGGACGATCGCTTCGAAAGATATTGTCGATGCGCTCAAGAACAGAGTGGTTGTCCCGATGATTATCATGTTGAGCATTATGCTGCTCCTGCCAAAGATGCTTCCCTTGATCTTTGAACAACCGCAAATAGCGCTGCCAGTTTACGATATAGGCGACTCACGCCTGGTTGAAGAATTGAAAAACAATCCCGAAGTAACAGTGCAAAAGCTGCGTTCAGAGCAGGAATTGAGATCAGTTCTATGTGGCGCAGTATATCCGCTGGTTGGCTTGGTGCTTCCTGCAGATGTTGACATAAGACTCGCGGCGGGCAAACAGGTTGAATTTCAAGGCTTTGTTTGCTGGAGCAAACGCAATCAGGTTTCTGAAGTATTGCCGAAACTTGAGGGGATACTTTCGCAAGTGCTGGGTCTGCCAGTCATTATCCAAATTGAAGGGAACATCGTTTATCCCCCCTCCGATGGTGTGCTGTTTCTGAGTCTTGCCACTGTGAATTCCGTGCTCTTGATTATGATGATGGGCATTTTTCTGGTACCCAGCCTGCTCTTCGAAGAGAAGGAAACCAAAACGATGCAGGCACTGCTGGTCTCTCCAGCCAGTATCAGCCAGGTGGTCATTGGAAAAGCTTTGGCAGGGTCGTTTTATATTCTGGTAGCAGCGGCGATACTTTTTGTCATATCCTGGTCGGAAGTGATCCACTGGGATATGGCGATATTATTCGTGATCGGTGGTTGGTTCTTCTCGGTGGCCGCAGGTCTGGTTCTGGGTAGTTTCTATGAGAAGCAGCAGGATATGACTGGATGGATGACTGCCCTTCTGCTGCTTCTGCTCGGTGCAATACTGGTAAAAATGCTTGGTATTCAGCTGCCAACGTTCTTGGAAAGCATTCTCCCTTGGGTGCCGTCTGTAGCGCTGGCTGAGGTCTGCCGGGCGGCGTTCTCGGAGGTTGTTCCCGTTACTCGGGTATTGACCAACCTAGGAGTTGTTATGGCTGTTTCGCTACTGTTATATGCCATCGTCATCTGGAAAATCAGGCGCTCTGATCGATAGGCAATGACTGGAAATCGGCGTTGAAAATCCTGCACCACTATGAGTCTCAAACAATCTGATTTATTTTAGATTTCCCTGAAAAAAGCACTTCCGCCAGTGATATTCCCTCCTCCAAAACGAACCTTGCGGTTAGTTCAACCGAGTTTCTCCCTGAATACTTGATGAACACGATGTTAGCACAAGCGAGAGCTGTTACTGTAGAAATAGTCATTTGCATTAACTTCAAGACGAATTACCATTCATCAAACACAAACTCGTCTGCAAAAGGATTTATAAATCGAACTCCTTCTAGGATCTGTCCATCCTGAAAATCTTCACTAAAAATCACTGGCACCTGATTAAGCCTGGCACTTGCCCAAATCTGCGCATCGTAATAGGAAAGCTGATGATCGCGTACACCCCGCGCAGCTTCCAAAACGATTTGCGAGGTGAGGGAAAATATAGGAAAGGCGCTCTGCCAGTATTCTAACTGCTTGAATATTTCGTCGGCTGGCAATTGCATTTTAGCCGTGGACACACGAAAAAATTCGGCCAGACATTGCACGCTTAAACAACCGGTGGTAGTTTCCTCAGCTTTCAAGATGATTGCTTTGGCTTTCTTCTGTAACGACGTCTGACGCACATCGAAGGCATAGACGAGCACGTTGGTATCCAGTAGGATGGAAGGCATTTCTAATTCCCTTTTGGCTTAACCCAGCGATTTTCTCTTTCCTCATAAAGCTCCTCACGGTTGAATTTGTAAGGTTTACCTTGCATAAATTCAGGCCGTTTGCGCAGCGATTCAACAAAAGCAAATATTTTTTCCAGCGCCTTATGGCTGTCATGTACTACAGGTACGGACAATTCTGCCTCCCGGTCCAATGCTTGACGAATGACTTCTGCTTCGCTTATGCCGCGCTGTTTTGCCAGCCTCTTCAGCGTCAGGTTTTGACGTCTGGGAAGATAGATTTGTTTACGGATCATGTGCTCAGACATACTTCAGCTCCTTTATACATTACGATTATACATCACTTTGCGGAGCTCAAGTACTCTGTTACTTGTGATCTTGTCGGTGTGAGGAGGCTATTGGGTGCGATTACTAGCCTTGCAGTCACAAGAACTTGTGTTCCATTGAACCAACTTTGTGAACGCTATATTAGGCTGGGCTTGGGCAGTTGCGGTAATCATAAGGCGATGATACCACTGCTGCGATAATCCCCTCCATGATTCTAATCACCCGGAATAATTCTGATTGGGAGTAAGGAAATTCAATACGGATCGGGTGGATGTGTTGCGCATCTGCCAAAGTTACCGTTTAGGTTATGGATTGCTTTGCCTGCTAATGGCGATTGCCCACGCATGCCCAGTATACAGAAAGTTTTTGGAAGAAAATTACTGTCTTTGATATTTTGGTGTTATAACACCTTCAAGGATTGCAGAAACAGTCTCGTCCAGGCGATTTTCTTGAA
>CAYTDB010000049.1:28963-32426 GCA_964436455.1 uncultured Anaerolinea sp. | reverse complement strand
GACAATGCCCGGACAAGATTCCCCGGTTCCTCCCCTGAGAAAACCTGCACCGTCAGCCCCGGAATTTCCTGCACCAGCCTCAGCATTTGTTTGACTTTTGACTCCATGCCGCCAGTCACATCCGCGCCCGCAGCTTTGCCTACTCCCGCGCTGATCTCCTCGAACGAATCGGGTGTGATCTTTTCGATCTTTTTCGTGCGGGCAGGGAAGTCCTCCCACACTGCCGCTTCGAGTCCCGCGAGCAGGATACGGTCCGGACTGAGAGCACGCGCCAGATGAGCAAACAGATCCTCGGTCGAAAGAATCGTGCCTCCGTGTACTTCGTCAAACACCACATCTCCGTGTATGACTGGTACGATGCCCGCGGACAATGCCATCCGCAGTGGAGTTGTCTCCCAAACAGAGACCTGCCCGGTGCTGGAGATCACGCTGGAGGCAGGCGGAAGTGACATGCTCCGCACCTCGGCTTTGTGCAACGCCTTCATCACGAATCGATTCAAAGCCGATGCCTGATACCAGACCTCAGCAAATCCCTTCCAATAGTTTTCCTCGGTCTCGTCGCGTTCGCGGTGGGTGAGTGGGGTAGCCTTGGGTGGCAGACCGTCACGCGTGTGGTACTCACTGGCTGGCACGTGACCAAAAGAGCCGGAGCCGTGTCCGATCACAAGACGCAGGTTCGGTTGAGTCTGAAGTGCAGTTTTGATCTGGAGCGCGAGCTGTTCCATCATATCCAGATGCGGTGTGTAAGGCTGTGTCTTGTCTGTGATGAGCGAGCCGCCAAACTTGAGGAAAACAAGTTCTTTCATGTTTCTATTGTAACCATAAAAATGACCATATGGATGCCTGATTTTTCCGACTGCGACCTCAAATAATTAGGCAGTATAATCATAAAGTTTATGAGCATAGGCGCGGGTGTTACACTGATTGTCGTTCTCATTGCGGTGTTTGCATTGCTTGCCGCGCGTGCGGGTATTCGTTCATTGCAATCCGCGCGCACGGTTGTCTTTTATCGCACGCGACGCGCCCGCATGGTGACCGGCTGGCAATGGCTGATCACATCAGCCGCGCTTGCCTCATTGGCAACTGTGATTGGAGTGGTCGGACAGCCTGTTGCGAATAGACTATTTGCTCCTGTGTCTCTTTCCACAGTCACACAGACACCTGCCCCGCTTGCGACTTCTACATCACTACCTCAACCCGAAGCGACGAGTGTCCCGCCTCCCACACGGACACTTCGCCCATCTCCGACTCCTCCCCCAACCTCTGCCATCCTTCAACCCCCGACGGTCACTGCCACCCTTCCCCCAACAGCGACCGCCACCCAGACCCTTTCACCGACTCAGACCTCCACACTGAGCCAGACTCCTTCACCGACCATACAGGTCAACGCAACCTTCACCTCCATCGTGCGGACATCACAAGCACAGCAAGCCATTGCCGCGTTGTCCTTCACACCGACTGCCTCGAAAACCCCCACAGCCACATCTACCTATACACCGACCTCAACTTCCACGCCATCCTTTACGCCAACGAATACATTAACATCCACTCCAACTGCCACGCGGACTCCAACTTCCACAAAGACACCCATCCCCACCTCCACGGTTAAGCCTTCAAATACACCGCGTCCTACTGCGACGCGTCAACCGACCAATACAGCCACCTTCACTCCAACGATTAAATTGACGCCGACGAACACTGCAACACCAACGAAAACCTTCACGCCGACGTTGGCATCCACGCCTACAGCGACCTTCACTGCCACTTCCACCTTTACGCCAACTTATACTCCCACCCACACAGCGACTGCTACGATTACACCTTCACGTACGCCTACTGTCACGCCTGCCGATACAGCCTCCAGCACACCGACGAAAACAAATACACCTTCACCAACTGCGACGCGTCAGCCAACAGCTACAGCTACCTTCACGCCCACGATCACATTGACATCAACGTTGACTCCCACCCCTTCCCGCACGCCGACCGCTACAGCTACACCTTCGAATACTCCTACAAAAACATTTACGCCAACGGCTACCCTCACAGCTACATTTACAAAAACATCCACGCCAACCAAAACCTTCACACCAACGGTCACGCGCACACCTTCCAACACACCAACGATCACACCCACCTTCACCAAAACTTTCACACCCACCACTACGCGGACTCCCACACCCACACGCACGCCGCTATACGTGAAGATCAATGTTTACTTCACAGACAATGAACGGCTCATAAATGGCGAACTCCCCTACGAGGTCGCAGTGACGCGCTTTGTCCCGTCTGCGCAAAACCTGGTTGGCGGAGTCCTGAACGAGTTCTTCAAGGGTCCAAGTGACGTTGAACGTAATGGAGGCCTTGCCCTCGTCCTCAATGGCTTTACAGGCTACAGCAAGCTCGAGTACGCCGACGGTGTGGCGCATGTCTATCTGATGGGCAACTGTCAATCCAACGGCACGCTTTACAACATCGCACGTCCGCTCACGCTCAACCTCAAACAATTCCCCGATATTCAATTCATTAAGATCTACGACGAATACGGTGACACGCGCGAACCTGCCGCACGCGTCGACTCATTCCCCGTCTGTTTGGATCCGCGCTACACACCCAGTGCGACTCCGACACTCACCCCAACCAACACACTGACGTTCACTCCGACGTTCACCTTCACGCCGACCTTCACCCCGAACCGGACACCGTCCAACACACCCACCTTCACTTTGACTCCGAGGCAGACTCCGACCAAAACTGCCACAGCGACACAGACCCCGTCCAACACCCCGACCCGGACCCCGTCCAACACCCCGACCCGGACCCCGTCCAACACGCCTACGCAAATGCCATCGAACACCCCAACGGCTACGTTTACCCCATCCAATACACCAACCCAAATCCCGTCGAATACCCCCACTGTAACATTCACACCCACGCGGACACCTTCCAACACGCCAACGAATACATCCACACCTACGCAGACGCCATCATACACGCCGACAGCAACTTTCACACCTACGAATACTCCAACTCAGACTACGAGTAATTCACCCACACGCACCCCAAGCAATACACCGACTAACACCTCTACGCCAACACAGACGCCATCGAACACCCCAATGGTTACCTTTACGCCTTCCAATACCCCGACGCAAACTCCTTCGTCCACGCCCACGTTGACACTCACCCCAACACGCACACCAAGCAACACACCGACTCAAACGCCGTCCGCTACAACACCGACGTTCACTTTCACGCCAACGGATACCTCGACCCAAACACCTTCATCTACACCCACGTTGACCTTCACCCCGACGCGCACACCGAGTAACACACCAACCAAGACCTTCACCCCAACTCAAACTCCGTTATCCACACCGGCGTTCACTTTTACGCCGACGGATACCCCGACCCAAACACCTTCATCTACACCCACGTTGACCTTCACCCCGACGCGCACACC
>CAYTDB010000049.1:14101-28863 GCA_964436455.1 uncultured Anaerolinea sp. | reverse complement strand
CACTCCGACGCGGACACCGACCAATACTCCGACCAAGACCTTCACGCCAACGCGTACACCGACCTTTACGCCAACCTACACACCAACCAATACACCGACGAATACTCCGACCTTCACGCCAACATTAACATTTACTCCAACCAACACACCCACGAATACGCCCACGCGGACACCCACTCCAACACGGACTCCGTACCAATCGCCCACACCGACTCCAAACCGGGGCTGTGACCGTATAGAGTTCGTTGATGATGTCACAATTCCCGATGGTTCCGTATTTGCTCCGGGTAGTTCGTTCACAAAGATCTGGCGTTTGAAGAATGTCGGTACATGCACATGGAAAACGACCTACCGCCTCATCTTTGTCAGTGGTGACATCATGGGTGGCAGGAACCTGACCTACCTGCCTGAAGAAGTTACACCGGGCGAAACGATCGATCTGGCGATGACCTTCCGTGCCCCCACCTTCGAAGGAAGTTACCGCAGCAATTGGATGCTTCGCAACGAAAGAGGCGAGATCTTTGGTACCACACCTGCATTCAACCGTCCGTTCTGGGTGGATATCAATGTGAAAACGCCGGCGGTCAGCGGTACGGTATACGATTTTGTAGATAATGTTTGCTCTGCACAATGGACGAGCGGCGCAGGGACTTTGGATTGCCCGGGTACCAACCTTGACCGTGATGGGTTTGTCCTGAAACAAAGCATTGCCAGACTTGAAGATGGAACGACGCGGATTGTTCCCAACCTGCTTACCTTCCCGCAAAACACCTTCAACGGGTATATCCGTGGTGTGTACCCATCCTTCCGGGTCCAAAATGGTGACCGTTTCCGCGCGACCGTCAATTGTGAACGCGGTGCGACCTCCTGTGGCGTTCTCTTCCGCGTGGATTACCAACTTGCAGACGGCATCATCCGCGATTTCTGGGCATTCGGTGAACAATACGAAGGCAACACCTTCGCCGTGGATCTGGATTTGAGCTCGCTTGCAGGTAAGGATGTCCGTTTTGTCTTTACCATCCTATCCCTGGGTTCAGCCACCGGTGACCGCGCCTTGTGGGTGGAACCACGCATCGAAAGAACCGCACTGTCCGTAACGTTTACTCCCACTCCGTAATCAACTCCATATACTGCCCGCGGTCACAATTGGGCTTTTCTGTTTCTGAAAAAGCACAATTTGTGACCGCACTGGGTATAATTTCCCCATATGGATATTCGCGCAGGCATCATCGCTGCCATTGTATTATCTGTGATCGGTAGCTTGATCATCTTTCGTACCGGTTATCGCGCCTGGCTGTCAGCGAGGGGAATGACCTTTTACCGGATCAGACGTCAGCGCGAAAGAGGCGGTATCTACACCATGCTGGTTGCGCTGGTCATATTCGGATTAGCCGTCCTGTTATATTTATTTGGCGAGCCGGTCGCATTTCGCTACTTCCCGCCATCTCCCACCATCACGCTTTCCCCGACCATTACCCTTTCCCCAACTATTACGTTATCACCTACTATTACGCTTTCCCCAACCATCACCGATACGCCGTCTGTGACAGATACGCCCACCATCACGCCCACGCCGTTCATCCCGCCTGTAATCGAAGCATTGTTCATCGGTGAAGTAACGCCTAATCCCGCTGCAGTATTCAGTCCGCTTCAGTTCACGCGTAATTGTTCCAATTTCAATGACTATGTCGCTGCGACCGTTTTTCAAAATCCCATCACATATATGTGTGCGGTGTTCACCTATGATCAGATGGCTCCCGGTTCGCAATGGACAGCACTTTGGTATCGCGACGGTCGCCTGGCACATTATGAGACCATTCCGTGGGATGGGGAGGTGGGTGGTTATGGCTTTACCGAATGGAAGGCAGACGCTGAGGAATTTTTGCCCGGCACATACGAAGTGCAGATCTTTGTGGGTCTCGAATGGAAGGTGGTTGGTCAGTTTCTTTTACAGGGGGATGCCCCCACGCCAGTCCCAACCCCATCCTTGACTCCCTCCCCGACCCCGGCAGAGACCGCCACTAACACTCCGCCTCCCAATTAAGGGACAGCTGGTTCGCGCTCCCGAAGCGCTTCCTGGTGGAAAATTTTACATCCTTGAGATATTACACTTTGACTACGCCATCCACTGAACGGATGGCTCCGCTCAGTGCGGAAAAAGGATTATTCATGATCGATCTAAAATCATTCCAGGATCAATACCCCGATGCCCTTGCCCACTGCTATGGATGCGGCAGGCTCAACGAACATGGCCACCAGATCAAATCCTACTGGGACGGTGATGAATCGGTCTGTCGCTTTATGCCCAAGCCATATCACATTGCCATTCCTGGCTATGTCTATGGGGGGCTGCTCGCTTCGTTGATCGACTGTCACGGGACCGGGACAGCCGCCGCGGCGCTCCAAAAAGCCGCAAAAGCCGAAGACCCGAACGCAGAACCCAACACCCGCACCCTGACAGCCTCCCTGCACGTGGATTACCTCAAACCGACTCCGCTCGGCAGTGAACTCGAAATACGCGGCAAAGTAAAGGAACACAAGGGACGCAAGGTTGTCATCGAAGAGTGGATCATTGCAAATGGAGAGATCACTGTGCGTGGGGAGGTGGTCGCCGTGCAGGTTCCCGAATCATTGGTGGATGAGTTGCTGAAAGGCCAGTGATGTTTTGTCTTGCTGGTTCGCATAAATTAGACTAACTACAAAGAACGGAAAGGAGAACATGAGCAAAACAATTTACATTGGCACTGACGGTGGTGCAACGACATCCAAAGTGGGAGGTGTGTGGAGCGATGGTACCACCATCACAACGAAACTACTTCAAGCTTCCACCAACTCTGCCCAAGGACCTGATTCCGTTGTCCGCAGTTGGGTCGAAGCGATCGATAATTACCTCTCCCAAAATTCCCTGCACTGGGATCAGGTCGGCGGTGTGGGGTTGGCTATTCCAGGTCCTTTTCAGCGTTATGGCGTTTTCGACCACTCGGCGAACCTGCCGGATAGTTTTACCGGCTTCGATGTGCATACCGCCTACAGTCATTCCCTTGCTGAAAGGGCAGGACATGCCATCCCGTTGATCGTTGGCAACGACGGCGATATGGGCGGCGTGGCGGAAGCCCAACACGTGCGCGGGGGCACCAAGGCGACCGTGCTCATGCTGGCTCCCGGTTCTGGCTTGGGGTGTGCTTATATCAATGCGCAGGGGATGGCATTGAGCGGTGACACCTTTGCTGGCATGGAAGGTGGTCACATGCCTGCGCCTCTGCACCTGCTTGGCATTGACAAAGTCTTCCCCTGTGGATGTGGACGCACCTGGGGCTGTATCGAAGCCTACACGTGTCTTTCAGGTCTCCCTCACCTGCTCGCCGACAAACTGGAAAAGTATCCCAATCACGAACTGGCTACATCAGACAAGACCATGAAGGAACGCGCCTTCTCCCTGCGTGGACTGGCGCAGAAAGGCGATCCGCTTGCCGTGGAGATTTTCGATTTTCAGGCAAAGGCAATGGGCATCCATGTTGCCAACTTATGCATGCCGCTTGACCCCAAATTCGTTGTCATCGGCGGCGGCTTGATGGATCCCGAAGCAACCACGGTTGAATTCCGCGAACGTTACCTGAATATCGTGCGCGAAAATGCCCGCGAATATCTCTGGCCCTACCAACGAGATTCCATCACCATCGTCTCTGCCGCGCTGGGCGACCTCTCCCAAGCCATCGGCGCAGCACTCTCCGCGCTGTACAGGGATAGGGTGTAAGTAGCAGACCTCCGGGATTTTCGCGAAGCGGTCTTGGAGGTCTGTACATGTCATTCTGAGGGAGCGTTCTTTGCGGCCGAAGAATCTTTACAACGGTGAGAGAGACCCTTCGCAGTCGCTCAGGGTGACATGAGTCGTATACTCAGTACTTCACGAAAGTGTGATACACGGTTGAAGTTGAATGACGTCAGTCGTGCCCCATAAACGTTCAATGGCGCGACTGAGCAGAAGCGCCAAGCGGCGCAAGGAGAGCCAAAAGCGTTTGGGCAAGTGTAATGGTTGTTGGCGTGCGGCGGTCAAATGTCGGCGCAACGAAATGTACCGGTTGAATCAGACCAAAGCCAGCCCGACCAACAGCAAGCGGATCACGGGATGACGAGTGGAAGTTCGAGCGCGCACCTGATTCATTGGTCTGGTACTGGACTCGATCCCGAAGCGTGGACGATAGAGTTCAAAGACTTGAACCGGCAGATACCCGCTGGCAATCCAGCCACGGCGTAAGCAAACCACCCGCTTGGATGTCGTCCATAGCTGCCTTTCGAGTACCGTTTCACCACCAGCGCCTGCACCGTGTCTGGACCAGGCTTCGGACTGTTGAAGGTGTAGCTGGTTTTGCGGGACTTGCCTTGAAACAAAGACCGCACGCCGCCTGATTTGCCTCGCACGGGAAGCGGCGTGAGGTCACTCACTTGGTGCTGGTGCAGGACGTTGAAAACCGGCTGGGAACCAAACCCCTTGTCCAAACACACCCGGCGGATGCGGATTTTGAGCGTTTTAGGCGTTTGATCAGCCAGCGCACCATCTCGGCCATCTCCTCGCCGTCTTCGATGAAGCGCAAAGCCACCCCAGAGCGTCGATCCTCTCGCACCATCGAAACGGTGGCGTACCCCTGAAAGTGAGTTGTCCCAGAGTTTGGCATCCCACGCACAATTTCCTGCTTGTCTTCATACGGCTTCCCAGGATAGGGGATCCGCGTCAGGTCAAGCGCAACGTTACAGTCGCGCTTGCATTCCAACTACGCGGATGCAGTTGTGGGCGGAACATCCGGTTCAGCATTCGCTGCCTCCCTGTCCGATCGGGCAAGGCTTCCACCAGAACTTCCCGCAAGCGATTCCCAGAGGGAGCCTTTTGCAACTCCTGACAGGCTGATTCCATACTCAGGCGCTGGACGTTGGCATCTGCCAGTGCGTACATGAGGTCATCCGCGGTGATGCGAGTATTTTTCCAATCGAGTGGCAGGTTCTTGCGAACCACTTCTACAAAGGCCTTTAGGACTTGCTCGGAACGGATTGTTCGGGTACTCTTGGCATTGGGCTTGGACATGGACGTTGGTCTCCTTGGTAAGAGCCAAGTTATCCATGTTCAAGTCCTTTCGTGAAGTACTGAATATGAATTGCTTTTATGAAACAATCCTTGGACCTCTCGCGTCCAACCATATCCTGAAAGGAGCCGGACAAACAAACCAGTTAAAAGTCATAGTCGATGGTCAAACATTCGATCTGTATATCAATGAAAGGTTTGTCGGGTCCATTAAAGATGAGCCCTTTTCTTCAGGCCGCGCTGGGTGACTTTCCAGCACATGTGACGGCTCGTCAAATGCATCTGCGACTTTCATGAATTTATGGATATCGGCCAAACCATAACGTAAAAATGGCAATACATTTCCCCACAAAGCATTCCCCACCGCAACATGGCAGTATGCTCCCTCCCCCAACATCGGAGTTCTCACTTTTTCACCGGCCTCGCCATCTCATCCTTCACAGCGTGGTACAGGTTCTCCGCTTTCAACTCGCTCAGCGCGTAGCACGGCGCTTTGAGGTGGTTCGCCAGTTGCTGGGCAAGCTCCTGATCAAAGGCGGTGTATTTTACTTGTCTGGTGGTAATTCCTTTTCCCTTTTTCCAATGAAAATCAGCGATTCCAAGTCTTCCATATCTTCTGGAGCAAATTTTTGCACTGCGGCGCGCACTTCGTCGAGAACAACATCTTCAGCCCAACCCAACATACGTGACACATCAGCCCAATCTTGGGAACGTTGCGCCTGCAGCTTCATCAGAGTAAGGTATGGCAATCGTATCACGGGATAACCCGCAGGGTCCTCGCCTGTATCATGCAACGCTTGCTTCAGCCAGGGGTAATTGCCGAATAGAACATCCAATTCCGTTCCATCAGGTGAAATCATCAAGCAACCCGGCACAGCCAATTGAGAAGCGATTCGATACCCTGCTTCCTCAAGCCGCCTGATCACCGCCTCGCCATCTTTGTGATGAACTACAATATCCAAATGTTTGGTCATGCGTTCAGGCATGTAGGCGCGGGTCGCAACTCCGCCAACAACCGCCCATTCGATGCCTTTCAAGAGGGCACGTAAATCAGGCCATGGGTTCATAGCCGTTCTCCTTTGCATAAAGTCATGTCCGCTCCCTGTGCCGGGTTTTCCCTTTCGCATGACCATCTCGATCATAATGCGCCGAACCTGGCGCGCAGTCAAATTGCCGTCTGGCGCAATTTTTGCAATGGCTGGGGGAATATGCGTTGCCATACGATGATTATGCTTACTTCTTCACAGGCCTTGCCATCTCGTCTTTCACGGCGTGATACAAATTCTCGGCTTTGAGTTCGCTTAGCGCATAACACGGTGCTTTGAGGTGGTTGGCCAATTGCTGCGCAAGCCCCTGATCAAAGGCGGCGTGTTCCATGTTGATGACCACGCTCTTGATCTTCTCGTTTGCGATCAGTTCAGCGAATTTATACGATTCTTCCTGCGGGGGCAATGTGCCGATGGATACATTCCCTGCGCCATCGGTCAACACGATCAAGAGCGGTTCGATGTCGGGGTGGTGTAGTTTCTCCATGCGCAGAACATCCGATGCAAGGAACAAACCTGCTGAGAGCGGGGTCTTCCCGCCCACGGGGATGTCCATCAGGGCGCGTTGGGCGAGTTGCACGGAGTTGGTGGGGGGCAGGACAAGCGTGGCGCGGTCCTTTTGGAAGACGATCAAGCCCACGCGGTCACGGCGTTGATATGCATCTGTCAGGAGGGATAGGATCGCGCCTTTGGTTGCGTTCATGCGTTCGGCAACCGCCATCGACCACGAAGCATCAACCAAGAACAAAACCAGGTTCGCCACACGCTTCACGCGGATCTTGCGCTGCAGATCCGATGATTCGATGGCAAAAGCCAGTTTTTTCCGTTTTTCCACACGTTTCGTTTGGAATGGGGCTGCGGCGCGGAAGGTGGCATCGAAGGCGATGTCATCCTTCTTTTCGCCGGCGGGACGCGCCTTGATGTAGCGTCCGTGTTTGCGCTCGGTTTTGGTGAGTGAACGTCTGCCCGCGTGTTTGCGTGCCAGTTTATCGAGCGGCGTGTTCAACTTGCGCGGCTGGAACTTCTCGCCGACCTTGACCTTCTGTCCGCCGTCCCACCAATTCGCTGACGTGTTCGCGAACACATCCTGCGGCATTGGCTCAGGCTTGCCCTCCTGTGGACCTTCCTCGCGCTCATCTTCCAGTTTTAAGTTTTTTTTTCCTCGGGTTTGCCTTGCTGGGATTCGGACTCGTCCGCTTCCGCTTCATTCGGGACTGACTGACCTGCCAGCTGCTCGATGCGCTCCTGCAATTGCTCGGTTGTCATCTCAGCCTGCTGGAAGGGAGTCCGTTTGATGCGGTGGGGGAGTGCCAGTTCAGCCGCAAGAGCGATGTCGTGGTCATTGATCTGGGTGCGGCCTTCGAAGGCTGCTTGGGCGCGTGCGGCTTTGAGAATCACCAGATCTGCGCGGTGACCATCCACATTCAGGGAGGAGGTCAACGCCGCGATGGAGAGCAGGTCACGACTTGTGTGCTTGACCTGCCCTACCAGTTCGCGTCCCTTTTCGATCTTGTGTGAAAGTTCTTCCTCTTTCGGCATCCATTGCTGGCGGAATGCTTCGGAGTCCTGTTCGAAAGCAATGTTGCGTTCCATGATCATCACGCGTTCGCGTGCTTCACGGATACCAACAATATCCACGGAGAGGGCGAAGCGGTCAAGCAATTGGGGGCGCAGCTCTCCTTCTTCAGGATTCATCGTCCCGACGAGAATGAAGCGGGCGGGATGGGAGAAGGAAATGCCTTCGCGTTCAACCATGTTCACGCCCATCGCGGCAGAGTCCAGTAAGACATCCACCACATGGTCGTCGAGCAGGTTCACTTCGTCGATGTAGAGAAGTCCGCGGTTTGCGCCTGCCAGAACACCCGGCTCGAAATGGCGTTCGCCTTTCTGGATGGCTTGCTCGATATCGAGCGTTCCGACCACGCGGTCTTCGGTGGCGGAAACAGGCAGATTCATGAAGGATGTTGTTCGTATGTGACTTGGAATGTTTTTATTACCGTCAAAACGCTCCTTGCATTCCGTGCACCAGGTATTGGGTTTATCGGGGTCACAACCGAAACGGCAGTCATCCACAACTTTGACCTTGGGTAACAAGGCGGCAAGCGCGCGCGCCGCAGTGGATTTTGCGGTGCCGCGTTCACCCCGGATCAATACACCGCCGATGCGGGTATCAACGGCATTGAGAATGAGCGCGCGTCGCATGCGCTCCTGTCCTACGATGGCTGTGAAGGGAAAAATTGGTGGCATGTATTAACTCCGAAGAATGATTATAACGCGTGATTCAAAAACTTGATTAAATCCACGTAATCGTTCACTGCCTTGTTCAAGCGCGCTCAGGATGAATGAATAAAATCAAAATATGATTATCAGGGTTGCAAAGTTCTTATTTCACCTGTATAATCTCACCTACATTTTTGTTAATCGGAGTATTTCAGTGACAGATCAGAATCAAGCCCTGCCCGCTCAGGGGAGCGATCCCAAACAGCAGGGAGAACAACCGGCAGCCAACAACATTCAAACCATGGAGTCTCTGCTCAAAGCAGAGGATCTTAATATTGATTTGCCCCAGGCGGGGGAGATCCGCAAGGGGCATATTGCGAGCGTCAGTCCCTCGCAGGTGCTAGTGAGCATCGGCGCGAAGTCTGAAGGATTGGTTTCAGGCAAGGAATTGGAGCAATTGACCGCGGAGGAACGCGAAGCGCTGAAAGTTGGGCAGGAAGTCTATGTGTTTGTGATCAGTCCCGAGGACTCCAACGGTAACGTTGTCCTTTCTTTGAAACGCGCGCAGGAACAGATCGCGTGGGATAACGTGGATAAGCACCTTGAGGAAAGCGATGTGATCGATAGCAAGATCATCGGCTTCAACAAGGGCGGGTTGATCGCTGCTGTGGAAAGCTTGCGCGGTTTCATCCCATCTTCCCAGGTCAGTGCACTGCGTCGCATGCAGTCCACAGGTGAAACTCCTGAACAACGCTGGCAGAAAATGATCGGCGAACCCATCACTGTCCGTGTGATCGAAGTGGACCGCGAACGCCGCCGCCTGATCCTCTCTGAAAAGGCTGCCAGCACTGAGTCACGCCAATCCATCAAGGAACGCGTGCTCGAAGAATTGCAGGAAGGTGCAGTGTATGCAGGGCGCGTCACCAGCGTGGCGAACTTTGGCGCCTTCATCAACGTCAACGGTGCAGACGGTCTTGTGCACCTCTCTGAAATCTCCTGGGACCACATCGAGCATCCGCGTGAAGCGCTTGAAGTGGGGCAGGAGGTCAAGGTCAAAGTCATCAACATCGATCGCGAAAAGAAACGCATCGGTCTTTCCATCCGCGCACTGCTGGACGATCCCTGGAAGGAACGGCTTGAAAAGTACAGTGTCGGTCAGTTGGTCGAAGGCGTCATTACACGCCTGACCAAGTTTGGTGCTTTCGCCCGCCTTGAAGGCGATATCGAAGGTCTCATCCACATCTCCGAGATCTCCGAGAACCGCATCGAACACCCGAAGGAAGTCCTCAAGGAAGGTGATGTCAAGAGTCTGCGTGTCATCCGCATCGACCCCGAACAGCACCGCATCGGGTTGAGCCTGCGCAAGGTTGACTCTGCCGCCTTTGCAGACAAGGATTTCAAACTGATGACTGCCGAATTTGGTTCGATGGAACACGAGGAAGAACCTGCAGCTGCTGAAGATACGCAGGACGCTTCCTCCGCTGAAACGGGGGAACCGACTGAAGGAACTTCAGAGACCGAGTAAAAAAAAGAGCGTCCCGCACAGAAAGACGGGACGCTCTTTTATGCCCACACCATGCTGATCATAGACTCGCATCAAGATCTTGCCTGGAATATTCTTACGTACGGGCGGGATTACACGCGCTCGGTCAGGGAAACAAGACAACTCGAAGCTGGCACAACCACCCCGGAACGTAACGGCGACAGCCTGATTGGCTGGCCCGAATACCAGCAGGGCAGGGTGGCGGTTGTGTTTTCAACTTTGTTTGCATCGCCTGCCAGAAAAAAGGAGGCGGGTGATGTCCTTGTTTATACGGACCCCAATACCGCCCATCGCCTCTATCGGGATCAAGTGGATGTCTACCGCAAGCTGGCAGATTCCCATCCGGACAAATTCCGCCTCATCTCCTCGACCCCTGAACTGGATTCTGTTATCGAACACTGGTCCAAGCCCGAACTTGATTCTGACGGGCACCCTGTCGGCTTGATCTACCTCATGGAAGGCGCGGACGGCATCCGTTCACCGCACGAACTTTCCGAGTGGTGGGACCTGGGCTTGCGCCTGATCGGTCTTGCATGGGCAGGCTCTCGTTATAGCGGCGGGACAAGCGACCCCGGTCCATTGACCGATGAAGGCCGGCAGCTGATCTCCGCCATGGCAGACTATAACTTCATCCTCGACCTCAGCCACATGGATCAGGCTGCCGCGTACGAGTCTCTTGACCGCTACGAAGGTCCAGTCATGGCAACTCATGCCAATTGTGCGGCACTCATGCACGGTGCCGATACGAACCGTCACCTGCCCGATGAAGTGATTCGCGGTCTGATCGAACGCGAAGGAGTGATCGGTGTCATCCCACTCAACACATTCCTCAAGGTTGGATGGGCGCGCAAGAACGGCAGCCGCCGCGGAGAGGTCCCATTGGACGCGCTGGTTGCGCACATTGACCATATCTGTCAACTGGCAGGGAATTCCGAACATGCCGCCATTGGCTCGGATTTTGACGGCGGCTTTGGCTTGCAGTCCATTCCTCCGGAACTTGATTCCATCGCCGACCTGCCTCTCATCGCCACAAAGTTAATGGAACGCGGATACACCGAAACCGACGCGGCGAACGTTCTTGGCGGGAACTGGCTGCGATTTCTCAGAAAGAATTTGCCCTCATGAACGGTGGACCTGACTTCAGAATCTCATACCTGCGGATACGTTTCAGCCTGGTCATGATCTTCTTTGGCTCCTTTGTTTTTACCGTGGGTGCCAAACCCGGATGGTACGGCTGGGACCGAAGCCCGGTTGTTGGTTTCATTCAAATCGCGATGTTTCTCATTGGGCTGGCATTGATCTGCATCGGCGGTTATGTGGGTTTGATCGCATTATGGGGCAAGGATCCCCGCTCGATTGTTGCGGATGTTGGAATGCGAATGGTCGGCACCGGCTATGTTGTCTCGGTCTTTACCGGCATGGCAGATGTCTTTGGAATGGGTTCGCACTTGCTGCCGATGGTTCCATACTTTGGTCCGTGGCAGGCAGGCGGGGTGTTGATCGGTCAGATTGTGATCGCTGTCGGTTTCCTGATGATGATCCCCTATCATTTGTATTTCAAGAACACGCAATTGCGATAAGTCCCGCAGAACATGCGGGATTTTTTATACAGTCCGGGGGGTGGTCTGTGGAAAAAATGCCCGGATCAGGAATGTGTTTGCCTTTAAGAACAAGGTTCCGATCCTTGTGGCCGCCTTATTCAACAAGATGAACAGGAAGGGTTTCCGAATGACCACCAGAGCCACGGCGAAAAGGATCAGGAATACGCCATATGCCAACGCCTTGAGAATAAATAGCAAAATCTGCACCAGGACAAATATGGGCCATGCGAGGCACATTGGAATCGCTGCGGGGTGATACACTCTCTTTGCCGGGTCATCAGCCGCCCGTTTGGAATTGACGCGGTATACATATCCCGTACACATAAGAATGATCAGTGATAACAGGATGTAACCTTTGAAACAGCTCACTGCAGAAGAAGTCAACATGTCCTGGTAGTGCTAACCCATTGATGTTTTATAGCAAGTTTTCCGTACTGTGTACAAGTAACAAACATCCCGTGTATTTTGTGACACGGGATGTTATGTTATTCATTCGCCAAGAAATCGCTTTGCAGTCTCAACGAGCATGGCGGTGCCGACCGGTAGAGCGCGCTCATCCAGATCGAATTTGGGGTGATGGAGTTTGTAATCTTCATGTCCCTTCTTCTGGACTCCGAGTGTGAACATGGCGCCGGGCGCCAGGTCAAGGAATACGCTGAAATCTTCTGCACCAAGTGTTTTCCCGATCTCATGTACATTCTCGGTGCCAAGTATTTCCTTGCCGGCTGCTTCGATCAGATCCGAAACCTTTTCATCGTTGACCATTGGCGGTCCGCCGTATTCAAAACGGAGTTCGTACTCACCGCCCATTACCCTGGCAATTTCAAACGCACGCCTGATCTCATTTCGTATCTGTTCATGGATCTCAGGGTTGGTGAAACGCAAGGTGCCGCTGAGTGTTACATGATCGGGGATCACATTTTCGGTAAACCCGCCGTTGATCATGCCGATGCTGACGACATTCGGCTCGAATGGATTGATCCTGCGTGAAACGATCCCATTCAGCGCCATGATGACATGCGCCATCAGATGGAACGGATCGATTGTCTGATCCGGGTGCGCGCCATGCCCGCCTTTGCCTTTGATCACGCCATACCAGTTATCCACCCCGCCTGAGCACGGACCGGCGCTGATGCCGATCGTGCCAACAGGTTTTGCAGGGTCTACGTGTTGCGCAATGACATAATCCACGCCCTCCATGGCGCCTTCTGCCGCCATGCGTTGTGCGCCGCTCTTGCCTTCTTTGTCTGTGGTTTCCTCGCAGGGTTGGAACAGGAAACGCACGCGCCCTGGAAGTTTTTCTTTTGACAGCAATAAAGCCGCACCGAGTGCCATGGCAGTATGCGAATCATGTCCGCAGGCGTGCATGGCGCCCGGGGTTTGGGATGCATATTCATACTCGTTCTGTTCAAGGATGGGGAGCGCGTCCATGTCCGCGCGGATGGCGACCACTTTGCCGCCTTCACCGATCTCGGCGACGACGCCGGTCTTGCCGACCCCGCGCCTGACCCTGTATCCCATTTTCTCCAACTCAGCCGCGACAATTTTCGATGTGCGGTGCAGTTCAAAGCCGATCTCCGGGTGCATGTGGAAATCGCGCCGCCATTCGATCAGTTCTTCTGAAATTGCATGTGATTGTTTGAGCATGTATCATCCATTTCCGCTGGTCGAGCAGCCCTGAGCGCATCGAAACCAGCAATTTGATCATAGCTTTCAGCTTCAAGCCTGTGCATGATTGGTGGCTTCGATTCGTTCCATCTGATCGCTCGGAACTACTCAACCACCAATTCTTACTTCTTCTTCACCATCTCCGCTTCAGCGGCCGCCATGATTCGATCCAATTCCTTTTCCTGCCGGGGATCAAGCGGCGGTACGGTATGTTCCTTCAAGATCCTTTCGGCTTCCTCAGTTGCATAGTCTGCCATTTGTTTGCGTTCAAGTTTCTGGTCCCAGGTATCCCAGGAGTTTCGTTCTGCAAATTTTGTCAGTGACAATTCACCCCCGCGCAGGTGCTTCATGGTATGCTTTTGACCGAGGAAGTTACGGGTTCCATTCATGGCGTCGCGGATGATATCCACCGCCAGGTGTTCTGCATCAGCGGACATGCCCTTGCGCAAGCGCATTACACTTCCAACGAGTTCATTATCCAAGACCATTTGGGCAAATGAACCCAGCACGCCCGCCTCCATTTCGCCGATGCCGGAGAGTTCGTCGGCGCCTGCCAGGGCAGGGATGGCGGCGTTGAGGCCGCGCTCGAAGGCGCTTTGGGCATCGAGCGTGTGGGCATTCGTTGAAAACCCATACACATTGACGGCGAACCCGTAATAATGTCCGAGTTGAACCGTGCCGGCGGAGGATAAACCCAATTCCACGCCGCCCCACAGCAAGCCTGTGCGCGGCTCCAGCATGGCGAGTCGTCCGCAATAAATGGCGCCGGTTCCGGGGTGGACGAGTTGTCCAAGCACGAGAAGTGACAACGTCTCTGCGCTTTGCTGCACGATACTGCCTGTGATGGTCATCGGGGAGGTTGCACCGCCGATGGGGCAGGGCAGGTTCGACGCGATGACGCCAGCCTTTGCCATCTCCAGCATGGCTGCGGCGGCATGGTCATGGACGGTGAGCGGGCTGACCGGGGAGAGGGAAAGCGTCAACTCGTGTGCAGGGATGCCGACCACCTGTGCCATCTCGACCGCATACTTCACCTCTTCTGCAAATTGAATGCCGGGACCCTGCACGGGTTTTGTCGTGTGCGGCACACAGTGGCGGAACATATCGAGCGACATTAATTCGCCGGGCACATCCTGCGGCGTGAAGAACGGCGTGATGGTATGCGCATTCGGGAGGGCGTCCAGCAGGCGGGTGGCATCGACCACGTCCTGATCGGTTGCGATGCGGCGCGTGCCTGTCTTTGCATCGAACACATCACGCGCGCCGCCAAGATTATGGAAGTACAAATTCCCGCCGCCGATCTCGTTGACCTGTCCATTGCGACCGCGGATGACAGGGCGTTTGTTTGCCTTGGCGATGGAATCGGTCACCAGGTCAGGCGGAAAGTAGACACGGTTTTCCTTGACTGTGCACCCCGCATCGGTCAGGACATTGAGGCTGGGTTTATGCGTCCAAATGACGCCCACTTCATGCATGACCTGAAGTGTGGCTTCGTGCATCGCTCTTAGATCTTCATCGGACAGGAATTTCAGTGACGGCATAGTTGCTCCTAAAAGATATACCTGGTGGTTGAGCAGCCCCGCAGGATCTTTGCGGGGCGTACACCTGCA
>CAYTDB010000049.1:0-14001 GCA_964436455.1 uncultured Anaerolinea sp. | reverse complement strand
GCGGACAAACACCGCCTGCCCGACCACCAGATTATGAATCCAACGCTCCTGCCAAAAACTCAACCCGTTTTGTTTCAGAGTCGATAATATTCTCGATCTTCAGGAAGGCATGACCTTCATCTTCGTATAAAAGAAAATCCACACTCTTCCCCAGTTCGATAAGTTTATCACGTGTGTCGATGGAATCAGATGCAGGGCAGCGAGGGTCGTTGCCTCCGCAGACCATCTGCACGGGTGTCTGTATTTTATCCAAAAAGAAGAAAGGTGAAGCGTTATACCAGCGCTCGAAATTTTCCTTCGGGTTGCCCATATTTTCGATGTTCCAGTGCTGCAGGTCTTCACGCGAATCCTCATGTGACTTGAACCAATTGGTAAACGGCACAACCGCCGAACCCGCACGCCACAACCCGGGGAATTGCGTCAGGCATGTCATGGTCAAGTACCCGCCGTGACTTCTTCCCGTTACGGCCACCTTGTTCGCAATCCCTTCGTGCAAAAGATACTGTGCTCCCGCCGCGACATCGCGCGTATCCACGCCGCCCATGTCGAACTGCGCCGCATATTGCCACTCACGCCCATAGCCGGTTGAGCCGCGATAGTTGGGACACAAGACAACATATCCTCGGCTCGCCAAATGTGCCATGATCGGGTTCCACTCTGCCGAGTAATGCCAGTTCGGTCCGCCGTGGATCATCACCACCGCAGGTGCGGGCGTTTGCTGTGGACGGAACAGCAAAGCAGGGACTTCAATCCCATCCATGCCTTTGTATTGGATTTCCTCCGGCATGACAAACTCATCCCTGGATACTTCTTTTGGCAGTGAGTTGGTCAATTGGATGGACTCGCCTGACTCGAGGTCGATCATCCAAAGATCAGGCGGCTGGCTGGGACTGCTGAAAGTGATCACCATCCGCCTCAGATCGGAGGTGAACCTGATCCCGCCATGGATGCCTTTTCCAATCTGATACTGTTTAGTGTCACTCTGGGAGCGCGTTTGTTGCGACCGAAGAGTCTCGTCCGTCATGTCAGAGATGCTTCGGGGCAGCGAATGCCCCTCGGCAGGACATGCCTCAATCCAATTGATCGCACCTTTGCTTTGTACATGGGCAATATGTGTGCCCATGAATTCTGGCGTTTGTGAATCGCCCTCATTCTGAGCAACCCATTCGATCTCTTTTGTGGATAGATCATAAACACCGATATCAAACCATCCGTGTTGATCGGAGTGGAATGCGAGTTTGCTCCCATCGGGTGACCATTTGGGTTCGTGGGCATTCAATGGGATTTCGATGGTTTCTTTGGTTTCCAGATCAACAATGAAAACCCCATAATCCTGTCCATGCATTTCACAGGAAACAGCAAGATGCTTCCCATCCGGTGACCACTCCACCTGCCAGGCGGGGTGACCGGTATCCAGCACGAGTTGTGATTGAACTCCATCCGATGAAATGATGTATGTGCTGAAGTGTCCTTTTTCATCGCTGAGGAAAGCCAGTTGACTTCCATCCGGCGACCAGCAGAGGTTGGGCTGTAAAGCATGAGAGATGTTCGCGGTTAGGTCTGTATGGGTGTTTGTGGACGGATCGTAGACCACGAGATGATACCTTTCACTGCCGTCCATATCCAGGGCGTATGCAAGTTTTGTTCCATCGGGTGAGTAGCGTGGGTTGAATTTTCCACCGGGGCCGGCGGTGAGTTGTTTTATTTTTCCCTCGTCCCCGGCCCTTCTCGCTGAGGGAGAAGGGAGTAGCCCTATTTCGTAAATCTGCCATTCGCCGGTTTTGTTCCATGCGAAGGCAAGCTGGGTGCCGTCCGGTGAAATGTCGAAGAGATGATCCACACGGGGAACGCGGATGAGCTGGGTGAGATCAAGCATGGACTGTTGATTAAAAAGAATAACCTGACAGGCGGAACCGGTCAGGTTATTGGTTGATTATGCAGGTTGAAGTTCTTCGAGGGCGGGCAGGGTGTCCATGCCGGCTTTCTTTGCGAGGTCAAGGACAAAGGCGTGGAGTTGTTCCACTTTGACAGGATCAAATTCCGGCTTGGTGTAGGAAGCGAGCAGTTCCTTCACGCGGACCTTTGCACGTGCAAGAGTATCCAGCGAGCCGCCTTCCTTCCATCCGCGCATCGAGTCACGATCAATGACCGTGCCTGGAATGTATTGTTCTTTTCTAAAGAGCTGCATGGTGATCTTTTGCTTCAGGAAATCGCCGCCTTTGAAATTAATATCATGGTCATAAAAGCCGGTGGCGAGCGTTTCGGTGTGGACCATCATGCCGCCCAGCATGCGCTTCGCCATCGAGATGCTTTCGGCGTCAATGACGAGTTTCTCCGGGCTTTGGCAGAGCAGTGAGTCCAACATGCCCGAGCCGGAGATCATGTTGATGCCGCTCAAGGCACCGATCAACGCCCCCATGCCGCTTTCGAGACCGGCTTGCATATCCAAAACCTTCGATTCGGTTGCGCCGAGATAGGCGTGGGTGGGCAGACCGAGAGACTTGCCGACCTGTGCATAGGATGAGTCGATCATGGCGGTTTCCATGGAGCCCATCGGTGTGCCGCCTTTGCGCATATCGAAAATGGAGGGCGCACCGCCCCATACGATGGGTGAACCGGGTTGGGCAAGTTGATGGATGGTGATGCCTGAGAGACATTCCGCCGCGTGTTGTGTGACCGCGCCCAGTAATGTGACCGGAGCCGCCGCGCCAGCCAGGGGCATGGAAACGATCTCGGCAGGGATACCTGTGCGCGCCAAGGCGATCAATTGACCCGCGCCGAAGTTCGACCAGATCAATGGCGGTGAGGGGCACACGTCAAAAATGGCGCGTGGTTTCTCGCGAAGGTGGTCGTGCCCGCCTGCAAAGATGGCGAGCATATTGATCATGTGATGGACAGTGTTGTTCGTGAAGGCACCGGTGACGATCGGTTTCTTCGAGTACAACATGACCAGATACAAACGATACAGATCGTGCAGATCCTTGGGTACATCATCGCAAACAACCGCCGTGGATTGTGCGTCATATACGGGAAGTTGTTCCGCAACCTTGATTAGTTTGATCAGGTCCTGTGTTTCAGCGGTCTTGTGCTCGAAGGTTTCAGGGTCGAGGACGGTGACGCCGGATGAGCCCGGGTCATATTGGACCGTATCGCCGCCATATTCCACTTTTGGATTGCCATCGTAGTCGTAAAGGTGGAACTTCTGCGGAACGGTGCTCAGGGCGGTCTTGACGATCTGTTCCGGGATATTGACAACATGCGTCTCTTCATCCACCTGTGCGCCTGCTTCGGCGAGAAGTTTGCGCGCCTCCGCGTTCTGCACCTTGATGCCCGGCTTGAGCATGAGTTGATACGCCTCATCGAGAATGCGCGGGATCAGGTCTTCAGACAGTAGGGAGAGTTTTGGCTGCATACCTTTAATTCCTTTCATTGTAGGTGTGTCACCCTGGGCAAAAGCGAAGGGTCTCTGAAAATGTCTTCGCTCCGCTCAGAATGACATTACCAAAGTGGTTTACTTGGTCTCAACCGACTCGATGATCTTTGCCATCTCTGCACTGATCTTCGGGTCAAGCGGATCGGGTTGATGCTCCGCCAAAACACGCCTTGCCTTGGCGAGTGCCCAATCGCGGGCATCGTCCTTCCTGGTTTCCCATTCGCTGTACGGACGGCGGTCCATGAACTCGGGGCGGAAGAGTTCGCGGGCGTGCTTGCGGGTATGCTTTTGAGCCAGGTAGTGACCGCCGGGTCCCACATTTGCAATCGCTTCGAGGGCGAGCGTCTCTTCGTTGACTTCGATGCCCTGCATCATCTTGTGGACGATGGAGAAGATCTCGCAGTCCATCATCATCTCGGCATAGGACCAGATGCGGCTGCCATGCAGGAATCCGCATCCCAGCAGCATATCGGACATGACCACGCTCGCCATGAAGCTGGACAGGGCACCTTCCAATCCAGCCTGCCAGTTGGGTTCCTTGGCGCCGGTGGCGAAGGCGCCCATCGAAAGCGGAATGTTGTAAAAGTCGGAAAGGATGTTGGTCGCCGCACCGAAGAGGAAGTCCTCCGGTCCGCCGCCGGTGTAGGAGCCGGATTGGATGTCTGCGGCGGTTTGGGCGGCGGCGTAGAAGACCGGAGCGCCGGGGAAGGCAAGCTGCAGTAATGCCGTCCCTGCAATGACTTCCGCGTTGCCAACCGCCAGGTTGCCTGCCATGGTCGCGGGTCCGGTGGTGAGACAGGATGCCATCGTCATGAAGCCGGTGGGGATGCCATATTCTGCCGCGATCAATGCCGCATCCAGGCTGCCGCCATCCTGACCGAGCGGGGGAGCGGTACACTGCATCAGCGAAAGGACAGGACGTTCGCGCAGCTTGTCCCTGCCGCCGACGAGCAGCCCAGCCATTTCCATGGCGGCATGCGCTTCATGGACGCTGTAGATCGATTCAGTTTGGACGTGCTTGGTGGAGTTTTCCCAAAGCGTTTTGATCTCATGCAGGCCGCGCGTTTCTGCGGGTTTATCCTGTGCGGAAAGCGGAACCCAGTGAAAGCCGACCTCCTCTGTGCCATCAGCGATGCGGGCGATGTCTCGCACATCGCTCAGGACCGAGGTCCGTTTTTGACCTGTTTCGATATCAATGATCTCCACGCCGCAGCCGTCCGTTCCAAGGAAGACGTGATTGCCATCCAGCGGGCAATCCTGCTGTGGATCGCGCGCCGCGAGATCATATTTTGGCGGGCATTTCTTCAGCGCATCTTCGATGATGTTTGCCTTGGCGCGGACGATCTTTGTATCGTGGTCGACGGTCGCGCCGCTGGCTTCCCAAATCTCCAGGGCGCGCCTGGATGGAAACCGCACGCCGACGTTTTCGATGATCCACATTGTGGCATCATGGATCTTTTGTACTTCTTCGGTTGTCAGAACTTCAAGTTTCAGCTTTGGATTGCTGATCGATTTTATTTTTTTGGACATGTGCCCTCCCGAGGTTGTGTGATTCAGATCTGGTGGTTTCGACACGCCCTCGCAACGAACGCTCGGGCTACTCAACCACCAAGTTACTCTTTATTCCTTCGCAACCAGCTTCTTCGCCAACTGGACTGCGCCAATGGCATCCTCCGATGTGCCGTCTGCCTTGATTTTCTCTGACCAGTCCCTGGTGATCGGCGCACCGCCGACCATCACCTTGATGCGCGGACGAAGACCTTCCTTATCGAGTTCTTCGATCACTTCACGCTGACGGACCATGGTGGTGGTGAGCAACGCGCTCATGCCGATGAGGTGTGCATCCACTTCCAGTGCCTTGCCGATGATCTTCTCAGCGGATTGGTCCACACCGAGATCGAACACCTCAAACCCGGACGCGCTCAGCATCGTGCCGACGAGCGTTTTGCCGATCTCGTGGATGTCACCCTCGACGGTCGCAAGGACAACGCGTCCCACCATCTCGCGTGCCTCACCGAGTTTTTTCAATTCAGGTTCCAGCACGGCGACCGCGGCTTTCATCGCTTCGCCAGACATGACCAGTTCCGGCAGGAACGCTTCGCCCTTACCGAACAGGTCGCCGATGTAATTGACGCCGACCACAAATCCCTTTGTGATGGCATCCAGCGGCGGGATGCCCAGCTCGACGGATGCCTGCGCGAGCTCGACCGCGGTCTCCTTCTCGCCTTCGATGATGCTCTGAGCCATTTGTTTGAATAGTTCTTCCGACATGGAAATGCTCCTTTGAAAAATTTACAAACCCATTTGGTTCAATTTTTGGTCAATCAATTCCTGTGATACCCCCAGGTACCTGACGATCTGGCTGCCGATATCGCGGATGTGTTCCATTGCACGTTGTTCGGCAAGATCGGCATCCTGCGCCTCGACTGCCTTTGCGATGGCGAGATGTTCCTCATATTCCTCTTTCACACTTTGTTCCAATGCTTCAGGATGTTCGAACATCGCCTGGTACAACATCCAATCGGGGAAGGAATTTGCCGCCACTTTGTACACGCGTATCAATATTGAATTTCTGGTCGCATCTGCCACTGTGGAATGGAAGTCCCCGCTCAATTTTCGGGAGGCCGACATGTCGTCCACGCGGATCAATTTTTTCGCCTGACTGACGATCCGCTTCAACGCGTCGACGTGAGCCTGCTCCCGGTTAAGAGCCGCCGCGCGGTTGACCGCTTTTTCCAGCAGCAGGCGCGTGACGTAAGACTCGGCGATCGCTTCATGCGTTGGTTCAGGGACGCGCACCCCGCGATACGGGACGCGTTCGGCAAGTCCCGCTGCATCGAGCAGGTCCAAAGCCTCCCGGACGGGAGTCATGCTTACCCCAAGTTGCGAGGCGATGTCCTCCTGTCTGAGCCAGTCACCGGGTTTGTATCCGCCTGAGATGATCTTCTCGAGCAGGGCATCGAAAATATCCTCTTTGAGAGGTCTTTTTGTGTTTTCGGTCTCGTTTGTCGGGGGGGAGTTGATGGTCATCAGTACCTCAGGGAACTGATGACCATTATAAATTATATATAATTTTTGGGGTAGGAATTGGGGTGGTGACGAGTGTCACCATTTTTTGTATTACACGTTCAAGCTATGCTTGAACCATCGCTTTCTCTTTCAGCATTAGCGCCAGCGGCGAGGCGAGGAGCACAAGCCCCATGGACATTACCAACACGGTGGGGAAGCCGTAATTCTCCGCCAGCGGACCCGTCAGCAGCATGCCCAGGACGCCCGATGAAAAGATAAAGCCAAGGATCAAGCCTGAAGCCAGCGCCATGCCGCCGGAGATCATTCGTTGTGCGAGCACCACCATGATACTGTGTACAGACCCTGTGCAAGCACCAGCCAGGGGGATCAGCACATACAGCCACGGTGACCAACCGATGCGGCTCATGATAAAGATGGGGATGGAAGCAAGGAACAGCGCCGTTGCTGCCACCTTGCGTTTGGCGAAGCGGTCGCCCAAATGGCCGCCGATCACGTTGCCCAAAGCCGAGCCGCCCATGAACAAGCCCGCGATGTTCCCGTAGGTGGCGGCATTCAGGCCCATATCCTTGAGATACTTCGGGAAGAAGTTGATCATGTTTGCCTGGGTCCATGATTGGAGCGTTGCCACCAGGGCAAGCAAAATGATGAAACCCCAGGTTGCCTGCAGGCGGATCTTTCCGTCATCATCCTTTGCCTTGGGATGCTGATGGTTATGTCTCAATTGGTAAAGGAGCGCGAACCCGATCGGGACGGATACAACAGGCAGGACGATCATCGCAGGCAAGCCCAGCCTGAACAGAATTAATCCCGTGATGACTGGACCGATGAAATGTCCCAGTTGACCCGCCATGAAGAACAGCGATGCGGCTGTCGTCTCGCGCCCCTGCAGGCGGTTGCGTCCCTGCAGAGTGGCCTGGACGGCGCCAACAGGATGAAAGGCGGAGGAACCGAGCGCGGCGATGATCAGGCTCAGCAACCCCAGCGTGCCAGGAATATAAATGGCACCTGCATAAAACACTGTCATCCATAGCACGCCGCCAGCCCCGAGCCAGCGCGGTCCCACGCGGTCTGAGAGCCAGCCGAAGAAGGGCTGTGTGAGCGCGGAAACCCAGACGTATATTGCCGAATAGAGGGCGATCTGTGTTTCGGTCAGACCGAGATAGGTCAACAACACGGGGCGGCTGGCATTGAACACATCCACCATGAAATGGCTCATCGCCACGGATGAGAAGAGCGAGTCAAAAAGGAGGGGCATGAGGATTTTCGATCTACGATTTTGGATTTGCGGTTTCAGATTGGTGATATAGATGATGTTCGAGAATGTATTCGTACACCGCAGGATGCAGATAATACCTGAAAGGCTTCCCGTCTGCAATGCGGATCCGGATCTCGCGCGAGGCGATCTCGAGCAGCGGCGCATCCACATAATGGACCTTGGAACTGATTCCCGGCAATTCGCGTTCCAACGCCTCTAGATTTTCCTTCTCCCCCGGGCGCTGCATCACGCCCACCCAGTGACAGGCTTGAATTAATTCCTGCGGGCGATTCCATTTGGGCAGGTCACGCAGCGAGTCGCCGCCGATGATGGGGGTGATATCGGCTTCGGGGTATTGTTGTGCGATCAGTTCAACCGTGTCCAGGGTGAAATGCGGACCAGGTCTATCCAGCTCGACGCGTGAAAGCTCGAAGGTGGGGTTGTCCTGAATGGCAAGTTTTACCATTGCCAGGCGGTGTTCAACCGGCGTGATGACCTGGTCTTGCTTGTGTGGAGGGTTGGGAGTGAGAATCCATAATAGACGGTCCAGGTCGAGCTGTGAGAAGGCTTCCGAGGCAAGGATGAGATGACCGAGATGCGGCGGGTCGAACGTGCCGCCGAAGAGTCCGATCTGCGTGCGGGGCATGAGAGAAGTATATCCGTCATTGCAAGCCCTGATAAGGGCGAAGCAATCCCCTGCGATGCCGATGTCTCCAACCCGTGTGGGAGATTGCTTTGTCGGGCTACAGCCCTCCTCGCAATGACGGAGTGCGCAGATGGTATACTCCTCATCATTCCACTATTCAGGTGAACCATGAACCAGACTTATGATGCCATTGTGATCGGTGCAGGGGTGATCGGGGCGAGTGTTGCGTACAATCTCTCTCAACGCGGGTTAAAGGTGTTGATACTCGAGCGGCAAACGGTCGGTGCAGGGGCAACCGGCGCCTCAAGCGGACTGGTCCGCATGCACTATGATATTGAAGTTGACTCTGCGCTGGCGTGGCAGAGTTTCCAGTTTTTCAGGAATTGGCGTGAACGGATTGGTAGTGAATGTGGATTCCATAAAACAGGATTTTTGCAGCTCGTCGCTCCGGATAAGAACGAACAATTGCGAGCCAACGTCGCGATGCACAAACGGCTTGGCATCATGACCGAGGTTGTCACGGCGGAGGATGTAAAAAAGATCGCCCCGATGATCAAGACACATGATTTCGAACTGGCGGCATATGAGCCTGAGTCTGGATATGCCGACCCGGTGTTGACCACAAATTCCTTTATCGAGAATGCCAAGGCAAAGGGAACTGTTTTGAAACAGGATTGCGAGGTGACAGGGATACGCGTCAGCGGGGGAAAGGTTCAGGGTGTGGATTCAGGCAAAGGGTCGTTCGACGCGCCGATCGTCGTCAATTGCGCGGGGACATTTGCGAGCCGCATGGGGAAGCTGGTCGGAGTCGAAATCCCACTGGATACGTGGACGCATGATGTGGCTTTTGTGAAACGTCCGCCGAAGGTTGGGATGCATCCAACGGTGATCGATGATGCGCTTTCGATGTATTTCCGCCCTGAGGGTGAATTGACGCTGGTGGCTTTGGAAGATGGCAACCGCATGGGTGAGGCGCCTGAAGCGGACCTTGGGCATGTGGATAAGGATTTTGTGATGCGCGCCATTGACCGCATTTGCGAGCGTGTGGAAGGCATGGAGGAAGGTGCGCTTCATTCAACCCATGTTGGACGCGACGGCTTGACCCCCGATCAGCGCGCAATCATGGATCAGGTTGGACCCGATGGGTTTTATGTAGCCTGTGGTTTTAGCGGCACGGGTTTCAAATTGTCGCCTGCGGTGGGAGTGTGCATGAGTGAATTGATCCTGGATGGAAGCGCCAAGTTGGTGGATATTTCTTCGCTCGGTCTTGGTCGCTTTGCACGCGGAGAGTTGCTGCACGGCGAACATTCGTACGGGGATATTTGGAAGTAGATTCGAACGATCTGGCTCCGGGTTACTGGCTCGGAGCCAGATTTGTTTAAGAGAGTATTTTGAAGTTCTGTTTCATCGATGACACCGACTTGCGTTCGGTGCAAGTGTAAACACGGATGAACCCTGATCTGTTGATGAACATGCCGGTGATTTCGGTCATTCTGTCGGGCACCCGCTTTCGGGCGCAGGGATGATATCGCCTTCATGAGTTGCGTGCCCATCCATCGTTGCATCGTTCGATATGGTGATCTCCACGTAAGGATTCTTCGCACTTCCTGTTTTATGGCAGATGGTTATCTTGTTCGGATTTTTGGAGTTGTCTTCGTTGTTGCCGTTCCCTTTGCCATTGTCCTTATCTTTATCCTTGTCTTTACCATTTCCTTTTCCGTTGTTATCATCCCGGTTGTCATTTCCATTATCGATCAATTCGCAGGCGGATAAGACCAGGGAAAGGATGGTAAGCAGAGCGAGTATCACAAAGATGGTGTGTTTCCAGGGTTTCATGCGTTTCTCCTTTTCTCATTTGCGCTTTTTGCGGATATCAAAACCGCAATTCGCCAGGGGTTCCAACAACTCTTTCGGGTCTGGGTCCCATTGTCCCCATTTGCGCGAGATGTGCTCGGTCCAGGAATAATCGTCGTAGGTGAAGGTCTCCTCACGGTCCACAGTGAGGCGGATCTTGGCTTTCATCCGTTGGTAGTAATCCTGTGCCAGATAGCCTTCATCCATTACCTGCATGGCTTCTGTCACCATGTTATCTGTCAACTCGGGGTATTTGTCTTCGAAGACGGTGAATTCCAGCGGGTAACGCGGACGCGGCGGGCGCTTCTCTGCCGGGTACCCCATCACCAGGTGAACGAATGGATAGACACGCTCTGGCAGTTTGTATTTTTTCTTGAGATTATCTGCCGCGTACATTGCCGCGCCGATGAAGCAACTGCCCAAGCCGAGACTTTCCGCGGCAATGACCATGTTCTCAGCCATGAGGGTGGCATCCTGCAAACCGAACAACAGGATGGATAGGTCACTGGATTCCGTTTTCCAGCCGCGTTTTGCCATGATCAATTCCATGCGGTGCATGTCCACGCAAACGGTGAACATGACCGGCGCACCCCACGGCAGTTTTTTCTTACGCGTCAATATGACACTGCAAAGCTGCCCCGCGAAGGGAGCCTGCTGTCCCGTCCGTACAATGGTCTCGATCACCTCATCGCTTGGTTGTTGATCGGTGTACTTGCGCACGGAATGGCGCCTCATCATCAGGTCGATGGTTTCGTTGTGGATCATGGGTTCCTCCTTGCATCCATTATCGCGCCAATTAAAGATTCAGGCGGCGGACATTCATCCGCCGCCTGTAGAGTTACTGTCGGCAATGTTCACCCAGCCTCATGGATAACAGACTGTGCATGGATCGTGGTTGATGAATTTCACTGCATCGTTGTTGTTCAGTCCATCCAGGATCGGCTCCCAATATCTGTCGTCATCTGTGGTGGGAGATGTCCATGCTGCAACCGCGGCATCAATGACGCCTTGCGCACTCATCCATCCGCCGTTGACATAGATAGCTGTATCGAAATTACCCAACCGATAGTTGACGTTGAAGATGAACGCCAGCAGTTGCTGCGCCAGTTGCTCCTGGTCGCCCCCACCGCCACCCGCGTTCGGGTCTACCAGGAATTGTGAAATCTCGTTGTAGACCAGGCCGTATCCACCGAACGAATCGATGGCAGGTGGCACAGGATTACCGAACTCATCATAGCCGTCAAAAGGTTCCTCGCCGTTGTCGAAGTATCCACTTGCGTCGTTATATGGATCCAGGCTGTTGATGTATGCCAGCAAAGTCGGGAATTCGGGGTCGTTGTACAGTTCACCCAGACCGTTCTTGTTGTGCCAGTAGCCCTTCGTGTCGAAATTGGCGTAGTCCGTGCAATAGTTGCCGAAGTCGTTGTCCGCCTCGACCTGTCTCGAAACCAGCGTGATGGTGTAGACGCCGCTGCCGCAGCCATCGGTTGGCACAGGCCAGCTTTGGATCCAGTTCGCCGATGGGCAAACTTCCTTGACTGTATAGGTGCCCGGTTTCACTATGAAGGCGTAATAGCCATTCCCGTCAGTATGGGTGCTGGCGAGCAACATATCACCCGCGTATAACTCGATCTTCCAGCCGGGGATGGCCGGCTCGTCCTCATCCCAGATTCCATCGCCATTGCGGTCATACCACTTGTAGCCGCTCTTGGTGGCAGGATACCAGTTGCCGAAGTCATTGCCTTCGAAGGCCGCGCGTGAGTAAAACTCCTCCTCATAGTAGCATGGATTCGGATACGAGCAGGTCCAGCCATCCTTCAGCACTTCGCGCACTGTCCAGTCACCGGGCTTGATTCCGGTAATGGTGTACTTGCCATCTGCGTCAGTCACAGCATAAGGCTCATCTGCATCCAGGACGGAGTTGCCGTTGTAATCCACATAGATGGTCCAGCCAGCGAGGCCAGGTTCGCCCGCGTCCTTCACGCCATCGGCGTTCAGGTCTTCGAACTTCATGCCGCTCTTCTTGCCAGGATACCAGTTGCCAAAGTCCAACTCATTCACTTCGGCCAGAGAGGCAGGCTCGATCGTAAGATCGTAGCAGACCGGGTCTGGGTAGGACTGTGTCCAACCCGGTTGCAAAACTTCACAGACTTTCAGTTCAGCCGGGACCAGCGGAGTGAATTTGTTGTAGGTGTAATCCTTCTGGAATTCCCAGAAACCATCCTCATTAGTCTTCACTATCACATCAATTGGTTCACCCAGAAAGCCTGTACCCTTGATAGTGATCTCCCAGTCTTTGAGTCCGGAGTCTTCATACACTCCGAACTCCCAATCCGCTTTGCCGTCCGCGAATAGATCCTCGAACTTGATGCCCGAGAGCCGCAGGGAGGCAGTGAGCACTTCCTTGACCTTGAAGGCATCGTACTTGCAGTCGCGTGGCGCGACCGGGTAGGCAGAACCATCGCCGATATAGCATATAGCCAGGATATAGACGCCGCCGGGGTTGGTGGTATCAGCGTACGGATACAGGCGGATCAACGGCGGCTCACCATCCGGTTCGCAGCCACGTTTAGACGTGCAGTACTTCCGGCTGGGATCCAGGAAATTACCACTATCCAGATCATGCGTACCGCCATATGAAGCGACCTCACCATCTACCACAGTGAATGTGCGGTTGGTATAGGAATCGTAGTCATCGGACAGGTTCTTCGCGCCGCCATCGTTTGGATTTGGCTGACCGCCAGGGACAAGCACGGCGAAGAAATATTGGCCATCGGGTCCAAGACCGTTAGCCGTTGGGCCGCCGTTCAACCAGACGTCCGGTTTGGCGCCATAGATATTGCAGTTGATCATGCTGTTCTTGCAGACCTCCTTGAAGAGTCCGTCAACCCAGGGGTTGAATGTGGTGAACGCCGCCCCGCTGACTGCGCTACCGACCATCACGATCGCAACGACCAGGATCGCGGCCACTCCCAAGGCAATAAAGAGTTTCATTTTCATGTGCATATCTCCTCTTATGATCATGAATTTACTTATTACGTCATTTGTCAGTTCAGGTGTGAGGGTCGCCTCCTTTCTTTTATTCAAGCCGTAGGGTGACTGACTTCATCCGGAGCGAAGTCAGCCTCCTCACGTTAGGGTTGAAGCGCAGCCTGTTGAACCAGGTAACCAAAAGCCGCGCCGATCTGTTCGGTGGTGAAATTGCAGTGACCATATGTAGGCACTGGAATGGAGGTAAAGAGGCTTCCCTGACCGGTACTGTTGACCATATTCTGGTAGATCAATTCGTGCTGGAACGGCACGACAGGGTCGAGGGTGTTATGCAAGGTTACGAGCGGACGCTGCAGTTCCCCGGTCGTTTGATAGAAGCGGCGAATGTATGCCCGTGCCCGTCCATCAGATTGGACGCGCTCGATTCCGTCGTTCAGGAACGGATCGATATACACGGTTGACATGTTGTCGTAGGGCATGCCGCCTGCGGTCGCGATCAGATCGTTCGTTCCCCAAATGCTGTAGTACAGGATGCTCACGGCAGTCTCAACATACGTCTTCGGGTTCGAGAGATCGACTGGCGCGCCAGTGACGGTGTACAGTTGAGCCGTCGTGGCGGGATTATTGGTAATTGCAAGGGCGATTGTCAGAGGGTAGCCTGTCGGAGGGTCTGTTAGCGGATAGTTGAGAAAGGCGTCCGGCGGAACATCCACCACACCAAAATCGAACACATCTGAGAAGTAGTAATCGAACGCGGCGCGGAAATCGCTCAGGTACTGGATCTGGTATGGA
>CAYTDB010000048.1:0-33843 GCA_964436455.1 uncultured Anaerolinea sp. | reverse complement strand
TGATTTCTCGCATCATGCTACTTGCTCGAGCCGACACTATACGATCAAGTCTACGTTATACTGTGCCAATGATGATCGAATTTGGCGGCAAAATATTTTTCTGGCGGGGTCCTGCCCCTTGGTTCTTTGTAACAGTCCAAGAGGAACAGTCCCGTGATATAGAAGCAATATTGGGGATGGTGGACGTATGGCTGGGGCGTGATCCCAGTGATCGTCAGGATCGGCAAAATAGAATTTAGCACTTCCCTGTTTCCCAAAGATGGATTCTATCTTGTACCTATCAAAACCAGCGTCCGAAAAGTGGAAGATCTTAATAGTACAGCGCAAGGTTGAGAGAGGAAAACATCGAAATCTGGGCTAACCTCTCATCTGAATGGAACTTCAAACACGGAGTTGCGTGAATTCAGGCGGTTTTCAGTCTACATTGGGCAAGAATCTCTCTGATCCACACCCATTTTGCTCGATTCAGCTGATCGGCATTTTGGTATTTTTTTGCTCTCATCGCAGGGTTTAGACCTGCTCAATTGGGCATTTTCACTCGTAACCTTGCGCTAAATATTAAGGAAGGCGACGAAGTGGATCTGCGCCTGGAAATTCGTTGAATTTGGCGATACCCCTTTAGCAGCAACAATTATTACTTCTCCACCTCATACAAATACCCAGTTCCTCTCACGCTCACGATGCTCTCCGCAAGCGAAGGGAAGGTTTCCAGTTTATGGCGTAAGCGGCTCACTAACGGACGCAGGATCTCCGGCGCTTCACGCTGGGAGGTGTCGTAGCCCTGTACGAGCAGGACCAGTTCGCGGTGCGTAAAGACGCGTCCGGGGTTTTCGATCAGCACGCGCAACAGGCGTCCCTCGGCGGGTGTCAGGTGGATCATCTGGTCTTTCTTCTGGATCAGGCGGCGGGAGAGGTCAATCTGCGTGCCGTCCTTCAGGGAGAATTCGAGCGGCGCTTCCTCCACATCCGCATTGGAGCCGCTGCTGCGCGCCTTCAAACGTGCATCACGCCGTGCGAGACCTTTCTTGACGCTGTTCACCACCTGTGAAGGTGCGGCTGGCTTGAGCAGGTAATCATGCACACGCAAGCGCAGCGCAGAAATGGCAGATTCGGTCGAACCAAACGCGGTGAGAAGGATGATCTCTGTTTCCGGCGAAACCTGGTTGACCACCTGCACCACCTCCAACCCATCCATACCGGGCATGCGCAAGTCAACTACCATCAGGTCAACAGGGTGCGTCCGCACGTGTTCCACTGCCGCCTGCCCATTTGGAACGGAATTGACTGAATATCCCTCCAGCCGCAAAATATCCGAAAGCGACTGGCGTGCAACAGGCTCATCATCAACGACAAGAATATTGGATTTCATTGTTTATCTCCCAAAGTATGCAATTCAAAAGACAAGAGTTTACTCCTGCATTTGTATTCACATCCGAACCGATAGACCTTGCCACACTACTTTTCAGCAAAGCAGGCAAGTTTTGAGTCTACCGCATAATACCCAAACGGAGCAGACTTTACGGTTTGCTGTATTCGTATTTTACACGAAAAATAGGTTCTGATTATTTATACAAATCAGAACACAAAAGGATAAACAAACATTACGTATATGTGCCTTTCCGTAAGTATGCAACAAAGGGTATCTCTATTCAGAACCAAATACCCGCTCCCGCTTCATTGCTGAATTGCTAGAGGAAATTTTGTGAAATCCAACATACAACGCCAAGACTTTCAGATTTGAAGACGGAGAAACATATGGCAAAGTAGAACAACTAAAACCAGAACCTTTCAAATCTAATACAGTACCAGGGCGTGTATAATGGATTCAGAGAATCAATATGGCAAAAAAGAATGAATTGCTGACTGTTTCAGAAGCAGCAAAATTAAGCGGGTATCACCCAGAACGTATTCGGGAATTAATTCGCGAAAACAAGGTAACTGCTTGCAAATTCAGTATTGTTTGGCAGGTTGACCGTCAGTCATTGATTGATTATCTAGCCAAGGTGCAAAAACTGGGGAATAAGCGCGGACGGAAGTCCTAAAGTACAACCTGAGTTCTTTAGACCTATGATATAATTACTGTGGGTTACAGTATTTCAACCCTTTAGATCGGGCCGTGAAAGTGCGCCAACACTAGCACGACCCTAACCCACCCACTGAGTGAGCGGCGGGCAGGCTGAAAGTATTATAGCCTCAACACGCACCTGGTGGGAAACCATCGGTGCGTTTTGTTTTCTGCTGGGGGAAACAGAACACCCAAAAGGAGAATCATGCTTCAACTTGATTTGGAAGGCGTTACTGATACACAACCATCCTACCGCGCCCAGACCGTGCAGTCACTGGCTGATTTCAGACACGAATGGCAGGAGAGTACAGATGAGAAGAGCCTCATTGAGGTCGATTCCCCAGTAGGGTTGCTCCTTGCCGACATTGCAGATCGATTAGGGTTTGGTCCACAGGAACGGTATGTAGTATTGGGCAGCGAGTTGGTCAAGGAGATCAACTCATTTATGGAAGAACGCGTTCAGGTAAAAGTTTTGCCTGAACAATTGTGCGGGGTCATTCCCAGCATGATCCCGCCGAAGTGAAAGGATACATAATAATGACAAAACGTGCAGCAATCTATGCAAGAGTGTCAACAGATGATCAAGCCGAACGCGGGTACAGCCTGCCAAGTCAAATCGAGGCGTGTCAAAAGTTTGCCAGTCAAAAAGGATTTGACGTTGCGGAAGTCTATCAAGATGACATTAGCGGCGCAAAGCCCATCATGAACCGACCCGAGGGTTACGAACTGCAAAGGGTGATTGAGTCGGGACAGGTTAGAGTCGTGATCGTTTATCATATTGATCGCCTGAGTCGTGACATTGTAGACCTGCTTACAGTGGTTCGGGACTGGTTACGGGCAGGTGTCGAAATATATTCGTTGGATGTGGGACAGGTGACAAGCGAATTAGATATTGTGCTGGTAATCAAGGGCTGGCAAGGGAGTGACGAACGGCAAAAGATTCGAGAGCGAACCATGCGCGGCAGGGCTGCCAAAGCCAAAGCGGGGAAGGTGGTAGGCGGAGGAGGTGCACCTTATGGATACACCTATTCCAACGGGGAATTATTCATTAACGAATCCCAGGCGCAAATCGTGAGAATGATATTCGACTGGTATATAAACGGCGATGAAAACGGCAGCATGATGAATCTTATCAGTATCGCCAAGCGGTTAACAGACATGGGAATTCCCACCAGTCGGGCATCGAGGAAGGTGAGCGGGTGGCGAAGTGATGTAATCTGGCAGATTCTTACACGTGAAACCTATAACGGTGTTTGGCGATATGGAAAAAGTATCAGGAGGGGCAGCAAGAGAGAACCGAGACCCCTTGACGAACAAATCATCGTGAATGTGCCTCCTATCGTTTCTCGTGAGACGTGGGACCTCGCCCAGGCGCGGCGGGCATACAACAGTCGAATTGCCAAGCGGAAATTGAAGCATAAATATCTTATTCGCGGGCTTATCTTTTGTGGTTGCGGAAGAAGTATGACAGGAGGAGGAAGCAGAAATAAAAATTTCTATTATTATTGCGCGCGCCGTTACGCTGGCAATGTGGCAATTGGCAGTGAACTTTGCCATGAGCCGCTTGTTGATGCCAAACTAATCGAACATGTCGCTTGGGATTACATCATGAGCTTGACTACAAACCCTGAACAATTTGAACAGAAGTTACGCCAAGCTCAAGCCCAAGAAACGGAGTCCATGCGACCCAAACAAAAGGAACTTGACCACGTTCAAGCCCTGCTAAAAGACACGGAAAAAGAAGCCGATGAGATAGCACGCGCAACAAGGAAAGCAAAGGGCATTGTTGCCGAAAAACTAGAACAGCAGGGCGAAGAAGTCAATAAGCGATATCAGGCGTTGACGAAGCACAAGGCAAAATTACAAAAAGCTTTAGCCTTTGAATTAACAGAGCGCAATATACATAATTTATTGGAATTCCGCGAAGCCGTCGCGGTAGGTTTGGAGAATCCCACCTTTGATGATAAGCGGCACTGGTTGGAAATCTTGCAAACAAAAGTTACAGTAACAAACGGTATCGCCGTTGTCACTTGCCGATTGGATGGTAACTTGGAATACAATCTATTTGAGCTACGTACTTCCCATTGGTAAAAATAATCGGAAACAGGCGCCTTGCCCGTTCCCTTTCACAATATCAAGTGTGCCGCCATGCGCGGTGACAATATTGTAACTCACAGTCAATCCCAAACCGGTGCCCCCATCCTTTGTACTGAAAAACGGCTCGAAGATGTTGCTGCGCAATTCATCAGGGATTCCTGGACCGGTATCCTCGAACTCGATCTCCACACCATTTTCCAGCCATCTGGCGCGGATAAAAAGGTTCCCGCCACCGGGCATCACGTCGAACGCATTCAAGATCAGGTTGAAAAATATCTGTTGTATCTGGCTGTTTACCGCGAAGATCAAGGGCAGGGTATCGGGTAATTCTGTCGACATCTCAATATGTCTCTGCCCCATTTGTTGTGACGTTAAGCTGATCACGTGCTTCAAAAGCTCCAGCACATCCACCTGATCCATTTTCGTGGAACCGGGGCGATAGAAATCGAGCATTCTCTGCATGGTCTTCATTAAACGTTCCAATTCGGTGCGCGCCAGTTCGAAATATTCCTTGCGCTTCTCCGGTGCCATCTCCTCGCGCCCCGCAAGATGCAGACAGTTCTGCACAGATTGCAACGGGTTGTTCACTTCGTGTGCGATGGATGCGGTTAACCTGCCAGCCGCAGCCATCTTTTCTGAACGTAACAGCGCCTGCTGAGACTCCTCCACCTTGCGAACATAGGCACGCAGGTCGGCATATAAACGCGCATTCTCCAAAGCGACGAGGGACTGATTGGCAATGATATGGAACAGTTCAAGATCCGCCCCGCGAAATGGAGCCACATTGGCATCGCGTGCCGCGAACAGGATGACTCTCATGTTCGAGCGTGTAATCGGAATCAGGATCGCCGCACCAAGTTTCAGGTCGGCAAGAAGCGACTGCGCGTCCTCCTCCCCCGGTCCTGTCGCGTTGACGATGATCGGATTCCCATCTGAATCCACCCTGCTCAAGAGGTGAGTCGCAAAACCGGTCGTATCCACGGGCAGGATGTTCCCTCGTCTGGCAATAAGTGAGAGAGTCCCATTCTCAACCTGATAATACGCAGCGTTGGTACATTGCAAATGCTCGCAAATGGTATCCACGATCAGGTCGTGCAATTTTTCTGTATCGGTCTCGGAAAATAATTTTTCGGTGGCATCGAACAGCGGACGCAACGCTTGTGCACGTGCGGAATCGCGTTTATGACGGTTGTCGGTAAGCGCCTGCTCGACCGCAGTGACAAGTTCATCGCCGCGTTCGAATGGTTTGAGCAACAATCCATCCACACCCTGACGTAACGCACGGATGGCAGTTTCGACCGTTCCAAAACCTGTCATCACCAGCACTGCAATATCAGGTTGCGAGCGCTTGGCGCGTGAGATAACATCGAAGCCATCCACTTCGGGCATGCGGATGTCCACCAGCAGCAAGTCCACGCGGTTATGCCCAAGATAGTCAATCGCCGTACGCGGATTGGTCTCGGATAAGACATCATACCCGGCACGCTTCAGCACACGTGTACAAAGAAGTGCAATGCCGGGCTCATCGTCTACAACAAGAATGGATGCTGATTCCAATGAAAATTATCCCTGTGCTTTTGGCAGCCAGACAGTGAAGGTAGAGCCAAGCCCGGGCTGGCTGACCAGCTCGATCTCACCGTGATGGTCAGAGACAATTCCGTATGTAACCGAGAGACCAAGCCCGGTTCCACCGCGATCAGCTTTGGTTGTAAAGAATGGCTCAAAGATACGAGCCTGATCTTCGAGTTTTATACCCACACCATTGTCACGAACAGAGACCATTACACCCTCCCGCCCAACCTTTTGTGATGCGGCAGTCTTGATCTCCAATTGACCGCCGGTCGGCATCGCTTGCAGCGCATTATGCACGAGGTTGAGCAATACCTGTTTCATCTGGTTTTCATCCATCGACACCCAGGTTAAATCCTCCTGCAAATCCAGTTTTAATTCTACACCGTTTGTGTGAATGAGGTGACGGGTTAATGTGACCACATCCTCCACCACTTTATTCAGTGAGGCATTCGCGCGCGCGCTCTCACTCTGCCGGGCAAAATCAAGCAATCTGCGAACCACATCCCGTGCGCGCCGGGCTTCACGCACAACAAGATCAAGATCCGGGCGGGATGGCGAATCCTGGGGCAGATCCTCCATGACAAGTTCCGCAAACCCGGTCACAGATGTGAGTGGGTTGTTCAATTCATGAGCGATGCCTGCTGCCATCTCGCCCACCGCCGCAAGTTTGGCGGCTTGCACCAGGCGGTTCTCTGCAAGTCTCTGCGCTTCCATACGCGCATTTAATTCCATTTCGGTCTCGCGCAGTTGATAGATCGTTTCCTGCAAACGCTGGTACTGGTCTGCGCTGGTAATGATAGTGGCAAGGATACCAGCCAGCGACTCCAGTGCAATGTAATCGTTATGTGTGAAGGCATTGCGCGAACTGCTTTCCACATCGATGATGCCAAGTACTTTCGACGCATCACGGATGGGAACACATATTTCTGAACCAGCCTGCCAACCTCGAATGGGCGTATAGCGTTCATCCTGCAAAACATCATTCACCAATATTCCCTGTCCTGTCTCGAACACGTGACCGGTGATACCGCCAATCAAAGGATATTCCACCGATTTTATAGCACGCTTGACCACCTTCTGGCTGGCACCGCCAAAACCGCCAATGGTCAGCTCGCCATCAAGATCCGCAATAAAAACACCAGTGAGCTCGTAAGAGAAGTAGCGTGCCAGCAGGTCGGCTGTGAGTTCCGCCACTTCATGCGGATCGGTAAGTCCAACCACCTGTTGCACCACTTCATGAATGACACCAAGATTACGTGCCCTGCCCTCCGCCTCTTCACGCAAACGGGTATAGTCCGCCAGGCTTGCCAGATGACTGGCAATCACCACAATCAGGTTTTCATCATACGATGTGAATGCATTTGCACGCCTGCTTTCCACGCTCAACATTCCAATTGGTTGACCGCGAAACCGCAAAGGCACATACACACCGGACTTGGCTTCGTTATACAAAGGCAGGGCATAGGACGAATCCAATTCGCCTAAACGGACTCTCGAACTACTCCCAACCAATCGCGAGATGGGATGTCCATCGGCGCTACGAAGCATTGAAACCAGACTGCCGTCATTCACACGATACTCCTGAAGGACATGCTCATCGAAGGAAAGCAGGTTCAAAACGATCAATTCTGTACTGAACGCACGCGATAACAAAGCAAACATGCGTCGCGCAATCTGGTCAAGGCTGCGCCCAGTGGAGACAGTCAACGCGAAATCATTCAACATGGCAAGGCGACGCAGGTGACCCGCCATTTCTGCAAACGTGATGAGTGTCTCAATTGCGGGTGCGATTTGTGTAGCGAGGTCAACCAGACGGTTCCATTCATCACCCTTGAAGACAGATGATCTCCACAAGCCCACCGCCCCGATCAACCGCTGACCAATAACCAACGGAACGCTGATCCAGGCTTTGGTGTTTTTCTTCAAGCCTTTATGCGGGATCTGCGACCATAATGGATCATCACGATTAACAACCACGGGCGTCAAGTTGCGATTCATACGACGGAGCAAGACATGTGCGTCAACCGAAAGAACAAGGTCGGCACAGGCAGGCGCATCCCATTGGGCACGGATTTCGAGTGAGTCTCCGCGTCTAACGGCAAACCAGCCTCCTTGCACAGATACGAGGCGCATAAATGCTTGCAGGGCACGGTCTGAGGCGCGCGGCAGGTCATACGGACTCTCCGCATTCAGGTCGGGCATCAATAACGAAAACGCCACCGAAGATGCAGGGGAAGACTCAATCGCTGACACCTCCATGTTCATGCCGGTCACCGCCAATCGCCAGATCCGGTGAGCGACATTACCAAGTTGACCAGCACCGACCACCACAGCGCGCGACAATCCATGAATCGGGAATGCATACAGGCGTTCAGCCTGCATCGTGGTCGTTTTGGGCAGGGAAACAGACCGACTTTGTCCCCCGCTTAACGCTCCACACAACCATGAGTCCACTTCAGATTCCCCAAGAAATTTAACGAGTGCCGTTTGGAATTTTTTACCCAATTTGTAATGCGTCACAACATGCCATTTCCCCGCCTCGCGCTCGACCAATGCAGACCAAACCGCGTCAGTTAATTGACTGGCTTCCTTGAGTTGGTAATCAACAGTGACAGTGTCGACCATTGAGTGCAATTATACAGCAGTCATATAACACAGGATGGCTTACTGGCTTACGATGGTAGAATCGACATATGATCGATCTTATTGTTATAGGAGGGGGGCTTGCCGGAAGTGAAGCCGCATGGCAAGCCGCCGAACGCGGACTCAGAGTACAACTCTTCGAGATGCGTCCCGCTCTCCAGACAGGAGCGCATCAGAGTCACGATCTGGCAGAACTCGTCTGCTCGAATTCGCTTGGATCAAATCTCCCTGACCGCGCTTCCGGTTTGCTCAAGACTGAAGCGCGTTTTCTTGGTTCGATGCTATTGGACTGTGCTGAAGAAGCCGCATTGCCTGCCGGAGGTGCGTTGGCAGTTGACCGCGATCTTTTTGCACGTCAAGTAACGGAACGGATTGAAGGTCATCCCAACATCGATGTCATTCGTGAGGAAGTTCGGGAAATTCCTGACAGCCTCACGATCATTGCCAGCGGACCGCTGACATCGCCATCGCTTTCACAATCCATTGCGGCGTTGAGCAGTGAGGAGCACCTCTTTTTCTTTGACGCCATCGCGCCGGTCATTCATGCCGATTCGATCAACATGGAAGTCGCGTTTCGCGCATCGCGCTATGGTGTGCAGAATCGCCCTTCGACTACAGTTGGAGCAAACAACGCTCCATCTTCTGCCCCCCCCTCGGGGACTCCGCAGGAGGGAGTAGATTCAGATGAAGGTGATTACATCAATTGTCCGTTTACGAAAGAGGAATATTTTGCCTTTGTGGAAGCGCTCCTACACGCGGAACGCATCGAGCTACGCGCTTTCGAAGATGCGATCAAGACCGGCGTAAAAGCCGGACATTTCTTTGAAGGATGCCTGCCCATTGAGATCATCGCCGAACGCGGGCTTGACTCATTGGCTTTCGGTCCCATGCGACCGGTGGGGTTGCGAGACCCGCGCACCGGGAAACGTCCGCATGCGGTGGTTCAACTGCGCCAGGATAATCTTGCAGGCAGTTTGTATAACCTCGTTGGATTTCAAACCAACCTCAAATTTCCTGAACAGAAAAGGGTGCTCCGCATGATCCCCGGCTTGGAAAATGCCGAGTTCCTTCGTTATGGACAGATGCACCGGAACACATTTATCGCATCGCCAAAATTACTGCGCTCCACCCTGCAATCCATTCAACGAGATGATCTCTTGTTCGCCGGGCAAATCACAGGCGTGGAAGGATACATGGGAAACATCGCCACCGGATTACTGGCAGGCATCAATGCCGCACGCTTGCACCGCTGCGAAGACCCGATCACACTTCCACAAACGACCATGCTGGGAGCCTTATGTCATTATGTCACGCATGCCGATATGAAAGACTTCCAACCGATGAAGGCAAATTTCGGGATACTTCCCCCGCTTGCTTCCAAGGTCAACAAACGTGAAAGAGGCAGGGCATACGCCGAGCGCGCGCTAACAGACTTACAACTTATCATGGATGGGATTCAGGTTTGAAAAACAAATCCATAACAATCTACTTGACCATCATCGGACTCCTGCTCATCACAGTGACAGGATGGTTTGCATATGCGTTTCTGAACGAGCCGGAGCCCGAAGCCACTCCAACATTTGAATTACCTGCTCCAACTGCTACGCCTCAACCCACACCGACAGCTGCCTCCGTCCGATTTGACGGTCAACGTGCCTATGCAGACGTTCTGACCCAAGTCGCTTTCGGGGAGCGAACTCCAGGGTCGGAGGGGCATGCCGAAGTCCAGGAATGGATGCGTGCGGAACTCGAGTCCGCAGGCTGGGTGGTGGAGATCCAGGAATCAGAGGCGATGGGACATCCCATTCAGAATGTCGTGGCAAAACGAGGAGATGGGAATCCACAGATCATCCTCGGCGCACACTATGATTCACGCATGTTTGCAGATAAAGACCCCGACCCATCGAATCATACAAAGCCCGTACCTGCCGCAAATGATGGTGCATCGGGGGTGGCTGTATTGCTCGAACTCGCACGCGTGCTGCCGAATGACACGGTTCCGGTATGGCTGGTATTCTTCGATGCAGAAGACAATGGTCGTATAGAAGGCTGGGATTGGATCCTTGGCTCACGCGAATTTGTGAAAAAAAATCCTGTGCAGCCGGAGGCGGTTGTGGTCGTGGATATGATCGGTGACGCGGATCTGAATATTTACAAGGAACAGCGTTCCAATCCGGATTTGACTGATGAAATATGGGAAACTGCACAGTCGCTGGGATATGCAGATGTTTTCCTCCCCGAATACAAATACTCGATCCTGGATGACCATGTACCATTCCTCGAAGCAGGCATTCCCGCGGTGGACATCATTGACTTTGATTATCCTTATTATCACACCACGCAGGATACACCGGACAAGGTTTCTCCCGAAAGCTTGCAAGCCGTTGGAGAAACGATGCAAACCTGGGTGATAATGCGAAGTGCACAACCCTGATACAATGACGCTGCTGAAAAAATAAACAGCGACTGGAATATGCCCAAAAAGAAAACACCCAAAGTTCCCGTTCAAAATATTCTCGCCAAGATTCGACCCGCGTGGATGGAACAGGTAGGCGCAGAACTCGCCCGCGGTCTGGAAATGCGTGAAGGGCTGAACGAACAACTAAATCGCTTCTATAACCTTCTCACCCAATCGGTGACAACCGGTGACACCGCCTGGCTGGAATCCATCCTGCTGGACTGGGCAAAATCGTCGACAGAGACCGACCTTCACCAGGGGTTATACCAGGTTACATACATTTTCAATCGCATGATCTCGTTGACGATCCAGGTGGCAAGTGAAAATCTTTCCAAACAACAGGCACTGGATATGCTGCAGGCGGTTATACCAGTCTACACCTACGGATTGGGAGTGGTAGCCCGGTACGAAATGGAAACCCGCGTAGCACATATCTCGAACGAAATGGAGAAGATCCAATACCAGATGGCTCGCGTGGACAAAAGCAAAAGCGCATTCATTTCGGTTGCTGCGCACGAATTGAAAACGCCGATCACTTTGATAGACGGCTACGCCTCCATGATGGAAGATATGATGCAGGAAGGCAACGCCGCATCCCTGGACAGTCTGCTCACAGGCATGCAGGCTGGCATCAAGCGTCTGCGTTCCATTGTGGACGATATGCTGGATGTCTCGATGATCGATAACGACCTGCTCCAGTTGAACTTTCAACCCGTTCAGCTTAAGAATATACTCGAGATACAAAAACGGGATTTGGAAGAGATACTCAAAAAGCGCAGGCAAACCCTGGAGATCAAACTCTTCGAGGGCAATGGCACATGGATCTACGTGGACTCGGCTCGTATTATGCAAGCGATACGAAATATTCTTGACAATGCTGTAAAATTCACCCCGGATGGTGGAACGATCACAGTGGATGGCAGAACCCTGCCCGGCTTGATCGAGGTAACGATCTCGGATACCGGGATCGGCATTTCACAAGAAAACCAGTCTGTCATCTTCGAGAAGTTTGGTCAACTTGGGCGCGTGGACCTGCACTCGAGCGGCAAGACCAAATTCAAAGGCGGCGGACCAGGGCTGGGACTTTCCATTTCGCTGGGAATTCTCAAGGCACATGGCGGTTCGATCTGGGCAGAATCGCCTGGTTACGATGAAGAAGAATGTCCCGGTTCCACCTTTCATGTATTGATACCAATCCGCACCGTGGCACTGGAAACAAGAATGTCAAAATTGTTCGAACAACTTGGAAAAAAGGAATGAAATATGGAATGCAGAAGCTTGCTTCTGCAATTCGGACAGCTTGCTGTCCGAATCCAAAAATGAGAATGTATGGCTAAAAAGACTCCCGAACCTACCATTGCCCCACGCGAAAAGGCGTTTCTTGTTGGTGTGGACCTATACCAACAAAAAGTTCTACTTCCGCTTGAAGACTCACTCACAGAACTTGCCCTGCTTGCAGACACATCCGGTTTGGAAGTGGTTGGCGAGCTAACTCAAAAACTGGACCGTCCGCATGTGAAAACCTACATCGGTCCCGGTAAAGTGGATGAACTGATAGCCCTCGTGGAAGAGACTTTGTCCCAAGTTGTCATTTTCGATGATGAACTCTCCCCGCGACACCAGCGCGAACTGCAACTTGCGATCGGCAGAAATGTCCGCGTGCTGGATCGGACGGCATTGATCCTCGACATCTTCGCACAACACGCCCACACCAGCGAAGGCATGTTGCAGGTGGAACTCGCACAATATGAATACTACCTGCCTCGCCTGACCGGTCAATGGACTCACCTTGAGCGTCAGGCAGGCGGCGGCGGTGGACGTGCCGGTTCGACTGGGGGTGTCGGTCTACGCGGTCCCGGCGAAACGCAATTGGAAGTTGACAAACGCGCCATCCGTAAACGCATTTCGCATCTCAAAAAGGAATTGGAAAAGGTGGAAGCACACCGCCAACGGTATCGCGCACAGCGCAAGCGTTCACGCATCCCGACCGTGGCGCTGGTCGGGTATACCAACGCGGGCAAGTCAACATTGTTGAACAGACTCGCCAGGTCAGAAGTGTATGTTGCTGATCAACTCTTCGCAACGCTCGATCCCACCACGCGTAAAGTGGAACTCTCCGGCGGGTATCAGGCACTCTTTACAGACACGGTCGGCTTCATTCAAAAACTGCCAACCACACTGGTCGAAGCCTTCCATGCCACGCTTGAGGAAATCGCGGAGGCAGATCTGCTATTGCACGTGGTTGACATTTCACATGCGAACGCAATGAATCAATTTGAGGCAGTTCAGGAAACATTAAACACGATTGAAGCCCAGCACATTCCAGTTGTTACTGCTTTAAATAAAATTGATCGTCTACGCGATCCCAAATCCGCGATGGAAGTAGCAAGCAATTATTCGAAGTCAGTAGCAATTTCAGCCGCGGATGGAACCGGGATCAAAGACTTGTTGCGTCTCCTGCAAGCAGAACTATACGAAACGTACACATCGATCCGTGTGAAACTCCCATATCAACAAGGCGCGTTGATATCATTGTTCCATGAAGCGGGTCAGGTTGAACTCATCGAGCATGGACGCGGCGGAGTCTACATGCAGGGACGCATCCCCGGGCGGCTGGTGGCACAGTTCACCGATTGGCAGGTCACTGACAATCATGTTGAAGTCGAAGAAGAGGAAGAAATATGAAATGGCTTTCCAAGCTTGTAGATAATGCATCGAACTTTTTTGCCCACCGTAAGGGTTTGCTGCCACTGCTCGGTATCCTGCTGGTTATCGTCAATTACATTTTGCCATTCATCTTTGGTCCCTACACCATCATCACAGGCACCAACCTGTTTTTGCATCTGGGCGTGATTGTCGCAATCTTTGGCTTTATGCTGGCGTGGGCTTTGTAATTTCTGCCATAGAGACACAGAGTCCCAGAGATTTATTTTTCCCTGTGTCTTTGTGTCTCTGTAGCTAGTGTCTGTCCAAGAAATACGCCAGTGCCGTACTTTTCGAGTGTGAAAACCTTGAATTTAGCCGAAAAAACACGCCGCACTGCTCCGCCAAGGGGATTTCTTGGACACGAACTAGCTAGAATTCATTGACCTGCTTATCGTTGACCCATTTCACACAAACAACCTTCCCATCTTCCCCCAACAACACAGGCAACAGGGACTTCAACGCGTCAGGAGTACCTGACGTATAAAACCTGACTTCTCCCCTTTCGGACAATTCACTCTTCGTCCATCCCGCCTCAAGCAGACGTTTGACCTGCTTCGCCACTGCGGGAGCGGGATCGATCACCCGGACCTTTTCACCCACAATCTCCTGAATGAGCGGAATCACAAATGGATAGTGGGTACATCCCAACACAACCGTATCGATATTTTTTTCAAGCATCGGGTGGAGGGCATCTTCCAAAATCCTGTGTGTTTCGCTTCCGTTCAAATCCCCCAATTCAATCTGTTGGACAAGTCCATTGCAGGTATTCTGAAATAACTCCACCCCATTCGCAAACCGCTCCACCACAGACGTGTACAACGCGCCTTGAAACGTCGCCGGCGTGGCAAGGACTCCCACCTTGCCTGTTTGTGTGGTCTCCGCCGCAGGTTTGACTGCAGGCTCCATGCCGACAAATGGCACGTCAGGGAATTTCTCGCGCAAATACTTCAAAGCCGCCGCAGATGCAGTGTTACAGGCAACGACAATCAGCTTTGCATCCCGTTCCAGTAAAAAGTTCGTGATCGCTACCGAGAAACCACGGATCTGTTCCATTGGGCGCGGACCGTATGGTATATGTTCCTGATCGCCAAGGTAGAGAATGGACTCTTCAGACATCTGCGCACGAATTGCTCGCAGAACGGAGAGACCACCTACTCCGGAGTCAAAGATCCCTATTGGAGAGTTTTTATCAGACACGAAGAATTATTTCCCTGATGCTCCGACAAACCTACGAAACAGATTCCTCGTCGGCTCCTGATCGGTCAACCATTCGGGATGCCATTGCACGCCGATGCCAAAGGGATGGTTGGGCAATTCCACAGCTTCGACGAGTCCGTCCGGGGCATGACCAGCAACACGGAGCGAGGGGGCTATGTCTTTGAGTCCCTGATGATGCAGGCTGTTGACTTTGACAATCGGTTCGCCAAGAATCTCAGAGATGTGTGTCCCTTCTTCGATTTTTACTTCATGCACAAGGACAGTCCGTTTGTTGCCGGGGTAGGAATGGTCGAGCGCGTTTGGCAGTTGGTCCGGGATGTGTGTGTATAGTGTCCCACCGAGAGCGACGTTCATCACCTGGCAGCCACGGCAGATTCCGAGGAAGGGTTTGCCGTCTGAGACTGAGGCTTGGATCATTTTAAATTCAACAGAATCCCGCTCCAATTCCACGTCATTGATGCGGGGATGCGGATCGCCGGGGGAATATTCAAGGGCGATGTCCCCGCCGCCTGAGAAGAGAATGCCATCGAGGCGGGAATAGAGAGCATCCCATCCATCCTCTGCGATCATCGATGGAATCAGAACCGGCACGCCTCCCGCGTTCATGACGGCACGAATATAAGACTGCATGAGCGCGACAATGGGCTGACCGTTTACATTTGTTGATTGATAAGTGGTTATACCGATGAGTGGTTTCATGCCCCCAATTGTAATCAAAAAAAGCCCCTAAAGGTTTTAAAAACCTTTAGGGGCTGAGTGATTATTTATCGAACTTCTGCTTGAGGCGGGCGGATTTACCCGTGCGCTCGCGCATGAAGTACAACTGGGCACGTCGGACGACACTGTGTCGTTCTACGACCACCTTGTCGATGCGCGGGGAGCGGAGCAGGAAAGTGCGCTCGACACCGATACCGTTGGATGCCACGCGGCGGACGGTGATGGACTCGTCGTTGCCACCCTTGCGGGCACGGATGACGGTACCTTTGAACTCCTGAATGCGCTCGCGGTCACCTTCCTTGATTTTGAGGTGCACGCTGACATTATCTCCAGCCTTGATCTGGGGGATATTTTCGTTTTTCTTGGCTTCGAGAGCCTTCATGATGTCTGCCATTGTCTTTCTTCCTTACCTTTGATTGTTTTCGTTTGTAGAGCGACGGCGGATTATAGCACGCATTTTCGGGTAATACAAGCGGTTTTGGAACCTGACAATGAAGTTATTCCCCGGTCACCAGCTCCTGAAGCACCCAGCGGTGTACAGTGGGGAAATAACTGCATCGGAGAAAACCGGCATCGCCAAAGGCAAACCAGACACCATGTTCACTATTGACCGGCGGTTGAGCGCCAACAATATTGCGTAGGACTGCATTCAAAAAACCACCATGTGACACGACAAGATAACTCCCCGGTCCACGCCGTATCAACGCTTCCAAAGCCAATGCTGCACGACAATGCAGAGCGGTTTCACTTTCACCAACGCCATGAAACGGCTCATACGGATTTCGGAACTGCGGATGTGGATAACGAGCCTTGGCAACATCTATAGACAGCCCAGCCAGAGGACGATTATCCATTTCCATCCAAGCCTCATCCACTTCTACAGGCACATCCAACAATTCACCGATGATCCTTCCAGTTTCATGAGCCCGGATGAGGGTGCTTGAAATGATCTGGTCGAACCGGATGCCGCGCTCCTTCCAGTAATTTCCACGCCTTGTAACCTGTGAAAGCCCCACCTCCGTCAGGGGGCTGTCATATCTTCCCTCATGAACGCCTTCGTCATCCGCCCGGGAACGCCCATGCCGCATGAAATGGATTGAGATTTCGTCACCCATCCGCTAATCCGTTACTTGTATTTCCGTATCGCCAGCACCGCGTTATGCCCGCCAAACCCGAAGGCATTACTAATCGCTAGACTAATTTTCTTCTCACGTGCCTGATTTGGGACATAATCCAGGTCACATTCAGGATCGGGCGTTTCATAATGGATGGTTGGAGGCAAAATACCTTCACGCACTGCCTGAACGCAGAAAATGGCTTCCAACGCGCCAGTTGCACCCATCATATGCCCGGTCATAGACTTGGTTGAGGAAATGGGAATTTGATATGCCCGGTCACCAAACGCAGCTTTGACCGCCCGCGTCTCCGACTGGTCGTTCAATGGTGTTCCAGTACCGTGAGCGTTGATGTACCCAAGGTCATCATCATTTGCCTGTGCTGAGTTGAGCGCCATCCGCATTGCCGCCGCCCCTCCCGCGCCGGTCTCATGTGGAGCCGTCACGTGGTAAGCATCAGCCGTTGCGCCATAACCAGCAAGTTCCGCCAGAATATTCGCTCCACGTGCGCGTGCTTGAGATTCACGTTCCAGCACCAATACCGCCGCACCTTCGCCCATCACCAAACCATCACGATTCTTGTCGAAGGGTTGTGGGGTCATCGAATAATCGTCGTTACGGCGCGACATCGCACCCACACGGTCAAATGCAGCAACGCCAACTGAGCAGATCGTAGATTCAGCGCAACCAGCCACCGCCACATCGATCATGCCTGCCTTCAACATCAGGAATGCAGTACCGATCCCATCCGCTCCCGATGCACATGCTGATGCCACAGAAAAACAAGGTCCCTTGATCTGATGATCGATGGCGATCATCCCTGCCGCGCCGTTCGGCATCAGCATGGGGATCAAAAACGGACTTACTCTGCGCGGTCCTTCCGTGTGATTCGTGATCACGGCATCGCTCAAAGATTTGATGCCGCCAATCGCAGAAGAAACCAACACGCCGATCCTTCCGGAATTCGCATCTGTTATCTCCAGCCCGGAACTTGCAATCGCATCCTTTGCAGCGGCTACACCCAGTTGCTCAAAGCGATCCCGACGGCGCGCCTCTTTTGCATCCATGAATTTGTCCGGTTCGAAGTTCTTCACTTCCGCCGCAAAATGGACATTCAATAAAACAGGTTCGAACAGTGTGATTGGTCCCACGCCTGAAACGCCGTTGACCACATTCTTCCAACTTTCTTCCACTGTCAATCCCAGCGGATTGACAGTTCCCATGCCAGTTATGACAATTTTTTCCATGACACCTCACATTCAAAAACGACTTTCGCAATACTAAAACCCCAATTTCTGTGACAAGTCACGCTCCGGATGACACGCGTCCGCTTCACTCCAAGCCGGTGTTTGCCTCTGTTCAAAAAGCCTCTTACCAGCTGGATGCCTTTACTCCCCTGCCTTCGGAACATAATCCCCTTCGACCCACTCCTCACCGTTTGGACCGACTTCCTTCTTCCAAATCGGCACAATCTCCTTCAAGCGGTCAATGCCGTAACGCGCCGCTTCAAATACTCCCGTATCGCGATGTGCGGCAGTACAAGCGATCAACACAGTTGGAGTTTTCGGGTAAAGCTTCCCGATGCGTTGAACAAGTGCAATTCCCTCTATTGAGTCCCACTTTGCGCGAATCTCATCCGCCACCTGTTTCATCTTTGCTTCTGCCATTGGGAGATAGGCTTCATATTCCAGGTATTCAGTATCATGGGCTTCGCCACGTTTTGTCTCACCGCGCACCATGCCGGTAAAGATCGCTGCCGCACCTGTGGATGTGAGTGTGATCCTGGCAAGCAATTCATTCAAGTCGATTTCATCTTCGGTGATTGAGAAAATCGTTGGGTAATCCATATTAGCCCCCCGACACCGGCGGGAACATCGCCAATTCTGCATTCGGTGGAATTACTGCCTCATCGAACGTGTACTCCCTGTCAATTGCAGTCAACACGCTTAGCATGGACTCTTTGAGATTGGGATATTCTTCGGCAAGCTTGTCCTTTAAGCCCTTCACAGTCATATCTTCGGGAATATCCAATACCATGGACTTGGTCCCTGCGCGGTCACGGATGGTTGCAAAGAACAACAATTTAATTCGGTTCATTTTCCTCTAGATCCAATCATTATGAGTAACTGTCTTTTCATCGACAACATTTCCCGTGTTAACCGTACCCATGGGCTCAACAAGCATGATATGACATTCCACTTCAGCGACAGGTTTATGTTCCACACCTTTCGGCACAACGAACATTTCGCCTTCGCTCAAAGTCACCCTGCCATCACGAAAAAGAATATCAAGCTGACCTTTTACCACAAGGAAAACTTCATCTGTTTCAGGGTGATCATGCCAGACAAACTTTCCATGTACCTTCGCCAGCTTGAAATGATAATCATTCAATTGCGCAATGATCTTTGGCGACCATTGTTCTGAGAATTTGGAAAATTTATCCAAAAGGTTGATTGATTTATATTCCATTACAGCTTACTCATTCACCACATCACCGCTTTGACCACCATGCTTTTCGATCAAACGAATATTCTGAATCCTCATCGTCTTCTCGGCGGCTTTCGCCATATCATAGACAGTTAACGCCGCCACAGTCACAGCGGTCAACGCTTCCATTTCAACGCCGGTTTTGCCTGTCACTTTTGCAGTGGCAGTGATGACCACGCCAGGGAGCGAGTCGTCGAGGGCAAGGTCTACGTCAACTTTCGAGAGTGAAAGAGGATGACATAACGGAATCAGGTCTGAGGTCCGTTTTGAGGCGCTGATTCCCGCGATTTGCGCAATGGTCAGAACATCTCCTTTTTTGATCTGTCCCGCGCGAATCAATTCCAGCGTCTCTTTCTTCATGTGGACTTCGCCGCGCGCAACTGCGGTCCGCTCAGTATCGGGCTTGTGGCCGACATCTACCATTTTGGCGCGTCCATGTTCATCGAGATGAGTCAGTTTAGTTGGCATTTTGAGATTATATCGTAGGAAAGACTTAAGTCGTTGCTACGGGTTATAATTCACGCCCTATGGAAAACCTGCTGGGACGCCAGTTGAATTACAAAGTACAAACGCCCGTTTATGAGGGACCGCTCGACCTGCTGCTCAACCTGATCGAACACGCCGAGTTGGATATTACAACTGTTTCACTCGCGTCTGTGACAGATCAATATCTGGCACATATCAACAGCATGGAGCAACTCGACGCGGACGAAATTTCAGCGTTTCTTGTGATCGCGGCAAAACTGATCCAGATCAAATCGGAAGCGTTGCTGCCGCGCCCGCCTGTGCGTGAGGCTGGAGAAGAAGATGCAGGTCAGGCGCTTGTTGACCAATTGAAACTTTACAAACGCTTCAAGGAAATCGGCGGATGGCTGAGTGCCCGCGAACAAGCCAATCTGCGAACTTACCTGCGCGTGGCGCCGCCGCCCAAAGTCGAACCAAAACTTGACCTTTCAAATATCACACTTGCCAAACTGGTCGCGGCAGCGGAAGAGGCTTTCGCCCAGGAAAAAGCCAAGCAACCTCTAGGAACTGTGATTGCCGCGCCGCGGGTGACCATCCGTGAAAAGATCGACATGATCTCAAAGATGATGAAGGAAGTACAACGCGCCAGCTTCAGTACCTTGGTCAAGGACAGCACATCGAGGCTTGAGATCGTGGTCACATTCCTTGCCATGCTCGAGCTTATCAAGCGCTACCGTGTACAGGCACATCAGGAAGGCTTGTTTAGTGACATTGAGATCGACCGCATGGAAGACTGGTCTGAGGACGAGGAGATAGAGATCGAGTTTGAATGATGCAGCTTTGGCTGTTAGCCTTCAGCTATCAGCAACGATCAGGCATTCTCGTCTGGTCGTTTTTGGAGATACAAACCTGCCAGCCATAATGAAATCAAGGCGCCAAGATTGTCAAAGATCAACACATCCCATACGGATGGGTGCCTCCCAGACACAAACGACTGATGGAATTCATCCGTAGCTGCGTATAGAACTGCAAGTAACCACGCAAGCGGAAGTTTCTTCCTTTCCCAGCCAAAGCCATTCCAATACGATAATGCCAGCAACCCGTATCCAAGCATGTGTCCGCCTTTTTTGACGAATCGATCGACCAACCCGAAATCAGGCAGGTTTTGTGAAGGCTGCGATGAAAACAGAAAGATGATTCCCATGATAACTAACGCGGGAGCCCATTTCAGGAATTTATTATTCTTCATTCTCTCATCCTAAGCAAAAAGCCACCGCCAATACGACGATGGCTTGCAAATTCAAACAATTACTTTACACATCCTCAAGCCGTATGGATACACTATGGCTCCCGTTACCCAAGTCCACGCTTTGAATGACGACAGCCATTTCGCCTGGGTCGCCTTCGAACACCATGCTGAAAGTTGAATCTGAGATCACGGTCAAAATTTCACGCTCGGTATAACCCATCGAAGCGTATTCATCGCGATAGAACTGAATCACATCATCCATCGACATCTTGGTGTAATAAATAATATTGTTTTCACCAAAGTCAGTCACGTTATAGGCGTCTTTGGTAACGGGAAATCCATAATCTGATTTTGCACCGCCACCATTGCCTCCCGAAACTGAAGATGAAGGCGCTCCTGCCTCATCCTTCGAGGGTGGAGCAGATTGCGAATCACTTCCACCACCGAATGCCTGGCAGGCAAGAGATGCAAGCACAAGAACCAATATCATGGCAAAGAAACGCTGTTTTTTCATATCGCTATCCTTTTTAAGTTTTACTAACCAATGGTGCCAGTTCAAAGTAAATATTCTACATGCTGGGATTGTGAAGTCCGTGTTGCAGCTGTTTTACGAGTTGGTAAAATGCGATGCGGAAGGGGTTTTTAAGTTTGTGAGGATGGCTGTGGAGGTGTAATTGCCTCCTCTTCCGGATGCGGGGCAAGGTTTCAGAAATTTTTGTTGTGTGATAGAAAAATTAGAAACCCATATTGCCTTACGCTAATCATTTGGGCTTGTTGATTCTTTTGCTTTGACTTCGCTGTCAAGTACCTTTTGGAAAAAGTTCTTCGTTATTTCCAATATGATAGTGTTTAGGGTATCCAGTTCCTTTTTGGCATCCTGATCTTCAGGTTTGGAGGCGAACTTGCGATCGCGTTCCTTCTCGATGCGTGTCGCATTACAACCATGCCACGCCAGGTGGCGTCCCAGTGAAAGTTCTGCCCCAAGCCACCCATGACAGTCAGCGTTTCGGCAATGATCGGCGATGCAAATCCAAACAATATGCGCAAACCTTCAACCGACTGAACAAAATCCGCTGTGGCAATCGAAAAAACCAATGTCACCAGAGCGCCGAGAACAACGGACCAGGTACGGGTGCGCTTTTCAAGTTTTTGCTGCTGCGGCTTGCCGCCTAGATGTAATCGATATTGCTCTTATACTGATTTAAATCCTATTGGTCATCAACAGCTTTCGATGGTTCCGATTCACTTATTACATACCTCCTGGCATTGGTTATCCATGCAGATATCATGGATTATGAATATTATCACACGTATTTTCCAAAAAGTAACAGCAAGTTCTACAGGTTAATAGGGATACCATGCCACATTACATCTCATACTTGATCCGGGGAATATCTGTGGTTTAATCCGCGCATGAACTCCTCCCTCCTCCCCTTCTTCCAACCCAAAGGCGTCGTCGTCATCGGCGCATCCACATCCCCGGAAAAACTTGGCAATGGTGTGGCACGCAACCTTATCCAGAGCGGATATCAAGGCGCGATCCGTTTCGTCAGCCAAAAACAAGGCGAATTGTATGATCGTCCGATATACACAGACCTGAATCAAGTCCCTGACCCTGTAGATCTTGCGATCCTCCTCGTCTCGCCGAATGCCACACCCCAAACCATCAAAGACTGCGGTCAACGCGGCATCAAAGCGGCGGTGATCGTCTCTTCGGGGTTTCGTGAGTCAGGTGCTGAAGGCGCGGCGCTGGAGGGGCAATGTCTCGAGGTTGCACGCGCGCACGGTGTCCGTTTGATCGGTCCCAACTGTATCGGGGTCATTGATACCCACTTCCCGCTCGATACCACCTTCATCCAGCCGCCAATGCCAGCCGCGGGCAATATTGGTTTCATCTCCCATTCAGGCGCGTTCTGCGCCGCCATCATGGATTGGGCACGCAGCGAGAATATCGGCTTTTCTCAGATCGTCAGCCTTGGCAATCAAGCCGACGTCAACGAGACAGACATGCTCTCCATGCTTGCGGATGATCCTCACACGAAGGTAATCGTGATGTACATGGAGTCCGTTTCGGATGGGCGCCGATTCGTGGAAGTCGCCCGTGACGTGACCCGCCGTAAACCTGTCATTGCCCTCAAGGTCGGTCGCTTCGAATCTGGACAAAAAGCTGCCGCGTCGCATACGGGAGCTTTAGCCGCCTCTGACACCGCGTTCGATGCCGCCTTCGACAAAGCAGGCATCCTCCGTGCCGACACCGCCGAGCAAATGTTCGACTGGGCACATATTTTGGAAAGTCGCTGGTCGGGTAGCCCTGAGCGTTCTTTGCGAAGGGCATATCGAGACCACACCTTGAACGGCAATCACAACGGCATTGCCATCCTTACCAACGCAGGCGGACCTGGCGTAATAGCCGCCGATTCACTTGAACAGAACGATCTGCCCCTTGCCCAACTGACCGATTCAACCCTGCAAACTTTATCTGCCACGCTTCCACCCTCCGCTGCCATCCACAACCCCGTGGACATGCTTGCCTCAGCTTCACCCGAAGTTTACGCAACCTGCTTGAAAATCCTGCTCGAAGATCCCAACGTGGATGCCGCAATGGTTATTCTCCCTCCTCCGCCCATGTTCACAGCAGATGAGGTCGCAGAGAAGTTGATTGAAGTTATCAACCAATTCAAAAAACCTGTCGTTATTTCACTTCTTGGCTCCACACTCATCGACAAAGCACATACTTTGTTTGAAGGGTCCAACATTCCAACCTATCCATTCCCCGAACGCTCCACATCTGCGCTAAGCGCGTTGTTCAAACGAACAGAGTTCTTGACCACTGAGACACAAAGACACAGAGAATTTAAATCTCCGAATCTCAGTACTTCCGTGGTTAATTCTGACGAACTCCTCGCCAAATATGAAATCCCAACAGTTCCCGCCAAACTTGCACGCAACGAGTCCGAATCAGTGACTATCGCGAACGAACTCGGATATCCCGTTGTGATGAAGATCGCCTCGCCGGATATTTTGCATAAGTCAGATATTGGCGGTGTTGTTCTCAATATCGAAAATACCGGATCTCTCCTTGTCGCCTATGCGCAGATCATGGGAAGTGTCAAATCTGCGAAACCTGATGCAAAGACCGAAGGCGTTCACATTCAACGAAAAATCTCTGATGGGCAGGAAGTTATCATCGGCATGGTACGCGATCCGCTGTTCGGGCCGTTGATGATGTTCGGCTCGGGCGGCGTGGAAGTGGAAGGGCTCAAGGATGTGGCATTTGCCCTGGCGCCATTGAACCAGGCTGAGGCGGGAGAAATGATCCGTAAAACATGGGCTGGGAGAAAACTCAAAGGCTTTCGCCACATCCCTCCCGCTGACAAGGAATCTGTCATCGATGTCCTCATCAAATTATCTTATCTCGCAATCGAAAATGAATCCATCGAGGAGATTGAGATCAATCCTTTGCGCGTGTTGAATAATGGTTGTGTTGCTGTGGATGTAAGAATAAGGATAGAGTAATTTTCGAAGATTGCTTCGCTTCACCTGTAACGTAGGGCTTTCTCAAAGTAAATGGTGAGCGGGGTAAAAAAAGACTTTTCTCAGTTATGCTACTGTGTGAGGCACAAACAGCAAACGCGAGGAAGGTCAAGATGGAGTCTAACACAGGGCAGATTATCGATTTGAGTGGCTTGTATCATCGCTTTGAAGGACTGACTGATAGGCGCAAACCCAAAGGAAAACGGTATGCACTGGCGACGATCCTGCTGGGGATGTTTCTGGCGAAGTTGTGTGGAGAAGATAAACCAGGCGGGACTGCCGAGTGGGTGGCGCTACGCGGGAAATGGATCGCCAAAGATCTGGAGTTGTAAAGCAACAGATGCCCAGTCACCATACCTACCGACGGGTATCGGCTGATGGGATCGAAGTGGATGAACTGGAAAATCTGGCTCCGGAACATCATCGGCACTGCGGGAAAGCAGGTTATCAAGTGGTGGTGTGCATGGATGGAAAAAGACTGCGCGGTATGGTCGACCTGGAAGTGAATGATGGGCTGTGTCTGCTGGCGATCTTTTTGCCTGGGAAGGGGTCACCCTGGCACAGTTGGCGATCGAAAAGCAGCAAAACGAGATCACGGTGGCTCCAACCCTGCTGAGCTATGTCAATTCGCAACAAAGTCGTGATCGGGGATACCCTGCACACCCAGCGACAGGTCTCAATCCAGATTGGTGCAGCCGGTGGTAATTACTGTGGACCGTGAAAGGGAACCAGCCTCAGTTGCTTCAGGATCTGCAGGATTGGTTTGATCTGACCATCGAGCTCTTGCCGGGCAGGGGTTGCCTGCCAAAGGATTTTCGTTCAGCCTCAGTGACCAGCAAAGGTCATGGCCGCCTAGAAGTGTGTACTCTGACCACCAGCAGTCAGATGTATGATTTCCTTGATTGGCCCTTCCTGCAACGGGTCTTCAAACTGAGCGGCTTGTAAATATTATGAAAACAGGTAAAAACGTCATGTAATCATCTATGGGGTGACCAGTCTGGCTCCTAAACAGGCTTCGCCCCTCCAACTGCTCCAGATGTTACATTCCTATTGGCACATTGAGAACAGCCTTCACTACCCGCGCGATGTGACCTTGCGCGAGGATCAGACTCGCTTCAAAGCACACTCTGCCGCCCACTGCATGGCGATCATTAACAACCTTGTGCTCTCTATTATCTCGAAAGCTGGTTTCCCTTATGTCCCCGCGGCCAGATGTTTCTTTGCCGCTCACCCCGAAAAAGCTCTGGCTGCCTTACTTTGAGAAAGCCCTAACCTGCAACCGACCGGTGGTTGTATTGCCAATAAAAATGTTGTATAGTGGTTTAAGTCACTTGCATAAAAAGGAGAAAACAATGGCAGATAGCGTTTACAAAGTCATCGAATTGATCGGCACGAGTACTGAGTCATGGGAAAAAGCCGCATCGGTTGCCGTAGAGCGAGCCGCCCAAACCCTGCGTGACCTGCGCGTTGCTGAAGTTGCCGAATTGGATATAGTGCTTGACAACGGCAAGATCACAGCCTATCGAGCCAAGATCAAGGTTTCGTTCAAATTCGAAGGCTCATAATCAGATCGAACAACATCATAAATAAGAATCCAAAAGCCCCGTCGGGCGACGGGGCTTTTGGTGCCTGAGTGTGAATTACACGTTCAGGGAGTTGTTGATCGAGCTGAAGGTCTGACCGATCTTGGGTCCGAGCAAGCGCATGACCGCAATCACGACAATGGCGACGAGAGCGAGGATAATCGCGTACTCAACCAAACCTTGACCTTTTTCCTTGGGAGCGAATAACATGTTTAATTTCCTTTCCGAATGATCATTTTTCATATTCCGGAGACCGTCCCCGGAACTATATATATTTTATTCTATACTCGAAAAAACACAAGCCCCCAAAAAGCATATACACTTGCAACCTTGATAGGCTAAAAATAATGAAAAAAAGCCATACTTGAACAGCAATAAGGTTGGTGAGGATATTTTTTCACCCGGATGGAATCCATCTCGACAGACTATCCATTCGGCTAGGTAAAGACCCTACCTTGGTCAGGTGTCAACAAGCCTAGCTTGTTCTACACTGGGAGCAAGAAGTCTATGACTGGCATTCCCATGAATAGACATATCTTCCGATGAATTGAGTGCAACATAAACGTCGTTTTTCCGTAAAGATACATATAACAATGATCCCAAGACCGATTTTAACAACGGTTCAATACAAATAAACCGTAATTTGAAAGGAGTTAGAAAATGCAAACTTATCGTTCCAACGCTGGCGCATTGGTCGGAGGCGCGATCATGATCGCCTTCGGTCTCCTGGCTCTGGCAGGTCAGGTCTTTCGCGGTGTGGACTGGGGCTTCCTGTGGCCCTTTATCATCATCGCAGCTGGCGCAATATTTTTTGTGGGGATGTTCGCCGGGGGTAAAAAAACCGCCGGACTTGCCATCCCCGGCAGCATCATCGGCGGCATCGGGCTGGTATTGTTGTTCGAGAACATCACCGGTCACTGGGAATCCATGTCCTATTTCTGGACATGGATCATCATGTTCGTCGGTGCAGGCATTTACATTATGGGCTGGTATGGCGGTGATGCAAACCAGAAGAAATCCGGGCTGGGCGTGATGAAAGTGGGACTGATCCTGTTCATCATTTTCGGTGCCTTCTTCGAGTTGATCTTTTCGTCCTTCAACAATCTGCTCTTCCCAATCCTGCTCATCCTACTCGGCGGGTATCTGATCCTGAGCCGCTCTAGCTTATTCGGCAGGAAAAAGGAAGACTCATCCACCGATTCACTACCACCTGCAAACTAAACAAGAAAGAAGTATCATCATGTCTCAACCTAGATCCATATTCTGGCCCCTATTTCTCATCGCAGCAGGGGTGATCTGGCTTCTCACCAAGGCAGGCACTATCCCCACCGCGAATCTCTGGGCGTTGACCCATATCTGGCCCTACTTCCTCATCGCGGCTGGTGTGGGACTCATCCTGCGTCCCTATTGGCAGTACGCCAACATCCTGATAGATATCCTGATCATCGGCGGCGCGGTATTCTCCATTTGGTATGCCCCCCAGTTCGGATGGGACAACCCAGCCATGGGTTTCGTATTCATTGACAACAACTCCATCCATGTTGGTCCCGGCGAACCCGGCTCCGGCAATGTCATTACCGAGAAACGCGATGTCAACGACTTCACTGCCATCGAGCTGGATTATCCGGCGCAAGTAACGGTCAGGCAGGGGGAATCAGTTTCGGTCAAGATCGAAGCGGAGGATAATGTCCTGCCCGGTTTGCAGACGCGCGTCCGTGGTGAAACGCTGGAAGTCTCCTATAGATCCAATGACGGAAAGTACGTTAATCCTACCAAAACCGTTAAGATTACGATCGTCGTCAAGGATTTGAAAGATGTAGAAATTACCAGTGCCGGACAACTCTATCTGGAAGGCATCAAGACCGATGAACTTGATATCTCGGTCAGCGGCGCAGGCGATCTCAACCTGGAAGATATTGTCGCTTTGGATCTTTCCTTGAATCTGAGCGGCGCAGGCAATGTGACCTCTTCCGGTGATGTGGACGATTTCCAACTGGATATCAGCGGCTTTGGAAATTACAACGGTAAAGATTTACACTGCAAGACCGCCCGGATTAACCTAAGTGGTGCAGGCAGTGCCGCCGTATGGGTGGATGACCAGCTTGATGTGCAGATCTCTGGTGCCGGTTCGGTCAATTACTACGGTTCACCGAGCGTGACCAAACAGGTCAGCGGCTTGGGTACTGTTAGCAAATCTGGCGACAAGTAATCGATATCTATCTTCTCATACATAACGGACTCGCCATCTGTCGGGCGAGTCCGTTACACATCTAACGGGCGATGGGGGATACTTTTTTTTATCTTCGATAAGGCATGCAACAAAATTCGTGAAAACATGGCCGATATTTATTCTTGCTTGCGGGATTATCCTATGTGATAATCCCCACACATGGAAAAATTCTTCTCTGGCAATTATCCCGGTCCGGGATTTGAGTTTTTGGGCTCTGCCCACATTGCTGCATTACTCCTGCTTGTTCTGCTCAACTTGTACCTGCTCCGTTTCAAAAGAGCGGACGAAGTTACAAAAAACAAGGTTCGTTGGACCATGGCATTGATCCTGTGGGGAAATGAGATCGGCTGGCATATATGGAACTACGCTGTCGGTCGATGGACCATTCAGGAGATGCTGCCTTTGCACCTGTGCAGCGTGCTGGTTTGGTTTGGCGGATTGATGCTGGTGACAAGGAATTATCACATTTATGAGTTCATGTACCTGATGGGCATTGGCGGTGCAATCCAGGCGCTCGCCACACCTGATTTGGGAATTTTTGGATTTCCGCATTTCCGATTCTTCCAGACTTTCATCTCCCACGGACTAATCGTCACTGCCGCAATTTACATGACCGCTGTGGAAGGCTTACGACCCACATGGAAATCGGTCTGGCGGGTGGCTTTGTGGATGAATATCTACATGATCCCTGTTTTCTTCATTAATCGCGCCATCGGCAGCAATTATCTAATGATCAATCACAAGCCACCCACAGCCAGTCTGCTCGACCTGCTCCCGCCATGGCCAATATATATTCTCTATGTGGAAGCCATTGGGCTTATTACAGTGCTGCTCTTGTATTCCCCATTCGCAATCAAGGATTGGCGGGCAAAGGCAAGAGGCGTTCAAGTACAAGCATAAAAGTGAAGCATCTCCTACAAAAGAGTCTCAAGTATGGGCTCTTTTTTTTATTTCCGTCATACGAGATTGCTGGATGGTATTCACCCATAAACACAAAATTCCATCTGCTATAATTGGCGCAATTAACTCTCAAAAGGATTTCTCTCATGGCTGAACATATCAGCGTTTCAAAACTTTCAAAGTATGTTGGGCAGGAAGTGACCATCAAGGGTTGGGTTTACAACCGTACGCACAAGGGTAAACTCGTCTTTTTACTCGTCCGCGACGGCTCGGGCTTTGTTCAATGTGTGGCATTCAAAGGCGACCTTGGCGAAGAAGTTTTCGATAAGCTAACACGCATACCACAGGAATCATCTATCATTATTACAGGCACCGTCCGTGAGGATAAGCGGGCACCCGGTATCCCTGGTGGATATGAAGTTGGGGTGAAGCAGATCGAAGTCATGCAAGAGGCGGATCTGGATTATCCGATGTCACTCAAGGATCATGGTCCTGAGTTCGCGCTCGATAATCGTCACTTGTGGATCCGTATGCAAAGTCAGTGGGCTGTTCTGAAAGTGCGAGTGAAGGTCATGTCTGCGGTTCGTGAATACCTAGATGGCAATGGTTTCTTCAATCTCGATACTCCCATCCTCACCCCCGCCGCCGCAGAAGGGACAACTACACTCTTCGAGACGCCGTACTTCGACGAAGGTTTTGCGTATCTCGCCCAAACGGGACAACTTTACAACGAAGCCAACATTTTCTCTTTCGGAAAAGTCTACTGCTTCGGTCCGACCTTTCGCGCTGAGAAATCAAAAACGCGTCGCCATCTGACCGAGTTCTGGATGCTCGAACCCGAGATTGCTTTCTGCGATCTTGACGATTTGATGGAAGTCGAAGAGGGTTTGATCACACACATCGTTCAATCCGTGCTGAAGGATTGCGCGGCAGAATTGAAATTCCTTGAGCGTGACACATCTAAACTGGAAAACATATCTGCACCTTTCCCGCGCATGTCGTATGACGATGCAGCGAAATACCTGATCGATCTCTACGAAAAAGAGACCGACCCCGAAAAGAAGGATTTGCTCAAATTCGAATGGGGCATGGACTTCGGCGCTCCACACGAAACCGAACTGACCAAACTTCACGACAAACCTGTATTCGTTTACGGCTATCCCTCCGCCGTCAAAGCATTTTACATGGAACCGTGGCCTGGTCGCCCCGAAGTCTGCAAATCCGTAGATTTGCTTGCCCCCGAAGGCTATGGAGAAATCTGCGGCGGCTCCGAGCGTATGAGCGATCACGACAAACTGCTCGATCGCATTCATAAGGAAGGCTTGCCCGTAGAAGCGTTCAAATGGTATCTAGAACTCCGTAAGTATGGCTCCGTTCCGCACTCAGGCTTCGGCATGGGCGTGGAAAGAGTCGTTGCTTGGCTGTGCGGAATCGAACACATCCGCGAGGCGATACCGTTCCCCAGGACGATCAAGAGGGTGTACCCGTAAACGTCGAGACCTGACATATCCTGTCAGGTTTTTTTTATTTTGAAGAAAAAATGATTATCAGTACTTCACGAAAGAGCATCGCAGTGGCGACTTTAGTCACTATTTTTCGAATGACTGTTGAAGTCCAAAAAATAGATACCTTAATCGTGTCACTCTGAGCGGCAGCGAAGGGTCACTACGCTTGAGGGTCGAGACCCTTCTGTCGCAGCGAACGCTCCCTTAGGGTGACATGTACTGGGAATTAAGGTTACGGCGTTAATTACTTAAAAACCTTAAGTCTTTACTACGTTTTCGTAATCCACTGATTAATAGTTGTGATCTGATATATAATAGACCTAGGTTGTCCGATTAGATGTCAACCCGGAAGGATGGAGATAATGGCAGAGAGAACCACTTCAGTCTGGGATTCGCTCAAAGTGAGATTGGATGTCCTCTTCGGTCAGTTATATGACTATCATGGAGCAATCGAGAAACCTGAGGTGGGATCTGACGAGGTTTGGGCAGCACCACCTAATTTGCCCAAGGAGGTGGCAACCCCACGGGAATATTTCAAGCATTACTTTCAAAGTCAATACCAAGTACAAACAAAAAACGAATGTGTAACTTCAGCAGCTGTCATGGGGATGAATATAATGAAAGATCGCGCTGCTTCAGATAATTTGGAGTCAGTACAGTTCATATCCAATCTAAGCCTTGAAAAATACACGAGCGATCTTGATTCGCTCAGGATCTTGGGCTGGAAATATCGCATACAAACCGGAGTCCCCATATTCGAAGGTATGATGACCCCCTGGCAGGCTGTCCTTGCTCTACGAAATCATGCAAAGGAATTGAAGGAAAAATACCAAAGATCGTTTAAGCTTCGTCTAAAACCATGGTGCACGGTCGAAGATTTGATCGAAAATCTTAGACAAGGAAAAGTTATGCTTATCCATGGTGCCTGGCAAATCAAGTTGACCACAGCCAAAAAAGAATTTCGTCATCTCCCCTTTTTAGGCGGCATGCCACACACCATGCTTCTCGTTGGATATATCCCAAAAACTGATGAATGGCAAATCCTTGACCCGGCAAAAAATGCCCCCTCGATTAGCTCCATGACCACAAAGAATTTAATCGAGAATTTTTGGGGAAGACAATTTCTCTTCTACCCGCCAAGATTTTCTGTACTTGTGATCAGTCCTGACTGGTAAATTCTTCACAAGCGCATTTGAATTGAATAATCTTCACTGGTCAAACCGATAAAGTCCAGCTTTCAGCGCTGCGGAGACGGCTTCGACATGCTCCTCTGGCGTGATACGGCGATTGATCTCGGGGAACTTTTCCTCCGTCACTTTGTTTGCAGGATGATACTGCGCCATGATGTTGACGTAGGTATGTGGCGATACTTCCTGTGCAAGAAATTTCATGATCTCACGCGTTCCGGCAACAACACCGGGCATGACGAGATGCCGCAATAATACTCCGCGCCTCGCAAGACCATTCTCATCCGCTTTCAACTCGCCCACCTGGCGATGCATCTCTTTGATGGCCCGGCGCGCTAGCTCGGGATAATCTTTTGCCCACAGATATTTGAGCGCAATGCGCGGATCCCAGATCTTGAAATCAGGCATGTAGATGTCCACCACGCCATCCATTTGGCGCAGGCTCTCCTTCGAGTCATAGGCTGAGGTGTTGTAAACGAGCGGGAGGCGTAAACCACCTTCAACCGCGATGAGAAGTGCTTCCAGAACTTGAGGCACAATATGCTCAGGTGTGACGAAGTTAATGTTGTGACATCCTTCAGTCTGTAGTTCCAGCATCATTCCCGCCAGCCGTTCGGGACAAATCACTTCTCCATGATTTAATTGGCTAATCTCAAAGTTCTGACAAAACAGACATCGCAGATTACAACCGGCGAAGAAGATCGTTCCACTCCCGCGCCAACCGCGCAAAGGATTCTCCTCACCGTGATGTGGGAAGTAACTACTCACGCGTGCATAGCGACCGATTTTGCAGACCCCCACCTCATCATCTAGCCGGTTCACCCTGCAGTCACGTGGACAGGCGCAGCAGGATGCAAGGCTTTGAACTGCTTCTTGCGCCCGTCGTTGCAACTCACCCGTGCGAAACAGGCTCATATATGCAGGTTCAAAAGCTTTAGAGGAGATGAAGAATTTCAATTGAGTTGGCACTGTCTCAATCCTTATACAACCTTTTCAGTTCCAGCATTTTCATTGTACAGCTTAATCATCCAGTTTAGTGTTCTGTCTGATGCTTCGGGTGGACAAGGCATCTTGAGCAGAATCGACCATCCCGTACGCGTGAAGCGGTTTTTCATCCCCAAACCTTTCATAAATTTTAGTTTTCATCCTTTCATTCGATATACAAACATCACCAATACAACCAAGGGTTTTGTAAAATCCCAACATCATGAATATTACAGAACCATTGCAAAACGGACGCAAAACCTGGATCGTGGTCGAGAGTCTCGCAGGTTCGGGCATCATCAGCAATATCCAGCACAAGAATGTTCAGATCGTCTTAAAAGATGATCTCAGGGATAATCCATCATTGCGCTTCCAACAAGGCGAGAAGATCATCATCTCCACCGAGACTGTGCTGGACGATGTCCTTCAACGATTGGACGAACCCGAAAAACAGGACCTCATCTCGACCTTGAAGAACAAGGTGGGGTGCCGGCGGATGTTGACCGCGCTTTTCCCGGTTTCTTCTTCAAGGAGATCACAATCCCGGATCTCGCGTCACTGGAACTTGACCCGAACGAAAAATATTTTGTCAAACCGATCAGCAGATCCGCACCAATATATTTTCGGATCATGTTGTGGCGAAAGACCGCTTGATCGTTGAGGAATTCATCGATGGCGAAGAATATGCGGTGGACATGTTCTTCAATGAAGACGGGAAGCCGGTGATCACGAATATTTGCTATCACCCACTTCCAAAAAAATGGAATACCTGCATGTTGTATATTACACCAATTACGATGTGTTCCATTCGCTATACGACAACCTGATCCAATTCTTTACCGAATTGAACAAAACGCTTAATGCCTGTAATATGCCGATACATGGGGAATTCAAACTTCACAAAGGGAAACTCACGCCTGTGGAACTCAATCCCTTGCGATTTAGCAGTGATGGATTTGCCGATCTCAGTTACCACGCCTTCGGATTCAATCCCTTCCTTTGTTTCGCTCAAAATTGTTCACCAGATTGGAAAAAGGTGTGGCAGGGGCGTGAAGAAAAGGTCCATGCTTTCTATCTTGGCTACAACGGAAGCGACCTGGACACCAGCAAGGTCCGACCGGATCTTAG
>CAYTDB010000047.1:0-34000 GCA_964436455.1 uncultured Anaerolinea sp. | reverse complement strand
GGATGATGGAAGAACAATAGATCTTGCAATGTGTTGCATAACACATATTGATAATACAATTACAACAATGAAGCCGCGATCAAATGAAGTCCTCCTCAAAGCCAACGGACAATGGTTGTATTTCACCAAGCCGCAACAAATCTTTATAACGAATGAATTAGACGAAATCCTGCCTGCCATGCGTGAGATCGAAAGATTGATCCGCGTCAACAGTTGGCATGCCGCGGGATTTCTCAGCTATGAAGCTGCACCTGCTTTTGACAAGGCGCTCGAAGTCCTGCCTCGACAATACGGAGCGCAGTCGAAGGATATTTTCCCCACGCTCTGGTTTGGACTCTACCCCGCGCCCCGCCTCATTGACTTACCCGAACCTGCCTCACCAAAACCAGCTTTGACCTGGTCCCCAACTGTTGACCGCAAAACTTACAACTCCGCCATAGAGCGAGTCAAAGACCATATCGCACACGGACGTACCTATCAAGTTAACTACACAATGCGCCTGCGAACGGACTTCCATGCCAACCCGTGGAACTTTTTCCTCCACCTTGCACAATCTCAAAACAACCATGCCACCTACCTTGATACTGGACGATTTGTCATCGCATCCGCTTCGCCCGAACTATTTTTCCGGCTCGATGGCGATATCATCACAGGTCGTCCGATGAAAGGGACGGTCAAGCGCGGGCGCACAACTCTCGAAGATAAAGAAAGAGCGGAATGGCTGCACAACTCCGAAAAGAACCGCGCTGAAAATGTCATGATCGTGGACATGATACGCAACGATTTGGGACACATTGCAAAGATCGGCAGCGTGCATGTACCCGAATTATTCACCACCGAGAAATATCCCACCCTCTGGCAGATGACATCCACTGTACAGGCAACAACGTACGCTTCGATTACCGATATATTCAAAGCGCTCTTCCCATGCGCATCCATCACGGGCGCGCCCAAGGTCAGCACAATGAAGATCATCTCTGAACTGGAAACAACCCCGCGCCGAATCTACACAGGCAGTATTGGTCATATCTCTCCAGATCGCAAAGCATCATTCAATGTGGCTATCCGCACAGCATTGATCGACCGCGACACCCAAACTGCAGAATATGGAGTTGGAGGCGGCATCGTTTGGGACTCAACCAGCACGGATGAATACGCCGAAGCCTTGCTCAAAGCGCGTGTGTTGACCGAGTCGCCCCCACAATTTTTCCTTCTCGAAACCATGCTGTGGACTCACGAGGAAGGATTCTTTCTATGCGAGAAACATATCTCGCGTTTATTGGATTCGGCAGAGTATTTTGATTTTCCCATTTCAAAAGATCAACGGTGGTCGAGTAGCCCTGAGCGAAGCGGAGCGAAGACGAAGGGACTATCGAGACCACACCCTCCAAAAGAAATCATCGAAACCTATCTTGATGAAATTTCCTCCCACTTCACATCCCCGCAACGCGTGAGATTACTACTCGATAACAATGGGAACCTAAGTTACGAAGTAAAACCGTTTCAATCATCAACTAACCCTGCCTTACTCAAAGTATGCCTCGCCAAAGAAAACGTTAATTCAGGGAATGTCTTCCTCTTCCACAAAACTACTCACCGCGACATGTACGAGTCCGCCCGCAAGGATTTCCCCGAGTACGATGATATTCTCCTCTACAACGAAAACGATGAACTGACAGAATTCACCATCGGCAACCTAGTTGTGGAACTGGATGGGAAACGCTACACTCCACCAGTCTCCTGTGGGGTGCTCGCAGGGACGTTCCGTGCCCAATTACTAGAGACGGGGCAGGTCGAGGAAAGAATCGTTCGGTTGGAAGAACTCGAACGGTGCAAAAAGGTCTTTCGCGTGAATTCAGTCCGCAAGTGGGAAAGAGTCGAATTGATCCCATAGAAACCCTGCTTGACAAATCCACGGGCGGAAAATAAAATAGTTTCAACACTTAACTATTAATACAGTTAATCATCATGGAAGGCTAAAAAATGGATTCTTCAAAAGAATTGCGGGAACAGGCAATCGATCGCTTCTGGGAAACAATCCCCCCTCTGTGGAGCGCGATCCGCCAGCACATTCGAGCTGAGGCGACAGGACAGTTCGAAATTTCGGTGGAGCAGTTCCATGTACTTAGGTACGTGCGGCGTGGTACAAATTTCATCAGCGATCTGGCAACAGCCAAGAATATCAGTCGTCCTGCCATCAGTCAGGCAGTGGATGTGCTCGTAAACAAAGGCTTGTTGACACGCACGCAAAGCACGGAAGATCGCCGTTTTGTTGAACTGAAACTTACCGAAAGCGGAAATGCCCTGCTGGACACGGTATTCAAGGAAACCCGTGGTTGGATGAAGGAATTGATGAGCAGCTTGACTGATGAAGAATTGGACACCATTACCATCGCCATGACATCACTAAAGAAAATGATGGAAAGAAATGTGTAAAACAAAAATAGTAGAGGTAACCATCAGGTAAGAATATATGAAACACATACGAAAGTTATTGAAATTTTTAAAGCCCTACTGGAGGTGGAGTGTAATTTCTCTCTTTCTTCTAACAGGGGTTGTATTAATGGATCTAGCCATCCCGCGTCTGATCCAGCGCGTCATTGATCAGGGTATTAATCAAAACAATATGCAAGTGGTGATCAACACCACGATCATGATGCTGAGCATTTCGGTCTTTCAGGTTATGTTTGCGCTTGGCAATAATTATTTTTCCATTCAGGTTGGCGAGAGCGTAGCGCGTGACATTCGTGAAGCGTTATTTCTGAAAATCCAGTCGTTCTCTTTCGGAAATCTTGATCACATCAACACAGGTCATTTGATGGTGCGACTCTCCAGCGACACGAACGCCTTTCAGCGCATGGTACAGGTTTCTCTTCGTATTGGCACGCGAGCACCACTTCTCATGCTGGGAAGTTTGATCCTGATGTTCGTCACGGACAGTCGACTCGCGTTGATGGTCATGCCTGTTTTACTTGTAACCTTCGGCGTGATCCTATTTTTTGTTACCCGCATGGGACCGTTGTTCATGATCGTATTGAAAAAAATGGATCGGCTCAATACGGTGTTACAAGAGAATATCGCGGGTGTGCGCCTGGTCAAAGCCTTTGTTCGCGCGGACTTCGAGAACGAACGATTCGCCGAGATCAACGAAGACTACACCGGCCAGAACATCCGCGTGATGCGCTTTATGGCAACGCTGTTTCCGATCATGGGACTGATGGTCAACATCGGCATGGTGATCGTAATCTGGGCAGGTGGGATTCAATCCCTTCGCGGCGGGGTTTCTGTGGGGCAAATTGTCGCGTTCATCAACTACCTGCAAACCACAATGGGACCGCTGGGAATCATGGTCATGCTGGCGAATGTCGTTGCGGCGGCGACTGCATCCGCAGAACGCATCAATGAAGTATTGGAAGAAGTCCCTGAAGTGCAGGATTCGCCTGAAGCGTTGAGTCTGTCTGAGGGGCGTTCGCAGCGGATCAAGTTCGAGGGAGTGGACTTTCATTTCAACGGGACCAACAATGCCTCCGTGTTGAGAGGCGTGGATCTGGTCGCAGAACCAGGTCAAACGGTTGCCATCCTGGGTGCAACGGGTGCAGGTAAGTCATCCATCGTCAATCTCGTGCCGCGCTTTTATGATGTCGCTGGCGGGACAGTCTCATGGAATGACATTGATATTCGCAAGATCAAACAAACAGATTTGCTGCAACAAATTGGTGTTGTGCCACAAGAGACAATTCTGTTCTCTGGTACCGTGCGCGACAATATTCGTTACGGACGACCAAGCGCAAGCGATGAGGAAGTGATCGCGGCAGCGCAGGCAGCACAGGCGCATGATTTCATCATGAATCTGTCAGACGGATATGACACACGCATCGAAGAACGCGGTGTGAACCTCTCAGGCGGACAAAAACAACGCATCGCTATTGCGCGTGCGATTCTGTTGAGACCGTCTGTTTTGATTTTGGATGACAGCACCAGTTCGGTGGATGTGGAGACCGAAACGAAAATCCAAAACGCGATGAAAGGTTGGATGAAAGACAGCACCAGTTTCGTTGTGGCACAGCGCATCAGCACGGTGCTGCACGCTGACAAGATCGTTGTGATCGATGAAGGAGAGATGGTAGCACAAGGCACACATAGCGAGTTGATGCAATCCAGTTCTGTCTATCAGGAGATTTACGCATCGCAACTCGGCGACGGGGTCAAACTGGAGCAGCAGGTATGAGTAACGGAACCCAACAAGACCGCCCAACCCCTGCTGATATTCGCCGAGTCACAGGGCGCGGACCCATGCAAATCGGAAAGATCGAAAAAGCCCGCGACTCGCGCCGCGCGCTTGGCAGGCTCGCCGCATACCTCAGTCCATATAAATTGGCATTGGCGCTCGTTCTCGTTTTTGTATTGATCTACATTTTGCTTGGATTGACAGAACCATATCTGATCGGTCGCGCCATTGACGAATATATTTCCAATAAAAAAATCGAGGGCTTGGCGCCGCTTGCGCTTCTACTTCTCGCCGCATACATCTTCGATAATGTTTTTCAAGCCGCCTCTGCATGGACGATGGCCCGCATTTCACAGGATGCCCTGCGCCGACTCCGCCGCGATCTTTTCGAGCATCTGCAAAAACTGCCCGTCGCTTTTTTCGATGGTCGCAGCGCAGGTGAATTAATGAGTCGCCTCACCAACGATATCGATGCCATCAACCAGGCTGTTTCGCAAAATGTGGTTTCTTTGATCGCAAGTGTGTTGTCGCTTGTCGGCATCATCATTGTCATGTTCGTTCTCAATCACTATCTGGCGATCTCCGCGTTGATCGTTGTCCCCATCATGTTCTGGTTTACGAATTTCATAGCGAAATACACCCGCAAAGGTTTCCGCAATCTACAAAACGAACTCGGTGAGATCAACGGCGTGATGGAAGAATCCATCAGTGGTCAGCGCGTGGTCAAGGCGTTTCGACGCAGTGAAACCGCCATCGAGCGTTTCCGCGCCAGCAATGAAAATGTTTATAAAGCGGGTGTCTACGCCAACACCTACGCCCTCATGCTCATGCCCCTTACCTGGGTGCTTGGAAATTTCTTCATCATCGTACTTGTCAGCCTCGGCGGTTATCTTGCACTTCAGGGTCTTGCCACCGTTGGGATGATCGCCGCCTTCATCGGTTACGCCCAGGGATTTCTCAACCCGCTTCGTCAACTTGCCAACATGTACAACTCGATTCAAGCCGCGCTCGCAGGAGCTGAGCGAGTCTTTGAGATCATGGATACAGATGCGGAGGTAGACAACGCATCGGACTCACCCCTGCCTGCTCCCGTCCGAGGAGAAGTTCACTTCACTGACGTCTCTTTCGGCTACCTGCCCGATATGCCCATCATCAAGAAGATGACGCTCGAAGCGAAGGCAGGACAGACCATTGCATTGGTCGGTCCTACTGGCGCAGGTAAGACAACCCTTATCAACCTGTTGTCCCGTTTCTACGAGATCAATTCAGGTTCCATCTCGATTGACGGCAAAGACATCCGTACCATCTCCAAAGATGACCTGCGCAAGAAACTCGGAATCGTTCTACAGGACACTTTCCTCTTCGCCGACACCGTCATGGAAAACATCCGCTACGGACGCCTCGATGCCACCGACGAAGAGTGCGTCCAGGCTGCCAAACTTGCTGACGCCGACCACTTCATCCTGCAATTACCAGAAGGCTATCAAACCAAACTCTCTGAACGCGCCTCCAACCTCAGCCAGGGACAGCGTCAACTGCTCTCCATCGCCCGCGCCATCCTTGCAGACCCGAGCATTCTCATTTTGGACGAAGCAACTTCCAGTGTGGACACGCGAACCGAAGCCCGTATTCAGAAGTCACTCCTGCGCTTAATGGAAGGGCGCACCAGTTTCGTCATCGCCCACCGCCTGTCCACGATCAAAGACGCGGACAACGTGATCGTCATAAACGACGGCGAAATTGTCGAACAGGGCACACATCAACAGTTATTAGAAGCAAAGGGATTCTTCCATAAACTGTATATGAGCCAATTCAAAGGTTTGGCAATTTAAGGTCCTGTAAAAGATGTCACCCTGAGCTACAGCGAAGGGTCTCTATCCCAAAACACGAGACTCTCACCAGCACTTGCGTGCTGGCGCAAGTTTCGGTTGCAACGATCACTCCCTCCAAGTGACACGGTTTTTTGAGACAAATTCAAATTATTCACAATCAAGGAATCTACCCGCCGAATATGAAACCATTCAAACTGATATTCACCTATGCCCGTAACTACATTAAACCACTGACAATCACTGCCTTGAGCATGCTGGCATTGGTCGGCGTGCAACTGCTCATCCCATGGATCATCAAAACTCTGGTCGCAGCAGTGACTGACCCAACGCAAGCGCTGAATGCCATAAACCTGATCAATAAACTTGCCCTGATTGCACTGGCAGTCTATGTTGCACGCGCGGGAATGCAATTCCTGCGGTCTTACATGGCACATGTTGCAGGCTGGGGCGTGGTTTCCGACGCACGCAACTACATTTACAGACATCTGCAGAGATTGTCTCTCCGTTATTACGAAGACAAGCAGGTTGGGCAGTTGATGTCGAACGTGGTCAATGACACCGACCTGTTCGAGCAATTGATCGCACATGCCCTGCCCGATGTGATTGTCAACGTTATTACATTCATCGCTGTGACCATAGTCCTGGTCAGTTTGAATTGGAAATTAACCCTGTTGAGCACCATCCCGATTCCCCTGGTGATCCTGTCACTGCGTGTCTATGCCAAGTATGTGCGTCCAGCCTTCCGACACCGCCAAAAAGAATTGGGCGACCTGAATGCTACCCTCAATGACAACCTCTCTGGCATCCGTGAGATCAAAGCCTTCACCCGTGAAAGTGACGAAGCAAAGCGTATCCATAAGCGCATTGAAAACTATCTTAATTCCCAGCTGCATGCGCTCAAGCTGATGGCAACCTTCCAGCCGTTCGTGGAATTTACATCATCCATCGGGACACTGATCGTCATTTACTTTGGCGGACGGCTTGCCATGCAAGGTACGCTTCCCGTTGCGGACCTGGTCGCTTTCTTCCTCTACCTTGAGATGTTCTACACCCCTGTCCGCAACCTGAGCGGAGCATGGGAAGCGATACAAAGCTCGCTGGCGGGAGCAGACCGTGTGGCCGATATATTATCGGAGAATGAAGAACCGCATAACGTCCCAGGAGCAGTGACAATTTCCAAAAAAACACAGGGTCATATCAGGTTCGAACACGTCAGTTTTGAATACACTCCAGGTGTGCCAGTCCTTCAAGACGTCACTCTCAACATCCCTGCCCAAACTGTGGTTGCATTGGTCGGTCCGACAGGGGTGGGAAAATCCACGCTGGTCAGTTTGATTCCCCGCTTCTATGATGTCAACATGGGTACGATCACATTGGATGATCGGAAATTGCAGGAGTACACCCTCGACAGCTTGCGACAGCAGATCAGCATCGTGCTGCAGGATGTATTCCTGTTCTATGGCACTGTGCGCGAAAATATTCTCTTTGGAAAATCTGACGCCACTGAGGAAGAGATTATCAACGCCGCGAAAATGGCGAATGCCCACAACTTTATCATGGACCTGCCAGATGGCTACGATACGATGATCGGCGAACGCGGCGTCAAGCTCTCGGGCGGACAGAAGCAGCGCCTCTCGATTGCACGCGCATTGCTGCGGGACGCGCCAATTCTCATTTTGGACGAAGCAACTTCCAGCGTGGATACTGAAACGGAACTTCTCATCCAGCAAGCCTTGGAACGGCTGATGAAAGGTCGCACTACCATCATCATAGCCCACCGCCTTTCGACCATCCGCAGCGCTGACCAGATCGTAGTGCTCGAAGACAAGTCCATCCGGGAGATGGGCACGCATGATGAATTGATGCGCCGACCTGATGGGCTTTATCGAAAATTAAACACCATCCAGCGAGACTTGGAACCTGCCATCTTGAGCAGTTTGAACTAATTGCTTTGACGACACGGATTTCACGAAACAACCGAGAAGTCCGCGAAATCCGTGTCCAAATCCATGATGAACTTTTCCCCCAGACTGATTTTAGTAGGAAGAATTGGAGTGTGAGATCTCCAGGTCGTTCACGCGGATGAATTTCGGCACGATTATCGCAGTAGGGTTGCGCGCGCCGTAACTCATAGATGTGTTGTTGACCGTCTGTGCCTTGGACATCCACGCCACATTATCACCAAAGATGTCGAGCAAGCTTTGTGTCACACGCACGTTGAAAGGCACGACCACCGAGCCATCCTTTTTGAGCAGCAAAGCGCCAAATCGTGAACTGGCGGTCACGAGCGCCTTGGACGGGTTAACAATGTTCATGTAGTGCAGGAAGGGAACATAGAGGATGTCATTTTCCCGTGGCATCTTCACCAGGTCTTCCAGTGTGTTCACATTTTCCTCGCCCCCATCTACAACCAGGCTCTTGTGCATGACTGTGTGACCCGTCGGCTGGGCGCCGAATTCATCGGCGTCATCCTGGAACCAGGTGAAGGATTTAAACTCGCCATTGGCGAAGATCGGGAATGGCTTGCGTTCCATGCCCATCAGGTCACGTGAGAACGGGAATGTCTCACGGCGTGTCGGGTCATCGACCAGAGTGAATTTATCTGAAAGGACTTTCTTCCCTATTTGCTCATCCTTCAAAAAGGAAAAGCCGCGTTTCATCGAACCACCGCTGAAACCGATCCAATTCATAATACTGATCAGGTCACCAATCGCAGCAGAGCCGAAGACAATGTCATACTTCCCTACGGGAATCTGCTGAGCGGATTCCCGTTGGTAGCGTTCGAGCAGGAAGGATAGATCGCGGTACAAAGCGGCAGGATCCAAATTCGCCTTATTCTGCGCAGACTGTTCAGCGATCACTTCCCATTTGAGGGTGGCATGCGAAAGTACCATGCTGATCTGCGCGTCGGAGGTCTTGAAGTACTGCGTGTGTTCGGAGCGTGTGTTGATCTGTGCAATGATATTTGTACCATTGGAGAAGATTCCCCCAAGTTTAATGTGATCTGATTCCAGTCCTTTGGAAGCTTCGTTGAAATACGCCAGCCGTTCCTCGTTGCTGAGTCCTGCCAGGGCGGGATCAAAGCTGGTTTCGTCGGAACAGGATTCGGCGTAGTTCGGAACCGTGGGCTGGTAATTCAGTGGCATGGCATGTTTGACCATCTCCGCCGCAACGTCCACGCCCTGTTTCATCTCATCCAGTTTGTTGAGGTCGGTGATCATTTCATAGCTGGCGCGTTTCCGCCCATCGTAGGCAGTGATCTCCAGACGGATGAGATGCTCGTTGGTGTTGAGCGAGATCGCCGAGTTGGCAAAACGCATAAGGTAGCTATCTTCCTCGTGATAGAAGAACGTGGCTTCGATACCTTTCGCCAGGACATATGTGCGCAGGTCGCGCAGGGTTTGTAAAATTTTCTCCTTCACGGCTACTCTCCTATTCTCACATTGTCGAAACGGCATACAGGCACGCCGTGTCCAAGCTGCATGACCTGATTGGGTTGACCCTTTCCGCAGTTGTCCACGTAACGTACCTCCCACGTGGATTGGTCGCCGACCGCTGAAAGTGAGTTGTAGAACTTGAGTGTATCGCCCTTGTACGTGGAATTCTTGACGACCGTTGTGATCTGTCCATCCTCTACCAGCCAGCCGATCTCGGTGGCAAAGTGGAACTGTTCACGGTTCGAACCGATCGACCAGCTTTTTTCGCCATCGAGAACGATGCCGCGCTCGGTGTTCCTGACGATGTCATCAAGCGTGCCGTCATCACCCGGATCGATGTTGATATTGGTCATGCGCTCGATCGGGACGCGGTAGAAAGCTGTGGCACGGTTTGCGCCGCCGCTACCATTGAAGATCTGTTTTCGGGCACGGGCGTTGGCTTCCTCCACCATTTGGCGACCCGTGATCGCACCGACGAGGATGCCGCTGTCGATCAACAGATTATCCTGCGCGGGAACGCCATCATCGTCGAAACCAAAACTGCCCGGGCTGTTGGTCAGAGTGGCGTCGGCGCGGGCGGTCAGCTTGGGCGAGCCATATCGCAGTGTGCCAAAGTCATCGAGCGTGACGAATGAGCCGCCTGCGTAAGCCAGTTCATATCCAAGGATTCGATCCAGTTCCAGAGCATGACCGATCGTTTCATGTGTTTGCAGGAACATCATGCCCGGCAGCAGTATCACGGAACGATCCTCTTTTGGACACGGATCCGCTACAAGGATCTCATTCAGTTCCTTGACGATCCGCTCGGCATTCTCTTTGAACATTTGCATATCAAGCGTTTCCCAGCCGCGTGTATCCCCCATGCGACCAGGGCTGTACTGACGGCGATGCACTTCACCGTCGCTGTCCACACCCATGACCATGAGACCAGGAAAAACTTCGATGATATTCTTCTCGATCTCGCTTCCTTCTGAGTCCACAAAGACAATTTGCTTTCGCATGAATGTCATATCTGCCGCACGTTGAACAACGCCAGGCTGATTGAGTTGTTCATCCATGGCTTGCAGGAAGGCGACCTTGTCGTTGAGCGGGACATCGAATGGATCAATACGATTCGGACTGTTGAATGTGGCTTGCAGGGCATCCTTCTCCGCAAGGCGGACTGGAAACGCAACCCGCTCGGACGCGACACGGGCATTATCAAAAGCCTTGTCAAAGATCCCATTCAGATTGCCTAGATCAGACGATGCAGAGAAACCCCAAGCGCCTTTGTGGAGGACTCGGATGCCCAATCCGCTTTCGCGGGAGGCGGCGGTCTCCTTCAAGTTGCCATTCCACATCAACAAGTGATTGGTTTCCTCCCTTGGATACCAACGCGCGTCCACATAGGTTGCGCCTTTACTTTTGAGCTTTTCAATTTGCTCTTTGAGAATTTGGAGCATATTTACCTCCTTGTTTGGGTAATGGAATAAAAATTAGTGAATGGAACGCGTAACTTCATCCAGTCGTGTGATTTCATCAGCAGACAATTTGAACTTCATCGCACCAGCATTATCCTCTGCCTGCTTGGGATTGGTCACACCTGGAATTGTAACAACCGTATCACCTTGAGCATAGATGATCCAGTTCAAGGCAACCTGAGCAATAGTGGCATCGTATTTTTTACCCACCTCTTCCAAAGCCGCAACCAACTTCCGAGACTTCTCAATCCCGCGTTTCAGCAACGCTCGATAAAACGGAGTTTTCTTTTCCAACAGTTCAGGGTTCTTGTGATATTTCCCCGTCAACAAACCTGATTCCAAGGGAGTGTAGGAAATGATCGTTATACCCAGTTCCCTGGCCGTTTCAAGAGTACCGTCACGTTCGATTTTTCGATCAAGAAGACTATAGCGGACTTGATTGACAGCGAGAGGCAATCCATACTCCTGCAAGCGACGATGCGCCCGTCGCATCCGTTCTGGACTGAAGTTGCTGACTCCCACCGAACGGATTTTCCCCGCATCGACCAGTTTCGCCATCTCGTCCATTTCCGCTTCGGGAGATGAAAAACTCCATGGCTGGTGAACCATGTAATTACTGATGCTGTAACCGCCGAGAAAACGCAAACGGTCATTAAAGGTCTTTGGGATGTTCCGCGCGGTGCGAAGGATGGGCCACCATTTCGTGGCGATCACAACTTCACCATCCATTTTCCCAGCAACCTTGAGAGCCTCCGCCAGGGATGCCTCTGAAACGCCTCTTCCATACAGTTCCGCTGTATCGAACCAGTTGACCCCGCCATCCAACCCAGCTTGAATCGTTGCGTTTTTGACTTTCTGATCGATCTTGGGGAACGCAAACCCCATCAGGCCTCCCCCACCTGCAAATTCCATCATCCCCAGCCCAATGGGCGTAACTTCAATATCCGTTATTCCAAGCCTTCGTTTTGATGCTTCGATAGTAGATGTCATGGATATCCTCTATTATATTTGATGATGTCCGGCAAAGTTAGGCCAGCAATCGCATCGATTTTACTCTTTAACGGAAAAAACAAGCAGCATCCGCCCATCTTCGATTACAATCCTGCCTGTATTGAAATAGTTAGCATTCCATAATAAATATCCAAAACAAAACCATGTACGATACACCACACCGTCGCATCAACCCTCTTACCGGCGAATCTGTTTTGGTTTCGCCGCACCGTGCCAAACGTCCCTGGCGGGGACAGGTCGAAAAGACACCAGCTGAGAACCTGCCTCAATATGATCCCACCTGCTATCTTTGTCCGCGCAACGAACGGGCGGGCGGGGTGAAGAATCCGGATTACGATTCGACCTTCGTCTTCGACAACGACTTCGCCGCCCTCCTGCCTAACCCAACCCCCAAACACGCTTCAGACCACCCTCTTTTTGTTTCTGTCTCCGAAAGCGGACTTTGCCGGGTTGTCTGCTTCTCCCCACGCCACGACCTGACTCTCCCTGAAATGGATCTTGCCTCCATCGAAAAGGTCATTACCACATGGACGGAGCAAACCGTTGACTTGGGCAAAAAAGATTTCATCCAGTACGTGCAAGTCTTTGAGAACAAAGGCGCGATTATGGGATGCTCCAATCCCCATCCGCACAGCCAGATCTGGGGAACGAAGTTGATCCCCGTTGAACCTGCAAAAGAACTCGCACGGCAAAGAACCTACTTCAACGAAAATAACCGCAAGCTGTTAGCCGATTACATCGAAGAAGAACACAAACGCAAGGAACGAGTTCTATATTCGAACGATCATTTCACCGCCCTTGTTCCGTACTGGGCAGTATGGCCCTTTGAAACGATGATCGTTACACACGGCAGCGCAACGCGCCTGGACGAACTGACTTCCTCTGAGGTCAGCGCGCTGTCAGAGGTGATGAAAAGCATCACCACGCGATATGACAACCTCTTCGAAATGTCCTTCCCTTACTCAATGGGTTTTCATCAGGCACCCTTCGACGACCGGCCCCACCCAGAATGGACTCTGCACGCGCACTTCTTCCCGCCGCTGTTACGCTCGGCAACCGTCCGCAAGTTTATGGTCGGATACGAAATGCTTGCCATGCCCCAACGCGATATCACACCTGAAGCCGCCGCAGACAGATTGCGCTCACTTTCAGACACCCACTACAAAACCAGATAATCAATATGGACATCATTGAAAACATCACAAACATCTATCGCGAAAAATTTGGATCTGCCCCCGCTCACATCGCCCGCGCGCCAGGACGTGTCAACCTACTGGGTGAACATGTGGACTACAACGATGGATTCGTCCTTCCCGCTGCGATCGACCGCGCTACCTATATTGCCTTCTCCCCGACAAATACGCCTCATTCCACACTGGTAGCTGCGGACTTTGATCAACAAACATCCTTCTCCCCTGACACTGTCTCAATAAAGACCCAATCCGATTCATCCCCTCTCCCCGAATGGACTCTGTATCCCGCCGGTGTGATGTGGTCATTGATGGAGGAGAGTCTGCCCACCCCATCGATCCACGCGGTCTTTTCCTCCAACGTGCCGCGCGGATCAGGTCTCAGTTCCTCCGCATCGGTGGAGATGGCGTTCCTAGTCGCATGGCAAACCCTCGGCGGCTGGACACTTCCACCCATGAAGCGCGCCCTCCTCGGCCAAAAAGCCGAGAACAAATATGTTGGCGTCAATTGCGGCATCATGGATCAGTTCGCATCGGCGTGTGGTGTGGAGAACAAGCTGCTCCTGCTCGATTGCCGCTCGCTCGAATGGAAGCTCATTCCATTGCCGGAGGATATCTCCATCGTAATTGCAGATACTACCGTGCGCCGAAAACTCACATCCGGTGAATACAACAGGCGGCGTTCGGCATGTGAAGAAGCAGTGCAATTATTGCAAACAGACTTGCCTAACATCAAGTCGCTGAGAGATGTCAGTGTGGAGGAATTTAATCGTCTGGCGAATAAACTTCCAGATGAAATCGAGAAGCGAGCGCGTCATGTGGTGGAAGAGATTGGGAGGTCGAACCAGGCGGAGGCGCTGTTGGAAGCAGGTGATATCCAGAATTTCGGCAGGTTGATGAACGAATGTCATGTCAGTCTGCGCGATCTGTATGAAGTCTCATGCCCAGAACTGAATGTAATGGTGGATATCGCGCAATCGTTGGATGGGTGTCATGGCGCGCGTCTCACCGGTGCGGGGTTTGGCGGCTGTACAGTCAATTTGGTCGCAAATGAAAATGTGGATGGTTTTGCAAAGGCGCTGGCATCCGGCTATGAAAAAGAGACCGGGCTTCAACCTGAGATATATATCACCAGCGCATCCAATGGTGCACAGCTTTTGAAATGAACCAATTCAGCTAAAAACACAGTACTACATCGACGCGAAGTTGGGTTTCAACGCCGGATACAATCCCTGATAGATCATATAGGCTTTCTGATATGCGTTCACCTGTGACGCATCGGGTTGGGTGCTGCCAGTGATCTTGATACAGGCTTTGCATGCGGATGTCACATCGCTCCATGCGCCTGCCCCTACCCCAGCGAGTAACGCCGCGCCATACGCACCGCCTTCCGTTGTGTTGACAGTAACCAACTCTGCATTCAACACCGATGCCATAATTTGACGCCACAACGCACCTTTCGTCCCACCGCCTGATGCTCGAACTTGTGTGATTTCACCCAGCCCTGCATTTTGAATCAGCGTGAACGAATCTTTCAACCCAAATGCAACTCCCTCCAACACGGCACGCGTCATGTGTGCGCGGCTGTGGCGGATGGTCAAGCCGATGAACGCGCCACGCGCCAACGGGTCAGGGTGAGGTGTGCGTTCACCGGAGAGATACGGCAGGAACTGGAGTCCCTCGCTTCCGGCGGGGATCGATTCGGCTTCCTTCAGCAACTCATCAAAACTCACATTCGGCGCGAGCGTATCGCGATACCATTGCAAACTTCCCGCCGCTGAAAGCATCACACCCATGAAGTGCCACATGCCCGGCACGGCGTGACAGAACGCGTGTAGCCTTCCCTCAGGCTCGATCAATGCCGATGGAGTTGTGGCAAATACAACACCACTTGTGCCAACTGTCAGTCCGACAATGCCGGGTTCAACCGCGCCAACACCCACCGCACCCGCCGCCTGATCGCCTCCACCCGCTGCGACCGGCGTGCCAACTTTCAACCCCGTGAGCGACGCGGCTTCTTCCGTTACATAACCAGTGAACTCTGTTCCTTCAAATGTCTTCGGCATCCACCCACGCGGAATATCCAATGCCGACAAAACATCATCCGACCAATCGCGCGCCTTAAGATCGAACAGCACCGTTCCCGCGCCGTCGGCTTTGTCCATTGCATATTCGCCCGTGAGTTTGAGGCGCACAAAATCCTTCGGCAGGAGCACATGCCTTGCCTTCGCAAACACATCTGGCTCATTCTCCTTCACCCATAAAATCTTTGGCGCAGTGAAACCTGTCAACGCGACATTACCTGTGATCTGAATGAACTTTTCTTTGCCAATGACATGATGGATCTCATCACACTGGCTCTGCGTACGCTGGTCATTCCACAAAATGGCAGGACGAAGAACATTACCCGCATCATCAAGCAGGACGAGTCCGTGCATCTGCCCTGTCAACCCAACAGCAGCGACCCCCTCTCCGCTGATTCCTGCTTTTTCCAACACAGACCTGGTACTCGCCGCTACCGCATCCCACCATTCACGCGGATCCTGTTCTGACCACAATGGTTTCGGCGTTTGCAGCGTATGCGGGTTCGATACAACTGTTACAACATTGCCTTGTTCGTCGATCAACAACGCTTTGCTGGAGGTTGTGGATGTGTCGATGCCGAGAAAGTACATGATTAGTCTCCTGGTCTTTAAGTCTGCTGGTCTCCTTATCGAATTTTGGTGACCAGCAGACTGGTTGACAAGCCGGCTAGCGGACGCCTAATAACAGTTCATTCGTCAATTGATCGAGCTTTTCGTATTGCAAACCGCGTGAAGCAATTGCTGAACGATCAAAGGATTGAGCTTTGAGGGCAACCGCTTTTGTGGGGGAGTATTTGCCGAAGTATTGATCCATCGAGCCATCGTCTGCGCTGATCTCTGCAACGATGGATTGGATTTCCTTGTCCACATTCCAGCGTTCGGCTTTCTCTTTGAGGATGAGATACGTGCGCATACAGCCGCGGGCGAAGTCTTTGACGCCTTCGTAATCTTCGGCGCGGTAGGCATGCGCGTCAAAGTGACGGGAACCTGCATACCTATTATCTTCGAGTAGTTTCACAAGGAAAAAGGCACTCTTGAGATTCACCGCGCCAAAGCGGAAGTCCTGATCGTAGCGACCAAATGCTTGATCGTTGAGGTCAATATGGAAGAGTTTACCCGCCTCCAGCGCCTGGGCTACACCGTGCGTGAAGTTGAGTCCTGCCATGTGTTCGTGCGCCACTTCAGGATTGACACCAACCATTTCGGGATAATCAAGTGTTGCAATGAATGCCAGCATGTGACCTGTCGTGGAGTAATAGATGTCTCCGCGCGGCTCGTTGGGTTTGGCTTCGAGGGCGAATTTCAAGTCATACTTTTTGTCTTTCACATATTCGCACAGAAAGTTCATCGCTTCGCGCGAGCGCTTGATTGAGGTAATCGGATCTTTCGTCGCATCCGATTCTGTCCCTTCGCGCCCGCCCCAGAAGACATAGACCTTCGCACCGAATTCCACGCCCAAATCGATGGCGTTCATCGTCTTCTGCAAAGCATACGCGCGGACTTTGGGATCGTTCGATGTGAACGCCCCATCCTTGAAGATGGGATCGTAGAAAAGATTGGTGGTTGCCATTGGCACAACAAGACCCGTATCATCCAAAGCCGTGCGGAATTCCTTCTTGATGGCATCTGCTTTGGCGGATGTTGCATCGACGGGAATCAAGTCATTATCGTGGAAGTTGACGCCATACGCACCAAATCGCCAAGCAGGTAGACCAATTCAGCGGGGCTCTTTTTCTCACGGACGGCAGCGCCTAACGGGTCCGCGCCGCGATTGCCAACGGTCCACAAACCGAAAGTGAATTTGTGTTCAGGTTTGGGGTGTAGTCTGACATGAGGGTACTCCTTTTGGATTAGACCCTAGACGATTGACCATGGACGATGAATGATCGATGATCAAATGTCCATGGTCAAGAGATTTATTTCACTTCAAACATTGCGATCACTGGTTTCGGCGCGCCGAGTTCCTGTCCGCGTTTGGACGGGGAACAGCCGCCAACTTCGAGTTTGAATTGACCGGGTTCGATAATTAACTTGCCTTCATCGTTGTAGAACGACATCATTTCGGGGGTGATGGCAAATTTTAGGGTTTTGCTTTCACCTGCGTTGAGATACACACGCTCGAAGCCGATGAGATGATGAATGGGGACAACGGTCGAGGCGTGGAGATCGCTCAGGTAGAACTGGGCAACCTCGGCTGAGTCTGAACCGCCGCTATTGGTCAGGGTCAGGCTGACGTGGAGAGACTCTCCGATAGCAAGATTTGGCTTATCGAGTTCTAATTCCGAATACTCAAATTTGCTGTAACTCAGGCCAAAGCCAAATGGATAGAGCGGCTCTTCGTTCATATAGCGATAGGTGCGGCCGTTCATGCTGTAATCATCGAACGCAGGCAGTTGATCAAGCGATTTTGGAAACGTGATGGGAAGTTTGCCCGCGGGCGAGACATCGCCGAAGAGGACATCAGCAACGGCTCGACCGCCCTCCATGCCTGGATACCAAACGAAGAGAATTGCCTCCACCATATCTTCGACTTCACCAAGCGCAATCGGACTGCCACCCGTAAGGGCGAGAATGATGCGCGCACTGTGAATGGAAAGTTCCTTGATGTAATCAATCTGACTTTGCGGAAGCGAGATGTTTTCACGGTCGCCGTTCTGCGGAGAGAGTAGCGACTCGCCTTCTTCACCTTCAAGGAACGAATTGAAACCTGCGCACATAATGGTAATATCCGCAGATTGCGCCATGCCAGGCGCCCAGGTACTTGGAATTTCACGCGGATGTTTGAGAGGGGTGCCCGAGTGATATTCCAAACCCATTCCCTCAGGAATGCGTCCTGTGATGCCTTCAAGCAGCGTGAACATCTTTTCGTTGAAGCCATAGTAGTTGCCGAGCAACACTTCGAGGCTGGTGGCGGTGGGGCCCGTGACAAAAATCTTTTTTGTGGAAGGTTTGATCGGCAAAATATTGTCTTTGTTCTTGAGCAGCACAACCGCTTCGGTTGCCGTTTGATAGGCAAGCTGACGATGCGAGTCACAAGCGACAACATCTATTGAGGTGGATGCAAACGGAACATCCTCATCGGGGTCGAACATGCCAAGTTTGAAGCGCGTGGCAAGCGTGCGCTCGAGGGCGTGATCCACATCGGCTTCGGTGATGAGTCCGCGCTCGATGGCTTCAGGGATTTGACTGAAGACATGATCACAACCAAGATCACAGCCGCGATGCAGCGCGAGGGCAACTGTCTCCTCCGCGTCTTTCGTGACTTTGTGATTGATGTGAAAATCCGAAAGCGCCATGCAATCTGAAACAAAGTGCCCTTTGAAGCCCCATTCGCAGCGCAGGATGTCCTCGATGAGCAATTTGCTGGCACAGCAAGGTTCATCGAGCGTGCGGTTGTACGCACCCATCACCGATTCAACCTTCGCTTCGGTAACGAGCTTTTTGAAGGCGGGCAGGTAGGTGTCGTAGAGCTCACGCTTAGTGACGATAGCGTTGAAATGGTGGCGGTCCTTCTCAGGTCCAGAGTGAACCGCATAATGTTTTGCGCAAGCCGCAGCTTTGAGATATTTGGGATGATCTCCCTGTAATCCGCGCACGAATGCCGATGCCATTTCACCGGTAAAGAACGGGTCTTCGCCCCAAGTTTCCTGTCCACGCCCCCAGCGCGGGTCACGGAAGATGTTGACATTCGGCGACCAGAATGTCAGTCCCTGATACTGCTGTGTGTATCCATTGCGCTTCAAAGCCGCATGATATTTGGCACGTCCTTCATCGCTGATGGCAGTTGCCACTTTATGTACCAATTTTTTATCCCAGGTTGCCGCCATTGCAATCGCCTGCGGGAAAACAGTGGCACGTCCATTACGGGCAACGCCGTGCAGCGCTTCACTCCAATAGTTATAACCGGGAATGTTCAGGCGCGGGATGCCGTGGGCTGGATGATTCATCAAGCCCGCTTTTTCTTCCAGCGTCATGCGTCCGAGCAAATCCTTTACCCGTTCATCCATGGAAAGCGATGTATCTAGATACTTAAGTTTTTCTGTAGCATTGTCCACGTTCATGGAGCGCTCCTTTGAAATCAATAATTCAATCTCTTCTTGAGTATTGGCTGGGAATCCCTGCTCCCGTGATAGAGATTCCCAGCCCCGCTCAGAATGACGTTCATTATTTTCCAAAACCCAAATCACTGAACAGATCCGGGGTTGCTCTCAGCCAAAATGACTTCTTGGTTTCGGTCTTCCAGTTTTTGATGATGTCAGTATCCGATAGACGGCTTTCGCCCGAGTTGAAATATGCCACCGTACGCACGACATCGTTGTTGTCAGCAACAAATTTGAAGAATGATGGGAACCATTCACTCTCGCCCTGTGAAGCAGCAGTCAACATCACGAGCTTGAAATGATCATGTGCAAACTGGATGGCTTCATTCGCACATTCATAATTGGTCCTCACCCAATCAACATTTTCATCGCCAGGGTAGAAATCTGCAATATTGGAGTCTTCACAAGAAGCGGATTCCCACACAAGAGCAACGTTCGTGCCACCCGTAACCTGCATCCTCTATAATTTCTTCATCAGCCGGTATGCAAGCGGTCCAACCATTCCTTTTAGCGTCCGCGCCTTCAAAGCCTGATCCAGATCGCGTATCAAATCATCCGTGCTTTCCAGCCCGATGCTGGCGCGGATGATGCCTTCACCCGTCCATTCACGGATGCGGCGTTTTTGTTCGTCTGAATAAAACGGCATGGCATCGACGTACATGTCCGTCGGGTAATAGAACAGCAGGCTGTGAGCGTGTCCGAGCGAAGTGGCATAGGAGAACAAGCGGATCTTTTCCGCGAGCGTGATCGCCGCGCCCAGTCCGCCTTTGAGTTGGAATGTGAGCATCCCACCGAAATCTGACATTTGCCTTGAAGCCAGTTCGTAATGCGGATGGCTCTCCAAGCCCGGATAAAAAACACAACTCACTTTTGGATGGCTTTCCAAAAATTGGGCGACCTTCAAAGCGTTCTCGCAATGCTGCTTCATGCGCATTGGCAATGTGACAAGTCCGCGTAGGATGAGCCAGGCATTGAACGGACTGAGCGCTCCGCCCAAATGAACCAGCATCTCCTTGCGGATGCGCTGTACGTTCTTTTCGGACCCGAGAACTGCCCCGCCCAGTGCATCTCCATGACCGTTCAAATATTTCGTCAGGCTATGAACAACGAAGTCCGCACCGAGGGCGATGGGTTTTTGTAATGTTGGTCCTGCCCATGTCGAGTCTACAGCAAGGAGCGCACCCGCTTCATGAGCGATCTTTGCTAACTGTGGCATATCGGAAATGCGGAGGATTGGATTGGCAGGAGTCTCAGCATAAATCAGTTTTGTGTTCGGCCGCAACGCCGCGCGGACTTGATCCAAGTCGCTGGTATCCACTAGGCTGACTTCGATGCCAAAGCGCGGCAAGTGGAATCCGAACAACTCAACAGAACCCGCATAACAGACTTCACTGGCAACCATATGGTCACCTGCACTGAGAAAAGTGAATACCAACGCAGACACTGCTGCCATCCCACTGGCAGTGACCACTGCTGACTCAGCTCCTTCCAAAGAGGACAGTCGTTCTTCCAATGCCCGCAGGGTTGGGTTGCCCCAGCGCGTATACGCGAATGGAGGTTTGGAGGAGTCCATCATTAAGGCATCGAATAGCTTGATGCCAAATTTTGGCAGTTTGAAGGTGGTCGCCATGTGTAGGGGCAGACGCATCGCACCCGTGGCTGGGTCCGCACTTTCACCCGCGTGAACGGCGAGGGTTTCGAAATCGAATTCTTCCATAAGCTACTCCATTGGTTGAGTAGCCCCGTGTTTGTCGGGGCGTACACCTGCACTCACCGCAGGTGCGGTGTCGAAACCAACTTGATTTATACAAATAAGCAATGTGGTCTCGATATGCCCCTCGCAACCACCGCTCAGGGCTCTCGACCAGCCATTAAAATTTATGCTTCGCGTTCAGCCAACTCCTGCAGTGTGGCTTGATGGCTCTCGCGCGTGATGGGATACTTCCAGGCGAAGAGGACAGCCAGGAAAAGCAAGACTGCAGGGATGGGTCCGATAAAGATTCGGATGGCGGTGACGGCTTCTTGGGGCTGGACAGGTAGAGGTCCAGAAAGAGGCGGGGTTATATATCCAGTAAATGCCAACGCCTGTCCCATCCCCCACAGCGCTGCGGCAGTCGCAAGTTTTTGGAAGAAGGAGGCGAAGGCGTAATAGGATCCCTCGCGGCGCTGTCCACTGCGGACTTCGTCGTATTCGACTACATCAGGCACCATTGACCAGGGGACAACATAGGCGGTTGCGATGCCCAACCCTGCGAGCGCGGCAAGAACATAGGCAAGCACCAGTTGATCGGATGGCAGGGCAGAAATGCCGAGCAGAACGACCACCCAAGAGATTGAACCAACCATGAAGGCGCGGCGTTTGTCGAAGCGTTGGGAAATTTTCACGATCAACGGAATGAACAGAATTGCCGAACCTTCAGCCGCCAGCACAAAATAATTTGCCTGGTCGGGAACCCGCATGTGGTAATTCGCGAAATAGATCAGCACCGCGGCTTGAATGCTGGCTGTCGTCCAACTGAGGAGATATAGTCCCATCACCATGCGGAAGGGGTGGTTGCTGAGTGTTTGCTTGAGAGCGTCCATGAAAGGCAACGGCGGAGGGAGTTCATCAGCAGGCTTTTCGCGTGTGATGCTGAACACAACCAACGGTGGGATGATGGAAACGATACCCAAACTGATGCCAAGGAGCATGTAGAGGAGCCGCGTGTCGGTGATCGACCAACCCAGTACAGTGGCGAGGATGATCGCGCCCAGTGTGCCTGAAATCGAAAAGACCATGCGATAGCCATTCAATGAACTACGCTCATCGTAATCGGATGTCATTTCGGGCGTGAGGGAGTTGTAGCCAACATGGACAATGGTGAAGGCGGTATCGAACAGGATGAAGGCTAACGCGTAATAGAAGGCAAGACCAAGTTGTTCGAACGGCGGGACTATCCACATCAACATGAACGAGATGCCAAGCGGAACGGAACCAAAGAGGAGCAGCACGCGGCGGCGCCCCCAACGCGTGCGAATACGATCGGACATCAAACCAAAAAGCGGATCGTTGATCGCGTCCCACAGGCGGCTGGCTCCAATTGCCCAGCCAGCATAGTCGGGACGCAAACCCGCTACATCTGTCAGGAAATAGAGTTGGAAGAACATCAGGATCGCCAGCGGGATGCTGGTGCTCAGGTCGCCTGTGCTGAAAAGTAGTTTCGTTCGCAGAGGAAGTCGGGAGTTGGATGTTGTGCTCATAGGGTGGAGTAATCCTGTTTCTCTTCCGTCTCATAGAGATAGAAATTCTCAAGGTTGCGGGTGGCAACAGACTCTTTGAAAGAAGCCAATTCCTTCTCGATGGCAGGATCTACTTCTCGCGGCTTATGTTTCGCCAGAATGTCCAACGCACGTTCACGGGCATGATCGATGGCGAGTTTTCTGCCTTCCTTCTCCCAAGTCTCGTACGGTTCACGTGAGAACATGGTTGGAATGAAAAGTTCCTTGCGATAGAGCTTGGATGTTTCCTTGGCTGTGATGTAATTGCTCGAATATCCCACCTTCTTGATCAAATCCAATGCAAGGCTTTCGTCGTTCACTTCGATGCCGCGTGCCAGTCTCAATGCCGCGCCGCAGATTTCATCGTCCAGCATCAGGAGTGCGTGACTCTCCAGCATGGTGCTATCGAGCGTGCCTGCACAGGTAATCAGGTTGACGCCAGCCAACACGGCGGGGAGCAACGTTCCCATTCGCTCGAAACCTGCCTGTAAATCTTCTCGCTTCGAGTCGGTGGTGCCTCCCACACTGCGGATGGGAAGTCCATAATAGCGCGCCATCTGCGCGGAGGCAGCGGTGATCAAACCGGTCTCTGGTGAGCCAAGCGCCACTGTGCCATAACGCATGTTGGCAGTGGTTGAGACGGTCCCATAAAGTACAGGCGCGCCTGGGCGGAAAATTTGTGCAAGAGTAATATGTGCAAGAATAGCCGCGTTCTCCTGTGCCACCAATCCAGCCAATGTGATCGGGGCAGTCGTCCCAGCAGCAGCTTCAGGCGCACACGTTACAGGCTGTCCATACTCAGCGCAGATCAACAATCCCTCCGCCTGTGCCTGATCCATTTGCAGGGGGCTGACCACCGAACAGATCGCAAAGAAGCGTGGACGTTTTTTCAACTCTTGCTTGCCGCCCACCGCAATCGCCATCATGCGCATCATGTCCCATGTCGGCAGATAACCATAACACCCCATCCCATACGGCTTGCGGCTGTTGTGCGCCCACGCCCAGATTGCTTCTGTGTGGATGGTGGTCATCGGGATGTCATCGGGCCAGATGTCCATTTGCGAGTTGTGGATGGTGTTGCAGGCATCGATCAGGATGATGTGCTCGAGCATATCCTGTTTGGTTGTGGCGCGCACAGTTTCATCGTTCAAGTCAAGGATGCGTGTGGGCGTCCCCAATCCTGCAAAGATGGGAGAATCCTGCTCAGGTCCAATATTGAGACGGAATTCCGCATCGATCCCGTACAGGGTAAACTGTTTCGGCGCCTGATCCACCGCCCATCTGACAAGTTTCTCTGGCAACCTGACCGCCATGGATCCTTCATCCACATCCGCACCAGCCTCACGGAAGATGTCGCGGGCTTTCCTGTAATTGACCTTGATCCCCACCTCCGCAAGAATCTCCATCGAGGCGGCATGGATGCGCTCAACTTCCTCCTGACTCAGAACTTCAAAGCGGGCAGTTTTCATGGAATGATCCCTTTCTGCAAGTTGATAACCCCACTTTACAGAAAAGGATATTGGAGACCAAGTGGCATATGACACAGAAAGTAGTGATGGATGTTATTGAGTCTCTATAGATTCCTCATCACACATTTATACTCAAAAGAAGATATGTCCCCATAACCATATCCACTGCTGCCAGAGCCAGAGCAATTTTGTGGATTGTTTTCATGAGCGTGTAATCCAGGTTGCCAACACTCAGAAAAGCACCGCTCGCGAACAATGCAACAACGCATATCCCTGCCACCACTAGCAAAATTATGAGCAAAGCTTGAGCGGTCAAGCTATTGTGAATTTTGTATACCTGTATGACTGTAACGATCACTGTGCCAAGTGCGATCAATTTGTGAATATTGAAAAGGAGTCCGTTATACGGCTTTCCCAATCTGCTCAACCAAAAACCGAAAGCCAAAGTGACAACAAACAAGATTGCGGGCGTGAGAAATTTTGGCAGTATATCCATATCATCATCCTATTTCATGACATGCAAAATAACCATCGCTTTTCCCTCACAAAACTTCTCCAAGTCTGAGCGGCCAAATCGCAAAGGGAGACCATCGAACAGATGCATAATGAGGCGGATCATGACGGGATGGCGTCGCAGACGCAACTCGATGAAATCGGCAATACGGATCGGGTTGGTAACAGGTTCGGCCGTGGCACGAAATTCGTGGTTACGGATCTGAACGCGAACACTTGAGTTGGCACAGATATTCTTGAACCAGTCAGCATCACGTCCACGTGCAGATGCGATGTAATAATCGCCATCCACTTTTTCATATTGAAGTGGAGTTGTACGCGGCAAGCCCGATTTTCGTCCGATGGTGGTCAACAACATCACGACACGGGTCGGACCAAATCCGTGTTTATAATTTGCCATCATGCGGGCATTAAGTCCCCTCATTCGGTGGTAAATGGTTTTGGCAGGCATTACCTTTCCTTCCAAACCAGGCGTTCAGCAAAACTTATATTATCAAACAGTCCAGAATCCTTTGTGCAGACTGCCGCCCAGAGATCATAACGGCGGGCATTCCTGTGCCTGGACGTGTGCTGGTTCCCAGGAAGTGCAAATTATGATAACGCGGAAGTTGAAAGTCAGGAGAGAAATAGCCCAACTGAGTCAGGTTGTTGCACAGCCCGTGCGTAGAGCCTTTCAGGAGGTTATACCTCTTTTTCCACGAAAGCGGAGCAGATGTGGTCTTGAATTTTATCTGCTATAGGCAGATTTAAAATGCTTGATTTTTGTCGATCGAGGCTTGTAAACTTGAAATACTCCCCTAGATCCAAAGCGTACCCTTTGTATAAAATGAAGAAACTCCCTTCCGGGAGTCTCTTTTATTTGCTGGGGAGCAGGGATTTGAACCCCAAATTTCGCGTCCAGAGCGCGACGTGATGCCATTTCACCACTCCCCAATTTTCCAGCGGGCGGTATTGTATCATGCCATGCAGGAGTGGGCAAGTCGTTTTATTTACGAGCGGCGCGGCGCGAGTTGTCCTCCATATCGAGCATAACAAGGAGGCCCTTTGAAATGGCTTCCAAGGCAAAGAAGTAAAAAACACCTGGGAGCGGCTGCAATAAAAATGGTTGGAACATGCTGAAAATACCCAGGAAACCCATGCCCTTGCCATAGAGCATTCCGCTTGCAAACTGGGATATGAAGAGCAAAAGCGAGAATATCCAGACCAGAATATATACTGTTAATGTGACCCAGGCGAAAATATCCGCCCAACGTGAGATGCGAAGAATGTTATCGCGGTCAAAGTATGTGCCGAAGAACTTTTCCTGTTTGTCGTTTATTTCGCTCATTTCAGCCTCCATAATGGATTATACCCAGAGTGGTCACATTTTTTCAAAAGCAGGAATGTGCAATTCCCTGGCACTGCTCGTCAGGGCAGGTGTGACCGTGTGTGCATCCTATAAATCAACTACGTTATAATACACTACTGACGCTGTCGGCTGGGAAAAGTTCCGGGAGGGTGCGGCCGGCAGAAGTCAAGAAAGAGCCGAAAATCCAATCAAGGGTATGATGAATGAGTCCTGAAGAAACAATTAGCCGAATCCCCGCCTTCATACGCGAAGCAGTCGCCGAAGATCTAAAAAACGGACGCTTCAATTATGTGCGCACGCGCCTGCCACCCGAACCGAACGGCTATCTCCATATCGGGCATGTCAAGGCGTTCTTGATCGATTATTTCACCGCAAAGGAATTTGGGGGCGAATTGGTCTTGCGCTTCGATGATACCAACCCGTCAAAGGAAGAGACTGAGTTCGTGGAAGCCATCGAAGACGATGCATCCTGGTTGGGTATCGAGTGGGTAAAAGTGACGTTTGCATCTGACTACTTTGACTTGCTTTACGAGTGGGCTGTGAAACTGGTAAAGATGGGATTGGCGTATGTGGATGATCAGACTCAGGAAGAGATGAGCGCCAATCGCGGCACACTGCCTAAAGGAACCAAATGGAGCGAGACTGAATCAGCCATTAAGCCTGGGGTTGATTCTCCGTATCGGAACCGCTCTGTCGCTGAAAACTTGGACCTGCTTGAACGGATGAAGAATGGCGAGTTCCCTGAAGGAAGCCGTGTCCTGCGCGCGAAGATCGACATGGCGCACCCAAACCTGCTCCTGCGCGATCCGGTGATGTACCGAATTATGAATGTCCATCATCATCGCACGGGTGATAAGTGGCACATTTACCCGATGTACGATTGGTCACATGGACAGAACGACTCAATGGAAGGTATCACTCATTCCTTGTGTTCCAACGAATATGTCATCCATCGCCCGCTGTACGAATGGTTCCTTGAAAAATTGGACGTGTTCCCCAGCAGGCAAATTGAGTTTACGCGATTGAACTTGACCTATGCCATGATGAGCAAACGTAAGCTCCGCAAATTGGTGGAGACCGGTGTCGTGCGTGGCTGGGATGATCCGCGCCTGACCACTCTACGCGGAATGCGTCGCAAAGGTGTGACACCAGAAGCCATCATCAACTTCATAACAACCACAGGTGAAACACGTAATGACAGTTGGGTGGAGATGGCACAGTTTGAAGCCATCATACGCGATGATTTAAACAAACGCGCCCTGCGTCGTATGGCAGTGTTGAATCCGCTCAAACTGGTCATTGACAACTATCCCGAAGGTCAGACCGAGGAGACCGAGGCAGTCAACAACCCTGAAGATCCATCTGCGGGCACTCGCAAAGTCCCATTTTCGAAGGTTCTTTATATCGAGCAGGATGATTTCCGTGAAACGCCACCGCCCAAGTATTTCCGCCTGTATCCTGGAAACGAAGTCCGCTTGAGATATGCTTATTTTGTCACATGCACTCAGGTTGTCAAGAATGACGCGGGTGAGGTGATCGAAGTCCACTGCACATACGACCCTGCCTCACGCGGCGGCGAGTCGCCGGATGGACGCAAGGTCAAATCCACGATCCATTGGGTTTCGGCGGAACATGCCTTACAGGCAGAGGTACGCTTGTACGATCAGTTGTTTTCGGTGGAACGCCCCGATGATGCCGAAGCCGAAGACATCGTTAATCCCAAATCCTTGGAGGTGCTCAAGAACGCCCAGGTGGAACCTTCATTGGCAGATGCCAAACTGGGTGACAACATCCAGTTCGAGCGGACAGGGTATTTCTGTCTCGATCCTGATTCCAAGCCTGGCAAACTTGTCTTCAATCGCACGGTAACGCTCAAAGACTCCTGGGCGAAGATCCAGAAGAAGAGCAAATAACGCATGCCGACCAATCCTGCCAAGCAATTTCAGGATCTACTGCTCGCCTACTCGCAAGCTGAGGATCTGGGCGAGCGCAAACGCATCGAGACAAAACTATGGGAAGATTATGGCACCGAGTTGGCTGTCTTTGTGCTCGATATGTCAGGCTTCTCATTGCTCACGCGCAAGTATGGAATTGTCCATTATCTCTCGATGGTCAAACGCATGCAGTTGACTACCGAACCAATCCTCAAATCCTACGGCGGAAGCCTGATCAAATATGAAGCGGACAATTGCTTTGCCGTTTTCCCCGATCCACTTTCGGCGGTCAATGTCGCGCTGGCAATGCAGCACGCCTTCGAGGCATCCAACTTGATGACATCGGACGATCTTGACATCTACATCTCCTGCGGCATTGACTACGGGAGGATACTGGTCATCAAAGATGAAGATTGTTTCGGCGATGCCGTGAATCGCGCATCAAAACTTGGGGAAGATGTTGCATCTGCAAGAGAGATACTTATCACTAAAGACGCCATGGATAAGATTCCGCCTGAGCTAAATCTCAAAGCTAAGGAAATGACCGTTTCCATCTCAGGGATCAACATCACTGCCTATTCGATCTCGATTGCACAGGAACCAAAATGAGTGGTTCTTCAGCAGCTTGACAGTTAATCCTACTTTAATGTACACTGGCAACAGTCAGAAAAATCCCATGGAAAGGAGGCGCGCTTATATGCTCCGCTTGACAACAAAACGTAACGAAAAAATCTCCCCTTGTCGAAGTGCGCCTGTTGACTGTTCCTAGGTCAAACCCTGTGTCTTTATAAACACGGCGCACTTGCGCCGTGTTTTTTTTCTTAAGTCTTAGAGTAGTTTGTGTCATTTCGATAGGCTCAATGCAAGCCTTCGTGGTTAATCATATGAACATTTCTTTCAAATCCTACTGGAACCTGCTTGCTGCTCACGTGCGCCCGCAAAAGAGACGGTTTGTTCTGCTTGCTGTAATGATGCTGGGCAGTATCGGGCTCCGTATCATCGCTCCGCAGATCATGCGTGAATTCATTGACTCTGCCCTGGCAGGCAAAGCCCTATCCACGCTCACGTGGACAGCCATTGCCTTCATCAGCATTGCCTTGCTTCAACAGGGTGTTGCCATCGGCGTCACCTACCTCGGTGAAAACGTCTCATGGACAGCCACCAACGCCCTGCGCGCTGAACTTGCGGAACATGCCGTCCACCTTGACATGCGTTTCCACAATGACCACACGCCCGGCGAACTCATCGAACGCATCGACGGTGATGTCACTGAGCTGGCAACCTTCTTCTCGCAATTCGCGCTCAACCTCATCGCGAACGGACTTTTGCTCGTGGGCATCCTTATTGCCCTGTTCCTCGAGGATTGGCGCTTGGGGGTTGGCTTTACGATCTATTCCATGCTCACACTTGCTATTCTTGGCAAAGTGAAAGACATCGCTGTGCCGCATCAAAAGGCACGCCGCGAGGCAGAAGCGCAATATTTCGGTTTCATCGAAGAACAACTTTCGGGGACCGAAGACATCCGTTCCAGCGGCGCGGTTGATTTTTCGGTCCGCGAACTATTCCGGCATCAAAGCACCATCCTCGGTCACAGCCGCAAGTCACATTTCAAACGCTGGATCATCGAGAACGCGATGGGATTCGCGCTCACGCTCGGCACGCTTCTCGCAATCACCAGCGGATATTTTCTCTTCACCGCAGGCATCGTCACCATCGGCTCGGTTTATCTCATCATCCATTACCTCAACCTGCTCGAAGAACCATTCTGGGCAATGACGCACGAGATCGATAGCTTCCAGACCATTGGCGCCTGTGTGGAACGCCTGACCGAATTCCGCACTTTCAAAATCGAGGACAAAAATGAGGGTGGCTTGGACCTGGCTTCCCATCCACTTCAATTGACGTTCAACGACGTGACCTTCTCGTATATCACACCCGATGGAGGCAATGGAACGGATCCTGTCCTCACCCGCGTTTCATTCGACCTCGAACCCGGTTCCATTCTCGGACTCCTCGGGCGCACTGGGAGCGGAAAAACCACCATCGGGCGCTTGATCTTCCGCTTGTATGATGTGAATACAGGAAGCATAAAGATCAATAATAGAGACCTTCGGAATACCCGTCTCACGGCATTACGGCATAACGTTGCCATCGTCACCCAGGATGTGCAGTTGTTCAAAGCATCCATTCGCGACAACCTGACCTTCTTCGACCGAACCATTCCCGATGAAAGGATCATCGCCACCCTCAAAGAACTTGAACTCGGCGACTGGTTCCGCGCCCTGCCCAAAGGCTTGGACTCTGAACTCGAAACAGGATCCAGGTCACTGTCCGCCGGTGAAGCGCAACTGCTGGCATTCGCGCGAGTCTTCTTGAAGGATCCAGGTCTTGTCATTCTGGATGAAGCCTCTTCCCGTCTCGATCCAGCCACTGAACAAAAGATCGAACGCGCAATGGACAAATTACTGCAAGATCGCACCGCCATCATCATCGCGCACAAACTTCATACCCTTCACCGCGCTGACGATGTACTTATCCTTGAAAAAGGGAACATTGTTGAATACGGAGATCGATTGCAACTGTCTTCTGATTCGACATCGCGCTTTTATCAGTTACTTCAGGCAGGCATGGAGGAAGTGCTTGCGTAACCACTGAATGTCATCCTGAGCCAAGCGAAGGATCTCCAACAAGTCGAACAAGACTCTTCGCTCCGCTCACATCGTCCCGATCTCCTTCGGGAGAGTGACACAAACGGATATTTATCATGACCGAATCAACTCTCAATTCAAACGAAATCAACATTCCCGCCCTGCCCACATGGAAGGTCATCTACCGGATGATCCGCTTCCGCCCGTTCTATTGGTTCATTGACCTCATCAGTGTGGCGCTCATCCGTTTTTGCTGGCAGGTTGCTCCTGCCCTCATACTCAAGTCCTTTTTCGACATGGTTTCAGGCGCATCAACACTAACCTTTGGCGTTTGGACGATCGTTGCTTTCTTCGTTGCAACGTGGATCGGAAGGGTGATCTCGAGCTACGGATTTTACTATGCCGACGTCCCCATCTTTGCAGAGATGAACACATTGTTGCGGAAGAATCTGTTGCAGCACATCCTCAAACGACCCGGTGCTTCACAGTTACCCGATTCGCCTGGTGAAGCCGTCAGTCGCTTCAAAACAGACGTGGATCAGATCCCGCTCTTTGTCATTCTCGTCAACGACGTCATGGTCGGTCTCATCATCATCGGGGTATCCATCGTTTTGATGACTCGGATCAGCCCATCGGTCACAGTCATGGCGCTTATTCCATTGATCATCGTGGGCATCATTGCCAACATAGCAACAGGACGAATAGAATATTATCGCCGCGCATCGCGTCAAGCCGCGGGCAATGTCACAGGCTTTATCGGCGAATTTTTCGGCGCGGTGCAGGCCGTCAAAGTAGCGAATGCAGAAAAGAACATCATCAACCATTTTCACAAGATCAATGACGAAAGACGCGTGCTCACTGTTCGTGAAAGGCTTTTTGATGAGGTTCTTGGTTCGATCTATCGCAACATGTCCACACTCGGCACGGGTGTCATCCTAATTCTTGTCGGTCAGTCCATGCGCACAGGCAACTTCACGCTTGGAGATTTCTCCCTCTTTGTTTACCTCCTCCAAAGCATGGGTGACCTTACAACTTTCGGCGGCATGTTGTGGGCACGTTACAAACAACTGGATGTCTCCGTCAAACGCATGTATTGTCTGATGGAAAATGCCCCGTTGGATGCGCTCGTCAAACACAGCCCTGTGGACTTGGAAGGGCATCTCCCCGAAGTGACCTACCCGACCAAATCCGCTTCAGACCAACTGAATGACCTGGTTGCTGAACGTTTGACCTTTCACTACCCTGGCTCACCCAACGGCATCGAAGGCATTGACCTTAAACTCAGGCACGGCTCATTGACCGTCATCACAGGTCGCATTGGATCTGGCAAGACAACACTGTTACGGACCTTACTCGGTTTGCTCCCGATGGAAGCAGGAGAAATTCGATGGAATGGAAATGCCATTCGAGACCCGAGCAGTTTTTTTATTCCGCCGCGATGCGCCTACACTGCTCAGGTCCCGCGCCTGTTCAGCAACACCCTTCGGAACAACATCCTGCTCGGGCTTGACCGATCCGACGATGAAATCTATCGTGCCACCAAGCTTGCCGTTATGGATCGCGATCTCGAGCAACTTGACGACGATCTCGAAACCATGGTCGGAGCGCGCGGCGTCAAGCTCTCAGGCGGGCAAGCGCAACGCACCGCTGCGGCACGCATGTTCATCCGCGAGCCCGAACTGCTCGTCTTTGATGACCTCTCCAGCGCGCTGGATGTAGAGACCGAACACCTGCTCTGGGAACGTATCTTCGAATCCAAGGATGAAAAGACCTGCCTTGTCGTATCCCATCGCCGTCCGCTCCTCCGCCGCGCAGACCATATCATCGTGCTCAAGGATGGCAGGGTGGAATCGGAGGGAACGCTCGATCAACTCCTCTTCACCAGCTCTGAGATGCGGGAGTTGTGGAATTTGGAAGAGAACGGGAACCAGTAAATCAAAAAACGACTTACCCTATGGCGAGTCGCTTTTTGACATGAACAAATCCAGCAGCATGATCATTTCCTTCTTATTCGCCTACGCGCAAAATTAAAGGGTTTGTTCTAGACCCGCGCCCAACCTGACTACAACCTGACGCATTCCTTAAAATTTTTTCCTACAACGTTAAAAATTCTTCCACTCCCATTCGATGGTTATATAATGCCCGCACTTAATATCCTGAGGAAAGGTGCCTGCCATGTCAAAACCAGCATTTCGGGTCTTCTTTAACGACAACAAGCAATGGGTCAATATTTACGTTGCCAAGGACCCTGCTTACTTCAAGCGCAAGAATCAGTGCCATGCCTACTACATTGCGGCGGAAACCCGCAAGCAGAGGCAGGGTCTGTTTGGCTATATATACCTCAGCGAGCTGAACTTTTCCCCCATGGCACATGAGCTGGTCGCCCACGAAGTTCAACACCTGATCTTTGACTGGGTGCTTACACGCAAGGGAATGAACATCAACGAAAAGAACGAAGAACGCATCGCTACCATGACAGGTGAGATCTCCCGCAGGCTATGGCGCAAGTTTGAGCGCTGGTCAAAACCACGCAGAAGATCTGCTCCTCGCAAACAAAGACGATTACCGCGTAAGACTCGTAAAAAACTTTAGCCGGCACAATGGGTTTCTGTTTTGGGCTTCGCTGCATAAACAAAAAGCTCCGGTTTTGAACTGGAGCTTTTTGTTTATGCTTCTAGTTGTCACAAGATCAAAGACAGAATGCGATACAGCAGCGAAACAAAATAGGAGCGACGCGAGGAGTACAACCCATCCGGGTATTCGTATTCATAAGACCTTAGTTGCAAAAGCAACCGAACAACTGCCAGGTTTCTGTTTGAACGATACATCCGCCATTCACTCGCCTTCAAAGTCTTTAAATATCATAACCAAATCATAACCAAGACGATTAGATAAAATTAAGGTTACAAAAATCGTCCCATCCATCAGTAATGGATGGGACGATCCGCTTCAATCTTAAGGGTCGGCTGACTCTTTAACGGCGGTTGATCCTACCCTCCAAGCTCCACTGCCAGCACGTCGTAATAGGTGCCTGCGCCAAAGCCGTCAATCAGGATGTGGTCAAAGGGATTCATATTCGGGAGCTCGCGCAGAAAGGCGATCATATTCGAAGCCGCGCTCACATTCCCGAACTCGCTCAATAGCCACGGCATCGGCAGGACGATTCCCTCACCCTGCAGGTGCTTTTCCTTCAATTTGTTGATCTTGAAGTTGGCGTGGTGCACAATCGCCACAGCCAGTGATTTACCCGCCATGCCCAAATCATTCAATCGGGTCTGGTAGGCGGCATAAACATCCCCCACCACCTGCACACCCGTCCGCACGAACAATTTAACCATGCCCATCGGTCCCGCCATTGCAATGGACGAGCCGTCATGCGGCTCATGCATCAAACCTGCCACACGTATGTTGTTCGCCAAGGGTTCGGTTACATCCACGTTGAACTCTCCGTTAAATTTCTGGCGGGAATGTGGATAATACATGGCAAC
>CAYTDB010000046.1:0-34168 GCA_964436455.1 uncultured Anaerolinea sp. | reverse complement strand
GCGTTGTTGACATGCCCCTGCGGATCCAAATCCCCGTAGCGGACTTCGATCGGATAATAGAAGTTTAATTGCGACATGCGGCAGATTATACCTTTTGATGCAAAAAGACCTGACAGGCTCTTTGCACAGAAACCCATCAGGCCTGTATGGCATAAACTATGCTTGGGATAAATTTTCAATTACAGTAACGCGCCAACCCCTCGCGGTTGTAGATCCTGATTCTTCCATCTGTGTCAGTATTGATCAAGCCCTGTTCCTTGAAGAACACCATCGCCTGATTGACACGCTTGCGTGATGCACCAACTAGATCGGCAATGTCACCTTGTGTCAATACAATGCGGATTTGTGTACCGCCATCTTTTTCGTAGCCATACTTCTCTGCAAACGCCAGCAACTGTCGTGCCACACGTCCGTTCACATCAAGCGTTGCTAGCGCTTGAATTAGCTGGTCAGATAACCGTACACGCGCTGAAAGTATCTTTACCAAATTTCGTGCCACAGGCGGGAAGTTGTCGAGCATGTAGTTGAACGTGTTCTTGTCCATCCACAGCATCAGGCTGTTTTCCAATGTCACCGCACTGGCAGAGCGACCGATGCTATCGATCAGGCTCATCTCACCGAGCATATCACCCGCGCCCAATATCGCAATGATGACATCCCGTTCGCCCTGCTCGATGTGGATCTTCACCGTCCCATGCAGGATGATGAATACCGCTTCGCCAGGTTGCTCGATTGTCATCACGTTGCGCCCCGCCTCGAACACGCGGCGATGGGCGTGCTGAGCGACCCAATCCAATTGTGTGGGCGTTAGCCCGACGAACAGGTCAATGTCCGCGAGTAAATTACGTGTGCTGTCTTTTTTCGTCTCAACCATTTTGAGCATATTTTACTTCCCTCCCGCGAATTGCAGGTGTCTGCAATTGCACTGACATATTCTCGTTACGCAGCACGATTTCCAAACCTTCATACGCAGTTTGCACTTTACCGAATAGACTCTTTGCCGTCCGCTCCATACCTGCCAGCATGGCGTCAGTGTAGGATGGGTCATGATGGAACAGAATCAATTGTCCCGTCTGGGCGGAGGCGGCGACCTCACATCCCATCGTCACGGTCGAGTGACCGTATCCCTGCGTTGATGGCAGTCCCTCCAATTGTCCCCAATAGTGCTCATCCAGATATTGCGCATCGTGGATCAACACATCCGCATCTTTCGCAAACTTGACCAGCCGCTTATCCGTACCGACGTAGCCTTCTGTATCCGTGGCATACACAACGGACTGACCGCGCCACGTGATGCGATAGACAAAGACACCGCCAGGATGTGCATACGATTTATGGATGCGGATAACAACCGCTTCATCACTTACACTGGTAGCTGACTCAGCCAGGCGGACTCCTTCCTCATCCCAAAGGATGACCTGTGACTCGCGCACCGCTTGAATGTCCTTTGACGAAGACATATCCCGCAAGCTGACGGGGAATGTTTCAGATGATTGATTATGCTCCAAGACGTTCTTGATGGATTGATGTGTGCCATCGGGACCGTAGATGTGCAACTTGGAGTTCGGCATGTAGGCAGGGATAAAGAAAGGAAATCCCTGTGTATGGTCGTGATGCAGGTGACTGAACAACAAGAGCAATTCACCCGCACGTTTCGTCCGCGCCAACTCGCGTCCCAACGGAATGATGCCAGTTCCCGCATCGAGTATGATTGTGCAACTCCCAGCCTGTACCTCCACACTTGCGGTATTCCCGCCATACTTCACTGTCCCAGTCCCAGGCGTAGGATAACTCCCACGCACACCCCAAAATTTGATTTTCATTTCGTTCGACACCCTGCACCTCCGAAGTTTCTGTCGCGCTGAGCGGAGTGATAACGAAGTCGAAGCGTCGCTCAGCAGGACATTTCTTAATCTCAGTCTCTACTTGTATTATCCTCACGATGACTTTTCTCTCAAGGAAAGTTTTCACCGGGAAGATGGGAAATATTTCACAAGGGTTAAGTGAGTGTTCTTGGAGAAGCAATTAAGATGTGGTCAGGTTGATGTCGGAATGATGCCGTTTGGTCTCTCATCCGGAAAACTTTTAGCGTAATAGAACGTTGAGAGTAGAGTTATTTTCAGAGATACGTGAGGCGAGGACTTGTCCGATCCATTGGTGCAGGTAAAAGACAAGTTCATGATCATCCTTCATCATTCGATTGTAGTCTTCATGGGATAGTTTATATATAATGCTTGCTTCGGAAACAACAACGGTGGCAGTGCGCGATTGTTTCAAGAACAACCCCATTTCGCCAATCATCGTTCCGCTGCGTTGGCTGCTGAGCCGAATGAATTTTCCCTTGGATGTTTGCAGGCGTGTAGTCACTTCACCGGAATCGATGAAGTACATACAGTCAGGAGGGTCACCCTGATTGATCAGGATGTGATACTGTTCCTTCTCCTGTTTCTCGAGATAGCTCATGAATTTTTCAACAGCTTCCGGGGAAGGCAGGAGTTTTCTTAACTGTCCACGTAATGTGCCGGCACGGACAATCGTAGAGCCGCCCTCTTCAACGAGCAGTTTCGATTCACACCATTCCATACCGTAGTCCAGTGAGGGATGAACGCGAATCATTTGTTCGCTTTCATTCAATCCATGGCGTGCAAGGTTGGTCTGGATCAGTGGGGGGAGGTCGGTAAATACCAGATAAAACTGATTCGTATCCGCCATCTGTTTTAGGCGGACAAAGCTAAAGGTGGCTGAAGCATCGAGAGCAGTGACATGCTGAAAGTCCAGAATGAGGAAGCGTAGTTTTCCCGTTAACATATCCTTCAAACGCTGCTGTATCCTGTTTACCAGGCTGTGTGATGTGCCGAAGAAAATAAATCCCTGAAGGCGTACGATAAGGATGGAGTCGCCTAATTGATTGATCAGTTGCCGGTGTTCAAAAGCACGCTCCACATTGCTTTGATAGGATTTTCCTGTAAGCACATCCTTGAGAATATCGATGCGGCTGTAATTCACCACGAATAACATGATCGCTATGGCAATTCCAACCCCCACGCCTTGGAGGAAACCCGCTGTGCCAACAACGATCAGAATTGCCCACACAAGAACATAGTCACTCCGCGGCAATCGGAACCACGCATCATACAGCCATTCGACCAGGAAGGATACCCCAATGAAAAAGATCAAACCTCCCGCCATGAACTTGGGGATGAGCGAGAGTGCGGATGCGCCAAACAACAATGCGATGCCGGTTATCAATGCGGCAGAAATTGCCACGAGACGGTGCGCGATGCCTGAACGGAATGCTATGGCTGAAACACTGAGGGCATTGTATCCCACCGAAGCACCGCTCAAGCCGCCCATGATGTTTGCAATGCCAGTCGAGATCAATTCGCGATCCAGATCCACATCTTTTTGTGCGATCAATTCCAACGCACTGGCATTGAGCAATAAGGCTATGATGCTTACAATGGAAACTGCAGCCATATTGCTGAATTGACCGGCGATCAATTCCCAATTCACCCGGGATATCAGGGACAGGTCAAGTGGTTTCCATAAGACTCCTTGCGGGAAGGGTCCCAGGAGCCAACCCATGGAGCGTATCTCACTTATTTCATATCCGCCGACCCAGACAGCAAGATAAAAAATTACTGCTGCGCTGGTAAGTAATATCGGGTATGTCAGAATATGTTTGGAGTAGCGTGAAACAACCAATACAACCGTCCCAAAAAGGATGCCGGGAACCCACAACCAAAGCCTCCCAGAGGTGAAAAGCATGCTCAATCCTGCAAGATCGGGTGTCCTGCCGAGCATCACACCGAGTGAGCCTCGTGCGAGGAGCAACCCGGTCCCGGCGACAAAGCCTCCAATAACTGGATAGGGGATGAAACGAACGAAGCGACTTAGCTTGAAACCGCCGACAAGTGCAAAGAACAATCCTGATGTGATCGAGGTAAGAATAATCATCATTACGACTGTGATAAATATGGCATCAGCAGGCGTCCCCCTCATAGAGTCGGCAATCGCCAGTGCAGAAATCGCCAGAATCGCAGCAGGACTATCTTGAGGAAAACCGATAGTACCGGGCATGGAACTGGTAAATGCCAGGATGAGTTGTATGAGAAAACTCCCGAGCAGGAACATCCCAATCCCGTTGGTGGCAAAGGTGTCAAGTTCCCCTGAAAAGATCAGGAGAGCAAACGAGATGACAGTTGGCAAGAGGATGGCGCCACCCACTACCCCGAAGCTGGCAATCGAAAATAATTGACGAAAATCGTATTTAGTAGCCATGTATTACCTCAAGGATCATAACACCATGTTTGGGTAATGGTATCAATCTGTTCCTGTTTTCGGGCGCAAATGATGGATAAGGATTTCCAGTACGAGATGCAATATGCAGCTAACACTGCTGTGTGTGAGATTTAGAAAATTTGTGCTATACTCCCCGTTATGCCCATAATTCGATCTTCTGACATCGGCACCTATCTCTACTGTCGCCGCGCCTGGTGGTACAAGAAGCAGGGAGTCGAATCCACCAACCAGGCAGAACTTGCTGCCGGGACAGAACTCCACGCCAAACACGGGCGTCAGGTGCTGGCATCGTCCATTTCGCGGGTGATTGGATTGGTGCTGTTGATGGTTGCGTTGGTCATGCTGGTGGCATATTGCACGGTACAGATCGTTTGAAAGTTTGCAGGTTGTCAGGTTGAAACGTTCCAACGAACAAAATGCTTTATTTCGCTCTTGCTCTCTTCTTCATCGCTTTTATCTTCTTCTGGCAGTCAGGTCGCCAGCGGAAAGCTGCGGGGCTGCCTGGTGGGCGTGTCATCTATACCGATACATACGGTTGGAACAAGGTGGAGAAACCGCTTTATCACGCCGCGCTTGATCTCACGGGCAAACCTGACTATCTGATCGAAAAGAACGGACAAGTCATCCCAGTGGAGGTGAAATCGGGGCGTGCGCCAGATGCGCCGTATGATTCGCATATTTATCAACTGGCTTCATATTGTTTGCTGGTGGAAAAGACCTACAACAAACGCCCATCATACGGGATCATCCATTACGAAGGCAGGGATTTTGCAGTGGACTACACGCGTGAGTTGGAGGCATCATTACTCGACCTGCTGGCGGAGATGAAAAGAGATGATCGTAGGAAAGAGGTCTCTCGGTCGCATGAGCAGGCGTCCCGATGTAAAAGATGCGGATTCAGGGAAGTGTGTGACCAGTCTTTGGTATAGGTGGGGGAGTCCCTTTTATCACACAAAGGTATAATCTGCTTGTTATGTCTACCACATTCATTCCAAAGAGACCTATCGTTACAGCGTACCCTAAAATGCCGCAGGCTTTCACAGAAGCCGAGGCGATGGCTCTATACCTGAAAGAAAAAGGATTCGAGGTTCCGTATGGTTCACTGTATGACGAGGATTTACGCAAGCGTGTCCGTGCGGGGGAGTTTGACCTGCTGATCGTGGCAGGCGGTGACGGGAGTGTTTTGCGTGCAGGGCATTTGTGTGCCCCAAGCAGAGTGCCAATACTGGGTGTGAATCTTGGGCGGATCGGCTTTCTGATCCAGGTGGATCGCCATGAATGGCGTGGATACTTTGACAAATTGCTGAATGGTGAAGCATGGATCGAAAACCGCATGATGCTTAATACAAAGCATATTCGTGCTGGTGAAATCATTGGGAGTTGGGATGCCTTGAATGAGGTAGTGGTGGGGCGCGGACAGAATTTGCGCCCTGTTCGTTTGACTGCTGCTGTGGATGGACGCCAATTGACCAGTTATGTTGCCGATGGTTTGATCGCTTCCACGCCAACGGGTTCGACTGCATACGCGCTTGCCGCGGGCGGACCGATCCTGCCACCAGAACTTCGCAACATTTTGCTCGTGCCGATCGCCCCGCATCTTTCCGTGGATCGCGCAGTTGTTCTTGCAGAAGGTTCCTCGGTCAGGATCACGGTGAGGAGCGAGAACTCGATCATGAGTGTGGATGGACAGCCGCCCATTAATGTGTTGGAAGATGACCATGTGGATATTTGCGCCGCGGATGTTACAGCTCAATTTGTTCGCTTTGGAGACCCAGGATATTTCTATAGAAATTTGACGGCACACATGAACGAAAATTCTTTAGGATTACCGGGATAAAAACACTTAACCACTAAGGACATGAACTACACACAGGAAAATCTACGAAAGGGCTGATCGCTCATCACTCGTCCAACCTTCGTGGTTAAAATCAGGATCTTACATATGACTGAAACTACCACTGACACACTCTATTGTTACATACATACAAACCGCGAGACATCACTCAGGTGCAACAATTGCAACCGTCCCATTTGTGCTTCATGTGCGGTCCGCACGCCGACAGGGTATCGCTGCAAGGAATGTGTGAAGGGACACCAGCAGATCTTCAACACAGCTGAATGGTACGACTACGTCATTGGCTTTGTTGTTGCAGGCTTCCTTTCTGGAATCGCTTCCTTCCTCGTGACCCTCATTGGCGGGTTCGGTTTCTTCGGGTGGTTCCTGATTGCTGCAGGTGCGCCGACCGCCGCCGCGCTCATTGCCGAAGCGTTACGTGCCGCTTTGCGCAAACGCCGTGCGCGCAACCTGTTCATTACGGTTGTTGTCGGTTTTGTGCTTGGAGCGGTTCCGATGCTGCTCATTCAAATATTTGCCTTTAATGTTTTTGGCATCATCTTTCAAGTGATCTATCTTTTTCTTGCCACACCCGTTGTTTATACGCGACTGTCTGGAATCCAATTGTTCAGATAATACATCCCCTCAAAACTGGTGAACCATGCTTACCGAGCTCCATATTCAAAACTTTGCGATCATAGATAAACTCGATTTGCGCTTCGGCCCAGGTCTGATCATCCTCACGGGTGAGACTGGCGCGGGCAAGTCCATTATTCTTGATGCCGTGGTCATGCTGATCGGCGGCAAAGCGGATACGACCTTCGTCCGCACGGATTCAGACGCGGCGTTGGTTGAGGGTGTGTTCCAGCTCAAAGGTCCAGAAAGAGAAGCGGTGCACGAGATCCTGAATCGCGAAGAGTTGATGGATGATCCCAATTATGTGATCCTCTCGCGCGAGATCCGCAAGGAAGGACGCAGTGTGGCACGCGTCAATGGGCGGACTGTGGGAGTCTCGCTGTTGAAGGAGATTGGCGCGCTGGTAGTGGATATCCACGGGCAAGCGGAGCATCTATCGCTTCTCGATTCACGCGCACACCTGGGCTTGCTCGATCGCTACGCAGAAGTGACGCGTCCCCTCAGCGATTACCGCCAGACCTATCATGCATTGATGAACCTGCGTCACGAGTTGGGCGAATTGCGAAAAGCGCAAGCCGATGCTGAACGAAAAACTGAAATGCTCACCTATCAGGCGGAGGAGATCGAAGTCGCACGTTTGAAGATCGGTGAAGACGAAGACTTGCGCCATGAACGCGACCGTCTTGCAAATGCCGAGTCGCTGGCGCAGAACGCACAGGAGGCATTGAGCGTTCTGGAAGAAGGTTCACCCGAGATGCCCGCCGCCACAGACCTGGTTGGGCAGGCAGCGCAGGCGTTGGCTGCCCTTGCAAAGCTTGATCCGGAGCAGAATGAGCTTTCGAATCAAGCTGAGATTCTTCTTGACTCGATGTCCGATATCATTCACCAATTGCGTGATTATTTGGAGCGGATCGAATTCAACCCGAAGCGGCTCGATGAGGTGGAGGAGCGGCTTGACCTGATCCGCTCATTGACGCGCAAATATGGCGGGAGCATTCCCGCAGTCATTGCCTATGGGAAGGAAGCGCGCAAACAGCTCGAGTCGATCTCTGGCGCGGCGGAGCGCATTGATGAGTTGGAGATGCAGGAAGCCAAATTGCTCGATAAGCTGGCGAAGCAGGGAAACCTGCTGACCGACAAGCGCAAGTCTGCCGCACTTTCGATGGCAAAAGGCATCGAGACAGAACTGGGCGATTTACGCATGTCCTCTGCCAAATTCAAAGTGGATTTTCAAACCAAGCCAGATCCGAATGGTGTCCCGCTTGAAAACGGGAACCGCATTGCCTTTGACCATAACGGTTTCGACAAAGTGGAATTTCTGATCGCACCGAATCCGGGTGAAGGACTGAAGCCATTGGTCAAGATCGCCTCAGGTGGTGAGACATCCCGCTTGATGCTGGGATTGAAAAATGTGCTGGCACGTGCCGATGAAGTCCCATCGCTGATCTTCGACGAAATTGATCAGGGCATCGGCGGGCGCGTGGGCATGACGGTTGGGCAGAAGTTATGGAACCTCTCGCGCTCGCATCAGGTCTTTTGCGTGACTCATCTCCCTCAGTTGGCTGTTTTTGGTGAGGAGCACTATCAAGTGCAGAAACTGATTCAAGGTAACCGCACCTTGACGCGCGTCGAACGGCTGGATGGGGAGGCACGCCTGCTTGAGCTCTCGCAGATGCTCGGTGAGGTGGGGGAGGGAACCCTGCGGTCCGCGTATGAGTTGATGCAGGTGTCGAGAGAGATGATCAAGGCGAGCTAATTCTGTTTCAGTTTTCCATCTTGGTGGATGATGGAGACAGATACTCATGCAGCAATGGGTAGATTTTTCCAACCCCAGTACTTTTGAGACGGGTACAACAAAAAGCAATCCGGCATGAGGCCGGGTGAAATCTCCAACAATATTTATTGTAGCTCAATGGCACGTTGGAGGACTTCATCATCCTGAATGACTGAAAACAATGTGCGGTGATTAACTTCGCGGCTTGGCAAAAGGTCACTAAGGCTCGGCATCAATGGCAGATCATCACGAATCGTGCCTTCACGAAAACATCCCAATCCGGTGCTATCGAGGATGGTTAAACCAGGCACACCAGCATCTTCCCACGCCTGCAGAATGGCAGGATATTATTCAACGTTGTCCAAAATAAACACAAGTAAGTTGGTCATGGTTCATTATCCTTTTGTGGATTTTTAATCAGATACTCCAATGACGATGAAGAATATGCAGGTTTTCTCTCAGAAAACAATGCCCGTAACATCGGGGGGTAATCAGGGTGGTAAAAATCACCATGATCACGCTCACCGTAAAAATATCCGCGCTAATAATACCTTCTATCACGCCAATGGATGCTACTATTAGACCGACCTCTCCGCGTGATACCATTCCTGCTCCAAGTCGGAGCGCTTCCTTATTGGAAAAACCCGCCAGCTTGGCTCCCAAACCACTGCCGAGAATTTTACTCAATACCGCTATCAAACAGATTATTACAACAAAGAAGCTGGAATCAACAGTTAGCTCTCTAACATTCACTTCAAGACCGATGTTTACGAAGAATATTGGAACGAATAGTGCATAAGATAATGTGTGCATGCCTGATTCGATACGTTCATGGAATCTTGTCCGCCCAAATAACAATCCGGCGAGAAATGCTCCGGTAATGGCTGCCATGCCGCCCCACACTTCAGCTGCCCAAGCATAGAAAAGAGTTGTCGTAATCACGGCAGCCATCAAACCCTGGCTGATCGGCAATCTTACAATCCGTTCTGCAGATACCGGTATGAGCTTTGTGCCAATCAGCGAGGCTAAAACAAGGTACATTGCCATTCGTACAACAACCCATACCAATCCTATCACTCCGGAGTTGTCTGTGGCGATCGTGATTGTTACAAACAGGGAAAGACCTAGGATCACCAATATATCATCGAATACAGCTGCGCCTAACAGCGCCACCCCCTCGCGATTACGGATAACCTTAAGTTCCATTAGAGTTTGAGCAGAAATGCTGACGCTGGTTGCTGCAAGTATTAGTCCGATAAAGAGACCGGCTATTGAATCGAAGCCGAACAGCAGTGCGCTTCTCCAGCCCAATAGAACTGGCAGGATAACCCCCATGACGCCGCCGCAGCCGATACCTTTCCTGACCGTTTTAATTGCCCAATATTGATCTCAAGTCCTGCAATAAACATCAGGAAGATCACGCCCAATTCGGCAAGTTCTGCGATTGTTTCGCCCAAATGCGGCGATGTGAAGACTGACTGGTGAACGATATCAATCCCTGTGGGCCCAAGTAAAAGACCAGCCAATAGTTCACCAAGCACTGCAGGCTGGCCCAAGCGGACACTAAGATACCCTGCCGCCTTGGCGGCAAAGATGATGATGGTCAAAATGAGGGCAAGTTCAAGAAATGCCGACATGGACTCTATACCCTACTAAGTCTGCTCAAGTTCATATCCAAACTTGATAGAACCTCGGGCTTGCTGATGAGATATCCAATGATGTCAGAACGTGTCACAATTCCGGTTAGCCTGCCTCCTCTTTCTGGTGAGGCTGTTAGTACTGGCAAACCATTGATCTTATACTGCAGCATTCTTTGAATAGCATCGCCAAGACTATCTGATTTCAAAATCCAAACTACATTTCGTCTCATGATGTCAGTTGCCGCAGTTTTCGATCCGCGACTTGCGTAAACCTCTGAAAGAAGACTCGGCAGAACAGGTGCATGGAAAAGCGAGAGGAAGGTGTATTGGGTGGGGGGGATGGATTCTTCTTTCAAATACAAATCACTTATCGATATCATCCCGACGATATGTTCATTCGAATCCAATACAGGCACACTCCCAATGCGATGCGTGATCAGCAGTCTTGCAACTTCAATTGCAGGTGTATTCTGGCTGACAGTGATCACATTTTGTGTCATCAGGTCCTTAACCTGAATATCCGGATTAATTGTTTTCATGCTGCCTCCTTAATTAATGCTTCCAAACCAACCTTTGCGTTCCATCCATTTCGCTATCTCCAGAATGGGAATGATTGTTATTGACAAACAGCCCACGAGCAACCAATCCATCGCAGGCAAAGCATAGGTGTTAAACGGTTCATGCAGGAAGGGGAGATAGATGATCAGGACCAGCAAAACTATTTCCCATCCAACCGCTAGATTTAACCATTTGTTGGAGAAGGGCTTTTCAAACACTGAATGCCTGTCAGAACGGAAGTTGTAAGCCTTGAAAAACTGGATGAGCACGAGCGAGACAAAGGTCATTGTCATGGACTCCGCCAGACTTCGCCCGGAGTTGAGCGCCCAGGTGAATAACCCCAAATTAATAAGGGTAGACCAGAGACCGCCCAGTACCATCAAAGTGACTACAGGACGTGAGAAAATACCTGCCCGTGGATCGCGTGGACTGCGTTTCATCAGGTCTTTTTCAGGGGGGTCTACCGAAAGGGCCAGTGCAGGTAGTCCGTCCGTTGCCAGGTTCACATATAGGATTTGAACTGCAGTCAATGGCAATGGCAATCCCAACAATGCGGAACCTGCCATCAGCCCGATCTCGCCGATATTGGACGAGAGCAGATACATCAGGTATTTCTTGATGTTGCCGAATACACCGCGTCCCTCTTCCACGGCGGCGACAATCGATGCAAAATTGTCGTCGGTCAAGGTCATGGCGGCGGCTTCCTTTGTTACATCCGTACCGGTAATACCCATGGCAATGCCTATGTCCGCTTTCTTCAGCGCCGGGGCATCGTTTACACCGTCGCCGGTCATGGCGGCAATGTGTCCCCGTGATTGCCATGCTGTTACCACGCGTAATTTGTGGGCGGGAGATACGCGCGCATACACGCTGATATCCTCCACTTCGCGTTCGAGCTGTTCATCTGTCATTTCTTCCAATTCCACACCGGTGACAACACGGGAGCCGTTATTCAAAAGTCCCAGTTCACGTGCCACTGCCTGTGCGGTGACCGGGTGATCTCCTGTGATCATGACCGGACGAATACCAGCACTAGTGCATATTGCAATTGCAGATTTAGCTTCCGGACGCGGTGGATCGATCATTCCAGTAAGTCCCAGAAAGGTCATGCCGTGTTCTGCTGTTTCTGCTGTTACATCGGATTTGGTTGCGATCCCCAAAACGCGAAGAGCTTCACCCGCAAGCGTTTGCGCCTGTCCAAGGAGAAGCTCACGTTGGGTGACACTCAATGGGGACACTCCATCAGATGTATGGATAAAGTCGCAAGCGCCCAGTATCACTTCTGGTGCGCCTTTGGCATAGGCAGTGAGTTTCCCATCTGTCTGGTGGATGGTGGTCATGCGTTTTGTTTCGGACGAAAACGGGATCTCATGCACGCGCGGATATGCTCCATCGAATGCCTCTTTCTGGATTCCGGCTTTTGCTGCGGCGACCACAAGCGCGCCCTCGGTTGGGTCGCCCTTGATGTCCCAGCCTCCGCCTGGCTGTTGAATCATCCTTGTGTCGGATGCGAGCGTGGAAGCGATGAGTAATTGACGCAAGGCAGGTGTCGGGGCGGTTGGTGACCCGCCATTTGTCGAGAAAACGCCTTCAGGTGCATATCCAGAACCGCTGACACTGAACAATTCCCCTCCTGCGAATATCCTGCGAACAGTCATTTCGTCCCTGGTAAGGGTGCCGGTTTTATCGGAGCAAATGACTGATGTGCTGCCGAGTGTTTCAACTGCAGGCAGACGCCGGATAAGGGCGTTGCGTTTCACCATTTTCTGAACACCGATCGCCAGAGATATGGTGACAACTGCAGGCAAGGCTTCAGGAACCACTGCAACAGCCAGGGCGATGCCAAAGATGAGCATTTCGATCAAGGGTTGTCCACGCACCAAACCCAGCACAACGATGATAGCCACCACTATAAATGCAACACGCGCCAGTATCGTTCCAACCTTATCCAGATTTTGTTGGAGAGGTGTTTTCCCGGTTTCGACAGTCTGCAATAGTTGGGCGATCTTTCCAAACTCGGTCTGCATGGCGGTTTCCACTACAAGTGCCCGGCCGCGCCCATAGGTAACAGATGTCCCTGCGAAAACCATATTCCGGCGATCTCCTACAGGCAGATCCAACTGATCAAGAGCATTGGTATGCTTTTCTACTGGAACTGATTCACCGGTAAGTGCTGCTTCCTCGACTTGTAAATTTATTGTCTCGATCAGCCGCCCGTCCGCCGGGATGCGGTCCCCGGTGTGCAGGAGAATCACATCACCAGGGACAAGCTCTTTTGCAGGAACCTTAACTTCAGTTCCATCACGCAAGACCGTAGCAGTGGGGGCAGCCATTTGGCGCAATGCTTCAATGGCGCGTTCTGCACGATATTCTTGCGCAAAACCGAGTACCACTGCGAAAAGTACAATAACAGCAATTACGATCGATTCGATGCCGTGACCAAGAAATAAGGAAATTGCTGTTGCACCCAGGAGTATCAGGATCAAAACATTCTTGAACTGTTCCAGCAATATTTCCCAGGGTGAGATCCTATGCGCGGCTTGCAGTTCGTTTTCGCCATATTTCTGCAGGCGTTCAACAACTTGAGATTGTTGAAGCCCAGCGGTTTGACTTTCGAGCCTCCGAAAAGCCTCATCGGCTGTCAATGTGTGCCAGGGCTTGGTTTTCATGAGTTACTCTTGGACTCCTTGATCGGTTGAATTTTCGAAATCATCCCGCTTCGGGATGCGGGATTTGAACATCAAGATGTCCAACAGATAGATAAGGCCTGCCATAAGGGGCAGGAAGATCAGCGCAAGGATCTCCGCGCCAAAGGCGATGATCTCCTCGAACCATATCGCGATTGCCGTACCGCTTGCACCGGTGATGGTGGCAGGTTTCCATATTCGACGGAAGAATTGAAAACGGGGTGTGTGTGTAGTATGAATGGACATGCAGATATCCTTTGTATAAGAAACCTTTGGGTGTTCAACATAGCCTGCTGACCGAAAAAGCCGCAAACATGGGTGCCCAAAGTTGTAGAAATGGTCGTTAACCAGCTTCTACAGGAAAAGGTTACAGCAGCCAGACATTAGTCCGCTGCTTCTGTCAGGTTTCCTATGAAATTATTTTTTGGGAGGGGGGGATTCGGGTGATAAATTTGCAGAACGAAAATTCAGATGTCTTGATCTGGATTTTAAGGATGCCAATGCTGCAAATGTTGCCAGAGCAAGGCTTGTAACGAAAAACTCATTATCATATTCGGAATATTCAAGGAAACTGGTGTTCTCGGACTCAAATTCATGAATTTCCAACATGAATGGATCGACTTGGGCTAATGGCAGGATTGCCATACTGCCCAAACACAGGCAAAGAATCACGGTTTTCAAGTCGAAATGAAAACTGTGTGTAACGATCATGTTGGATACAACCTGTTTCCTGTTCATTATAGATTTGATCACCTTGCTTGGATAATAAACAGTGCCGATCTAACAAAAAAGACCAACGCCAAAGTAAAAGCGATGGTCTTGCGATTCCTTTCAGACAGCCGGGAAATCTCTTTCCGTCTTGACGACTGCCCAACCCGTAAAGCCGGGGAGCTACTCCCCATCGGAGTAATTAAAGTTTACATGATTCTTGGATACAAGTCAACTAAATTTGAAAATAGTTGTATGAGATTGTACAAGACAGTTTTCCAACTAAGTCTGCCAGCCATAAGTAGGGGAGGGAAATTCATAATCTTAGTTTATCCATCTCGTGCCTTCAACGGCTGGAGCTTATTCCCTTCACCCTTATTCGTCACTTCCACCCAAATGGACTGTGACAATTCATACCCGATGATATGGTCATGCGGTTTCATCTCCAGGCGAAGCGGTCCCTTGAAGGGGGCGCAACTCAACAAATGGAATGGAGTCCCAGGCACAAGTCCGATCTCTGCGATGTAATGTAATTTATCCATGTCATGCGTGCGGACACGGCTCACAACACAATCCGACCCTGAAGGAACATCTGTCAGAGGTTCGTCGACTATAACAGGCATTGCACCATCTTTTGATGGAATCGGCTCCCCATGCGGACAGCGCGTGGGGTAGCCTGCCAATTCGTCCATACGGTCTTCGAGTTCGTCATTGATGCCGCGCTCGAATGTATCGGACAGCATGTGTGCAGAAGCCCAGTCATATTTCATCACTTTGACGAGGAACACTTCTGTCAGCCGATGGCGGCGCAGGGCGGGCATGGCGATCTTTTCGCCTGAAGCTGTCAGTCGAACCCCACGATAGGGTTCGTGGATCAGATGTCCGTTTTGATTGAGGCGTTTCACCATCGTGGAAATTGCCTGGGCGGAGGCGTCCACATGCGAACTTAATAGCGACAACGGAACCTGTTGGTGATCCTGCTGCAGGCGGTAGATTTCGGCGGCATAGCGGCGCATGGCGGGGCTGACGGTCATTGGTTGCGTTGGTCTCCAAAATGTGTAGGCGCAAATTATACTATGTGGCTCTTTGAATATGACCAAACAAATCCTAATTAATTTGCAATCACCCCTTATATCTGCTCACAAAACTCTAGTGGAATTCTAAGTAAATCTACATTGTCCTGTGTAAAATTACATATACAATTGCAATCGTAGGAGGGCGTCCCAACGCCCTTCCTTCATGTAAATGAAAGAAACCTGACAGGTCTCCAATGGAGCCCGACGAACAGACAGTCAACCAATCCAGATTCATTTTTTATCTGGGTATTCATCAAGACATGTCGGGTTTGGAAACTAAACATGATCCGAAAACGCTTCCAACTTGCCCTAATCCACACCGCCGTCGCCATGACACTTGTGCCCATCAACAGCACGCTCAACCGTGTCATGATCTTCGATCTTGGCATCTCCAAAACCCTCTTCACACTTCTCGCCATCTTCCCGTATTTGCTCTCTCCCATTCAGATTGCCATCGGTTCCTTCTCGGACCGGCATCCGATATTCGGCTACCGCCGTTCTCCCTATATTCTTGCAGGTCTCATCCTCTGCGTGATTGGCGTGGCAGTCTCACCGCAGATCGCCATCCTCATGAGCGAGAATTTCACGCTCGGCATCATTGCGGGCATCCTTGCCTTTGGCGCGTGGGGGATGGGGTACAACCTTTCGGCTGTTTCCTACCTGTCTCTCGCTTCAGAACTTTCAGGAGACAAAGAACGCGGTAAGACGATCGCCACCATGTTCACGCTCATGGTCATTGGATTAATTTTGACGGGCATCAGCCTCAGCAGGATGGTGCCAACCTATGATCCTGTGATCCTCGAACGTGCCTTTCTCATCGTCGCCGCCTCAGCCCTGACGATGGGGCTGTTCGGTCTTTTCAAGCTTGAGCCACACGCCAGTCTTTCTTCCACCTCATCCAAAGCGGATACCTACACAGTCAAGCAAATGACCTCCGCCATAACGGAGAATCGCGTTGCGAAGATCTTCTTCGTTTACTTGTTGCTGCTCCTCGCCGCCATCCTAGGGCAAGACGTGCTGCTCGAACCCTTCGGCGCCCAAGCCTTTGGCATGACCCTCGAACAGACGTCGCGTATCGTATCCATCACAAACTCGTTTACACTGATCGCTTTCATTATCGCAGGCTTCCTCGATAGACGCGTGAAAAAGAAATATGTGGCACAGACAGGCAACCTCGGCGCGCTCATTGGGTTCATCACAATTGTTATCAGTGGTATCACTGCCAGCACCAGCACCTTCTACATTGGCATCACATTGCTTGGGCTTGGCACAGGTCTTTCTACCATTGCCAACCTTTCCCTGATGTTTGACTTGACTGTCCCTGAAAAGGTTGGTTTGTACATCGGCGCCTGGGGTTTCTCAAACGGACTCTCCCGCCTCATTGGTTTGCTGATGGCAGGCATCGTCGCGGACGTTGCCACACAGATCACTGGTGATGCCCTGCACGGATACCTCATCGTGTTCGGCATAGAAGCTTCGATGATGTTCGTCGCCGCGGTCATGCTTTATCGCATTGACGTCGGCGCGTTCCAGAAAAAAGCGCACGAACCTGCCTTTTCCGATAAAGTGGCTATGATGGCAGACTGAGGAACATCATGACTGAAAAAATCACATTCAATCCCGAAGGTACGAATGGTGGCGAAGTATGCATCGCCAATATCAGCCCCAAAGAACGACAGAAGCGAATGCGCTTTGGCATTGTGCAATTCGCGGTCACCCTTGTGATCCTGATTGTGCTGGTTGCGCTGGATGTCAATCCGCTGTGGAGGCTTCCGCTCTATTTCTTGTTCTCCGCCGCGGCAGCTGGATACTTCCAGGCAAAGGACAAGACCTGAGTGGCACTTGCTTCGCGCAGTTTGCGCAAAACAGGTGTGACCGAAGAAAAGATCGAAGACGATGCCGAACTTAGGCAGGTGAAACGTCAGGCGCTCAAGGTTCAACTCAAAGGCAGTCTTGCGGGTCTGGTTTTGACGGTGATTGCCTATTTGATCCCATAACTCATTTTGGAATCGTGGAGTTCTACTCCACGCCACAGGAAGTGATATGAAAGACGAATGGCTTTCCCTCAGTGACGCGGCAAAATTACTTGGAGTGCATCCGAGCACTGTCAGGCTTTGGTCCGATAAGGGTGCACTGCCTGTCCACAAAACGCAGGGGGGACACCGCCGTTATAAGCGCAGTGAAATTCTCCTTTGGGCGGAATCAAATTCAAAATCCAAAAATGAAGCGCTTGAACCCGAGGGCATGATGCAGGAAGTGGTGAAGAATGTCCGTATGCAGATATCCGAAGGACGTTTGCAGGAGGAATCCTGGTACCAAAAACTGGATGAAGATGCGCGTGCCCAATATCGCATGAGTGCGCGTTCGTTGTTCCAGGGCTTGATGATGTATGTGACAACCAATGGGCAGGAAGCCGATTCAGAGGCTTATGCCATTGGTTATGAATATGCCTCGCGCGCGCGGCGATATAACCTCAGTTATGTGGATGCGGCAAAGGCATTCCTGTTCTTCCGCGATACGTTGATTGAGTCGGTTATCAAGGTGTATACCGAGGCACACGTGCCGACGAAACAGGCAACAGAGATGTACACAAAGATGCACACCTTCACAGACGATATCCTGATCAGTCTGCTGGATACTTACCAGACATTGGAGAAACACTCGAATGGAAAAGTCTAAATCGCCCCGCGAATATCCGCCCATGTATGAAAAGTTAATACCCGTTGCTCTGGGCATCATAGGAACGATCGTCATCGTTTTGCTTTTGATCACCATCGCTGTGGCTCTGCGATAAGCAGCCACTGCATAATTTTTAATTGGAGGCTTCCATGCTCAATACACTTGTGCCGCTGGCATCAAGCATGATCTCGTTCGTGTTTGCGTTCTTTGTGTTCAAACGTTATACCGAAAGGAAGGGTGCCTACCTGCTCTTGTGGGGAATCGGGATGGTGTTTTACGGCATTGGCGGTTTCTGCGAGTTCTATTACGGTTCGTTCGGTTGGAACGCGCTGGTTTTCCGCCTGTGGTATTTGTTCGGCGCGATCCTGGTCGCAGCTTGGCTGGGTCAGGGAACGGTGTTCCTGCTTGCCAAACTGAAATGGGCAAAAGTGCTCACGGTCATTCTTGTGCTCGGTTCGTTGTTCGCCACGTATAAAATTTTCACCGCACAACTCGACCCCAGCTTGATGCTCAACTCGGGTCACACGGGACGCGAACTCAGCGGTCATGCCATCGTTACGGACGGTGTGCGTGTGTTGACTCCGTTCTTCAATTTGTACGGCACGCTCACGCTGGTTGGCGGCGCGGTGTATTCTGCGTTCATTTTCTGGCGCAAGCGGGTGCTCCTGCATCGTGCGCTTGGTAACATCCTAATTGCGGTCGGCGCGATCATGCCTGCGTTCGGCGGTCTGTTCAGCCGCTTGCAAGTCCCTGGCGCGCTATACCTCGGCGAGTTCCTCGGTGTGATCCTGATTTTCCTCGGCTTCCTGCGTGCCACCACGCCGATGGGGGAGGCTGTCGCCGTACCAGCCTCGGCGGATTAGTTTTTTCATCCCCCATCCTGCGCCTTGCGGGATGGGGGATGGTTAGGGTGGGGGTATAATCCCTCCATGCTACTCGACCTCCCCCTCATCCTTGAAACAAGACGAAACCACGCGCTCGAACATGCAACGCTCCACATCCTGGCGCATAAATATCGCGGTCAATCCATGGCGGGACATTCCAACCCGACCGGTTTTTTCCTTCTTGGAGATTTTCAAACAGCGGATGTTTCCTCAGCCGCTACAGAAGCAATGGCGCGACTCTTATCTGGCGAAAGCGGACTCGCCGTCCATCCGGGCTGTGGAACCAACATCGCCGCCTCTGCGCTTCTCGCTGCGACCTTTGCCTGGGCACCGCTTCGAGGAGCCAAATCCAAGTTCTGGCGTGTTTGGCTGATACCGATTGCCATCGTCTTTGCCGTCTTTGGATATTTTGTAAGCAAACCGCTCGGTCCCTGGCTACAAAAGTACATCACCACCGAAGCGGACCTGGGCGATATGCGCATCCTGGATATCATCCCTGTCCGCAAAGGTGTACATCGAATTATCACCAAGTAAAAACGGTGGTCGGGTAGGGCGTTGCAGGTTACGATACGCTCCGCTACTCAATCCTGCTCAACCATCGCAATGCCCGTTCGAGACCATGCCCAACATCTACTTCCTCTTCGGCAACGACGAATTCGCCATCTCCCGCAAACTCAAGAACTTTGAGGCCGATTTCAACGACCCCACCAGTGCGGACATGAACACGGCGCGTCTTGAAGCGCGCTCCGTCAGTGACAATGATCTGAACAACGCGCTCAACGCCATGCCGTTCCTCGCCAAGAGACGGTTGGTGCTGCTGGCGAATCCCTCCTCCAAATACAACAACGTATCTACGAGAAAGAAATTCCTTGAATTCATCGGGAATACCCCGGATACCACGCGTTTGGTCATGTACGAATCCGTAGAGCCGCGTGACGCGGACAAACACTGGCTGAACAAATGGGCGGGGAAAAATGACAAGTTGATACAGACCAAAGCCTTCATGCTTCCGCGATTACGAGACATGAACGGTTGGATCGTCAATGAGACTAAACAACAGGGCGGACAGATCGAACCGCGCGCTGCGGAAATGCTGAAGGAAATGGTCGGCGTGGACACTCGTCAGGCAGGGATGGAGATTACCAAACTGCTGGCGTATGTCAATTGGGCGCGACCAATTACCAGCGTGGATGTGGAAGCGGTGTGCATCGTCACATCACAGCAATCTGTGTTTGACTTTGTCGACGCGTTGTCGAGCGGCAATGGCAAATCCGCGCAGCATCTGCTGCACCGTTTGCTCGAGTCCGAAGATCCATTTTCGTTGTGGGGGATGGTGATACGGCAGTTCCGCCTGCTCATTCAGGCGCGCGAGATCCTGGATGGACGCGGCACCAAGGACGATGTGGCGCGCGCGCTGGGTGTGCATCCGTTCGTGGCAGAAAAAACAACCGGGCAGGCGGGGCGCTTTTCGGTGGAGTCGTTGGAATACGTCTACCGCAAACTGCTCGCCATTGACGAAGGCGTCAAAACAGGACAAGTCACCCTCGACCTGGCATTGGATACGCTGGTTGTTGAATTGACGAGATAAACGGATTCGTATCCCGTTCCCCATCAAAGCGGAGCAGGTCTTAGGCCACGCTTCGGACGAAGACAAGGATTTCAGTTATGCCGAAGCGGAAAAGGGTTTTGGGTTTCATCCGCTTTTGTTCGAAGAGGGGATAGGGTTGGAGATAAGAAATCACATATAATCATGTAGCTAATGACCCCCATCCTGCTCTTCATCCTCCTCATTCTCCTCTCCTACCTCAGCGTATGGATCATCCGTCGCTACGCTGAAAGACGTCAACTGCTCGACCATCCCAACGAACGCAGTTCACACTCCCTGCCCACGCCGCGCGGCGGCGGGCTGGCAATTGTGTTGATCGTGATCGGAACAGGCTTGGCATACGTCAGAGCCGAAGATTTGAGCCGCGATCTCGTCTACATCGTCTGCGGGGTCGTCATCGCATTTCTCGGCTGGCGCGACGATACTCATTCGCTCTCGCCGCGAGTCCGTTTTGCGGTGCAAGGTCTGGTCGCCGCCGCGTCCATTTGGGGGCTGGGATATTTCAGTTCGGTCACCATTCCGTTGTTCGGCAAGTTGCAGTTGGGCGTGGTGGGCGCTGTCATCACGTTCTTATGGATCATTGGACTCACGAATGCCTACAACTTCATGGACGGCATTGACGGCATGGCGGGTGGTGTGGCGTTTGCGGCTGGGCTGGGCTGGGTTCTGCTCACGTCGAACATCGCGTACTTGGCGAACTCGTTCGTGTTTTGGATCGCGCTTGCCATCGCCGCGGGAAGCCTCGGTTTTCTCGGACACAACTGGCACCCCGCAAAGATCTTCATGGGCGACGTTGCCAGCACCTTCCTTGGGTACTCGTTTGCGGTCATGCCATTGATGGCATCGAACAAGGAAGGCGACGCGCTCATGCTTGGCACGCTCCTCATGTGGACGATCATCATGGACGCGGGTATCACGTTCATTCGGCGTGCGCTCAATCGCGAGAACATCTTCGCTGCGCATCGCACGCACGTCTATCAACGGCTCGTCATCGGCGGATACACCCACGCAAAGATCAGCACGCTCTATATCGCTTTAACACTGATCGCATTGGTCCTTGCCTCTGCCTGGGGCAACGGCAGTCGCCTTGCCTCAGCCCTCATCCTCTTCGGACTTCCGCTCACATACTATGTGCTGAATCACCACGCAAATGCGTTATTAAACACGAAGAACACTAAGGGAACAAAGGATTCTTGATTTGGGATTCCTCATCCTTCGAGTACTCACCTGCACCTGCAGGCAGGTGCAAGTGTCGTGCCCTTTGTGTTTAAACTGATTCCAAAATGTTATCTACCCTCCGAGCATTCGCCTCCCTCTACCGAGAATTTGGTCCACGTTGGACGCTTTTTCGCCTCGCCTACGCCTTCCGCCTCCGTACAGGACTCATCCGTTTGCAGATGCCGATGGGTGCGTGGCGCAACTTCACTGGTCTAGTAGGGCGGAGTGAAGCGAAACCCGTATCGAGACCCAGCGAGTTACCCGAAGATATCTCATGGGATAAGCAACAAGCCATTAAGGAAGCAAATCGAATCTTATCTGGCGAACTCAAATACTTCTCCCACCAATACATCAAAACAGGCTTCCCTCCCAATTGGCATAAAGACTATTTCAGTCATGTCATCCAGAGCCGCGATAACGGCGAAGGATCTCTACCACCACAGTCCGAGATTCTTCGGTCGCAACAACCGTCTCACTCACATCGTCCCGATGCTCTTCGGGAGAATGACATGAACGTACATTGGTCACAAATCCCTCACGACTCCTCCACTGACATTAAATTCATCTGGGAACCCAACCGCTTTGCCTTTGTCTATACCCTCGTCCGTGCCTACGCTGCCTCCCAGGACGAAAAATACCCCGAAGCCTTCTGGACCCTCATCGAAGACTGGGCACAACACAACCCTCCCAACACAGGTCCCAACTGGATGGATGGACAAGAGATCGCCCTCCGCCTCATGGCATGGACGTTCGGATACCACGCATTTCTCAACTCGCCATCCACAACACCAGAACGAAAAGAAGACTTCATTCTCTATGTCGCCGCCCAAGCCGAACGTATCTACAAAAACATCGACTACGCCGTCTCGACCAGAAGCAATCACACCATCAGCGAAGCTTTCGGTTTATGGATGGTCGGTCTGCTTTTCTCTGAACTCAAACATGCCGAAAAATATCTCTCCCTCGGAAAAAAACTTCTCGAAGGTGAAGCCGCCAATCAAATCTTCCCTGATGGTAGTTACTCCATGCACTCACTCAACTACCATCGTTTCATCCTTCATATATACTTATATGCCATTCGTTTGGGTGAGATCAATAACTCTCCATTTTCCACCCAACTCATCAACTCGATAAAAAAATCTATTGAATATCTTGTTTGTCTCATCAACCCCGAAACTGGCGAAATACCCGTCTACGGCTCCAACGACGGTGCTCTTGTTCTCCCTCTCAACAATTGTGACTTTACCGACTACCGTCCGCTATTGCAACTAGGTTGGTACATCACCAAAGGTGAATTCCTCTTCGAACCTGGTCCATGGGATGAAGGTGTTTTCTGGCTTTGCAGAGAATCATTAACCGCGAAGAACGCAAAGGACGCGAAGAAAGAAGAAAGAAAAAAGAAGCTTAGCGCTCTTCGCGAGCTTCGCGGTGAATCATTCCCCAATGGCGGAGTCTACCTCCTCCGCAACACAAACTCCCACGCCTTCATCCGCTGCACGGACTATACATCTCGTCCCTCCCACGCTGACCAACTCCACGTGGATTTGTGGATCCACGGTCATAACCTCGCCATCGATGCAGGGACTTACCTCTATAGTGGACAAGATCCCTGGCGGAACGGGTTGGCACACACCTCCGTGCATAACACTGTCAGCGTGGATAACAAAGATCAGATGACCATGCTCAGCCGCTTCACATGGACGAACTGGTCAACAGGCAAAGTGATCAAACATGAGAAAGATATTTGGCAGGGCGAACATGACGGGTATAAACCTATATCTCATAAGCGGGCGGTCATGTCCCTTGAGGAAGATCGCTGGTTGGTGATTGATAATTTGATTGCTAACGAGTCACATCATTACGCGCTTCAATGGTTGCTCAGCGATTATCTCTTTGAGCACAACCGCGATTCGATTTTGCTTTCGCTGGAAGATATGAAATACAAAGTGCAGATTGGCATGCTCAATGGAAATGGGGAGTTGTCCATTGTCCGCGCGGATCCTAATTCAACAAGAGGCTGGCGTTCGCGTCATTACGGTCACAAAGAACCAGCCATCTCTGTCATGCTCGAAGCGGACATGCCCCAGGTCACGTTTTGGAGTTTCTTTGGGTTTGAGGGTGATATTGTTGAAGTGAAAGGGGGAGAGTTGAAAGTGAACGGTAGTTCCATCGTTCTGTAGGTTACGTTTTTATCGTGACCTACAGTTAATTCCACTCCATCCACACAGGCTGGACATTATCAGGGATGACCGTATATGCCTGTCCCACAGGGATTCCTTTATCGCGGCAGATGGCTGTAGCGATGGACAAGCCGTGAGAGACAATGAGCAGCTGTCCGTTAGGGAAGAGGCGGGAGATATCATCCAATGCGGCATACATGCGTTGCGCCACTTCGCCGACAGTCTCTCCTCCAGGCGGGCGGACGCTGGCAGGATCAACCGTGCGTTGCGACCATATCTCCGCATAACGCGCTTTGATCTCATCAACAAGAACCCCCTCCCATTCACCCTGATTGATCTCGCGCAGACGTTTTGCAACATGAACTTCCATGCCCATTGCTTTGGAAATGGGTTCAGCGGTTTGACGTGCGCGCTTCAGGTCACTCGAATAGATGGCATTGAATGTTTGCCCATTGAGCTTTTCAATGAGCGTTATTGCCTGTGCCATTCCGGTTTGATTAAGGGGTACATCACTTTGACCTTGATACCTTCCTTCGAGATTCCAATCGGTTTGACCGTGACGGATGAGGCAAAGATGGGTCATTGGTTGTTGCGCTCCAGGTAAGCTGGGATGGTGATCATGGGCGGGCGCTCATGTTCTGTGACTTCCTCCACTTCGAGATAGTAGCCGCCTCTTTGGTATTTGATCAGTTTCATGGTCTTGTTGATGTCTTCGATGATGGAACGTTCAAAGCGCTTCTCCAGTTTGCGGAGAACAGTCTGGATGATGGCAAAAGACATCTTGCCAAGCGCGGCAAGTTCCTGGTTATGGTGGATGCGTTCCTGTAAGTCCACTTGCGCGATGGCTCCCAAACCGAATTGCTCGAAGATGTCGATCACGAGTCCTGTTTCCACGCCGTAACCTGAAAAGAAAGTTGCCCGTTCCAATGCTTCACGGCGACCTGCATACTCGCCAGACAGCGGTTGGACGATCCCCGAAAGTTCAGGGTAAAAAAGATTCAACAACGGTCGCGCAGTTAACTCAGTGACACGACCACCGCCGCCCGCCTGCATCTTATCCCCGACTTTGAGTGGTCGGCGATAGAAGCCTTTCACCAATTGGATGTTATGGTTCAGCAGAAGCGGACCAAGAATGCCGTACACAAAGCGTGGGTGGATGTTGACGATGTCCGTATCGATCCATGCAACGATGTCGCCTTTTGTGACGAGCAGGCTCTTCCACAAGGCTTCGCCTTTGCCTGGTCTTGGATCCATATCGGGCAGCAGATGCTGATGAATGTAGACAGGCACACCGAGTTCCCTTGCGATCTCGCGCGTGCGATCTGTGGAATTGGAATCCATCAGGATGATCTCGTCAATGATGGGTACTTCTTCCATCAATTTTGTTTTGATCGTGGTGATCACCTTGCCTACCGTTTTCTCCTCGTTCAAGGCAGGCAGGGCAAGGCTGATCGTTGTCCCTTGTTTTTCTTTTAGCAGCATGAGTTCCTTTAAATTGGTGAACTCATTCGCGTGGAAGGTGTTTTCCGCAAACCACTTGTCCACAAGGATCGAGATCGCCTGAGCACCTGCGCTTTCAGTCAACATGGTGTCAGTCATCGGGCGGCGCGTTTTCACCAGGATGGTGGTTTTGGACGACTCACGCAGCAATTTCTCTGCCACGGGACCGATGTTCGAAATACCTGTTGCCCGGCTTGCTGTAGCCCCCAGAACGATGGCATCATAGTTTTTTGATTCTTCAAAAATGCTGTGCAAAACATCATCGGACGTGATTGAGCGCAGATTGACTTCGGGAATATGCTTTACGATTTCCTGTACGCCTTTAAATGGCGCATCCGTTTCTGTTCCGCGTATGGAAATGTGCAGCAGGTCAAGTTGTTTCGATTGCAGACTTATTCCAAGTTGCAATGCCAGCTCTGCGTAGGGTCCGCCGCGTACCGCCACCAGGGTTCGCGGCGCATCTGGCAATTTTCCATGAACGATGGCAATATCACAAACGGGATTTGTCAAAACATCGGCAATCGAATGGCACCATGGGATCCTGCCCTCCTTCCATTCCATGATCAGGAGGTCGGGCTTTTCGTTAAGAACCACGGCTTTCATGTCTTCACAAGGTCTGGGTGAAACGATCACTGTTGACTTGAAACGCACATGCGTATTAGTAAGCCCGATCAAACGCTTGCGTATCTTCCTCGCGGTTTGCGCGCCAGCACTGACAGATTCTCCTTCTGCAATGGGGACAATCCCCACCATGATCACTTCAGCTGCAATGCTGTGTGCCAATGCAAGCGCCTGGTCTCCATCGGTGCCAAGCCCGATCGGGACAATTGCAGTTTCAATTAGTTTGGGATTCTTACTCATTTCATCACCTCAACTAGTAACGGAGCGATGTGCTGGGAATAGATCTGGTTCCATGTATAACCCTGCTTCGCACACCGCCCCCACTGTGACGTTATTTCCACTTCAAGCCTGACTTTGATCTGCTTCGCCACCTCAAGCGGATTCGCGTCCGAATCAAAATACGTCACATCATCGCCTGCCAATTCACGCAGCACAGGGATGTCCGCGCAGAAAACGGGGATCCTACTGAACGCTGCCTCAATGATCGGGATGCCAAATCCCTCTTCGCGGCTGGGAAAGAGCAGGACATCTGTGATGCGGTAAAAATCTGCAATGACCTCATCAGGCATGAACCTGTTCGTCACTTCAGCCAAAAAGTGGACGACACCTTTCAGGTTCAACTTGTCCCGCATCGAAAGCAATAATTCTTTGTAGGCCTTGTTCTTCGGGTTGTGCGGACCTTCTGGTCCCGTGACCAGTAACATCGCTTTGGGATAGTCCTTCCGGATTTCTGCCATCACTTTCAATGCCAGTTCAATGTTCTTGCGCGGCGTGAGGCGGACGGGCAACAGGAACAATGGGTCGGCATCCAATAAATGCAGCCGTTCGATCAGGTCATGGGTTTGCGGCTCGAACTTGAAGAACGCGTTGATGTCCACGCCGTTGGGGACGACCCTGACCACGGCTCTCGAAATATTGAACAACTCCGCCAATTCCCTTCGGCGCAGTCTCGAAACGACAACTTGTGTGACGCCCTTCCAGTTTGACCGCAACAGATCCCAGGGATAGCCATCATGCAGTTCATCGCGATAGCGCGGCGTGGTCCATGCCAGGTCGTGATGCCACAAAACCAGATGCGGGAAACCAGGTTTTTTATATTCTTCATGTAATGCGGCAGTCAGTGACAGGTTCTTGTGTAGTGACGCGACGTTATGTGCGATCAGCACATCGTAACCATTAAGTTCTTCAATCAATTCTTTTCTGATTTGCTCGCGGAGCATCTCGAATGCGGGAGTGTGTTTCCCAACATCGAGAAAATCCTTGACCTCCATCACGTCGGGGTGACGCGAATCCAATCTTGGCAAAATGCAGACTTTAATTCGTTCGTCGAATGGCTCACCACGCCCTGCCAGGATGGTCACTGTATGACCCGCATTTGCCATCAGACGCGCGTGATGAGCGATGACACTTTCCACACCTCCCACAATGGGAGGGGAAGAATAATGTAATAGAGCGATCTTCATACAGCCTCTCCAAAACAATTTGCAAGCAGAATGTGCAACCGCTTCTCAAGCATGGTATAGGAGTAATAGCGTTTTGCAAGTTCGAAGTTGTGTTCTGCCTCTTCTGCCGTCACATCGGGATTATTCAGCACATAACGGGTTTCTTCCAATGTCCTATCGCTGATGTACCCGTCAAACTCGACCACCTTGAAGCCTTTCGGTTTGATGTCCGCTTCGTAGATGGAGTAGTTATTTACCACGATGGGTCGCCTGTAATATATTGCTTCAAGGAAGGCATTGCCAAATCCCTCAATTGCAGATGGATACGTGACAAGGTCCGCTTGTGGGTAGACATCTGCCAACGTGTAGATTTTTCGTCCCTCAGGTGTCACTCCTCTAGCATCGCCGACAATGGCTGACTCAAAATTGATGGTTACTCCCAGCAATTTGGCAAACTCCCGAACGCGCTTTTCGTAATCTGTCCCTTCATCGCCAGCCGCGTGCGAGATGACCAATTCCGCAGACATGCCCAAGCGGCGAGTCAACTCAATAGAGTGCTCGATGCCTTTGCGTTGGATGATGCGCGTCGGTTGAAGGATCAGTTTTTGTTCAGGATCCAGCCCCAGGTCCGCGCGAGCCGAGAGGGCGTAGTCATCCAATGGTGGAGGGGGAGAGTCGAAGTCCATTACGTTGGGAATGACCATCGCGGCAATTCCAGTTCGAGACGCAAGTTGGTACTCCTGTATCGAGTTGATGACCACATGTCGAATGGACGGCAGGTTGGGCGGGAATGACGACGCGAGAAAATCGCGCACGCTGTTGTTCATGAAACGCTGGCGCTCCCAATGAAAGTCATGATGATGAGCGATGACGGGGTAGCCTGTTTCGGCAATGAACTCGGTGATGGCAAGCCCAAGGGGGATGTTCAACGGAATGGTGCTGGCGTTCTCGATGATGAGCGCTTCGAGCTTGAATTTGTGCGCGAACTTGTAAAGTTCCTCCTTGATATAAAAACGCAACTCGTGAATGCGCTGTGTGATGTGCGAAGGGCGAATGTAGACGGAAAAGAAATCCTTGTGCAGTTCTGCTATCTCAGGATGTCTTTTTCGATTTTCATGTAATGTGCCCCATGTGCTTTGGTAGGCTTCCTCATTGATGGCATTGATTTCAGGATGGCGATAAAAAGCTTCTGGCACGACATAACTTATCTCCTCAGGTCGGTCGCACACACCTGCAAAATAAAAACATTCATGATCCATCCGCTTAAGGATGGACGCCCACTTGGCTGTCTCCAGTGAAACGCCATCGGTACCTGCAAAGCGGGTTGAAATAAAACCAATGCGTCTTGATGGTGTCATATCTTTCTCCTTATTGACCTGCCCTCCACAGTTGTGACTCCAGACCTGTCGACCTGAGCGAGAGCGAAGGGTCTCTGAGCCAGTTGTAGAGATTCTCATCTGCACTTGCGTGCGGTGCAAGTGTCGCTTCGCTCACATCGTCCCGATGCCTTTCGGGAGAATGACATTGTGTAAGGCGAGGCGTCTAAAAATTTTCCCCTAAGATTGATACGGTAAAATGGAATGATGATGCAAACTTTTTATACCACACTACTGAAAGAGATTTATAAGACGGAAGTCGCTGAAGAAACTGAACCGCGACTGATAAATCTGATTGAGAGATACCGTGGAAAAATATCACAACCGTCCGATGTGAACCTCAGCGAGCGCCATTCGCTTCTTATTACCTATGGTGATCACGTGCAGGAAAAAGGGAAACCGCATCTGCAAACGCTTGCAGATTTTTGTGAAACACATTTGAACGGAGTTATCGGTGGTGTTCACATTTTGCCGTTTTATCCCTGGTCTTCTGATGATGGATTTTCAGTCAAGGATTATCGTGCGGTTGACCCTGCGCTCGGCAATTGGGATAACGTTGAACGACTCAGCAAAAGCTTTCGCCTGATGTTCGATGGCGTCATCAATCACATGTCCGCACAGGGGGAGTGGTTTCAGAAGTTTTTACAGAATGAAGAACCGTATAAAGATTATTTTGTTACCGTCGAAGGCGATCCTGATCTCTCGAATGTTGTTCGTCCGCGTGCGCTGCCGCTGCTCACAGAGTTTGAAACCGCCGCTGGCAGGCGCAAAGTGTGGACGACCTTCAGTGCTGACCAGGTTGACCTCAACTTTCATAACCCTGATGTCCTGCTTGAGATTTTTGACATTCTCCTCATGTATGCCCAACGCGGCGCGCAGTTCATCCGCCTCGATGCCATCGCTTATCTGTGGAAGGAGATTGGCACAACCTGCATTCATCTTCCGCAAACACATGCGGTCATTCAACTTCTGCGCGCGGTTTTCGATGAGGTTGCTCCGCATGTGCGCCTCATCACCGAAACCAATGTGCCGCATCGGGATAACATCTCCTATTTCGGCAATGGCACGAACGAAGCGCAGCTCGTCTATAACTTTGCGCTCCCGCCGCTCGTCCTTCACACCTTCCGCACAGGGGATGCAAGTGTTTTATCTGGATGGGCTTCGAGTCTGACGCTTCCCTCTGACCGAACAACCTTCTTCAACTTCCTCGCCTCACACGACGGTGTGGGGCTGAATCCTGCCCGAGGCATCTTATCCTCCGCTGACATCAACTCCCTCATCGAACAGACTCTCGCTCACGGCGGCTTGATCTCTTACAAGAAAAACAGTGACGGAACTAAGTCTCCCTACGAGATGAACATCAACTACTTCGATGCGCTATCCAATCCAGCCAGCGACGAATCCCTCGACCTGCAAGTTGACCGTTTCATGGCGGCGCAAGCCATCATGCTGACCATTGTTGGGATGCCAGGGGTTTACTTCCACAGTTTATTTGGTTCACGCAGTTGGAAGGAAGGCGTCCAGATCACAAAACACAACCGTACGATCAACCGCCAAAAGCTGGAATGCGATGAATTAGAAAACCAATTGAATGACACGAAATCCCTGCGTTCAAAGGTGTTCACACGGTATCGCGAGTATCTGATCGCGCGTTCATCCACATCCGCGTTTGACCCGCATGGAGGGCAGAAGGTTTTGGATATAGAAAAAGAATTATTCGCTCTCATGCGAACTTCATCTGACGAGTCGAAGCAAGTTTTGTGTTTGCAGAACGTAACATCACAAGAGTTGGAAATCGAGAACCCCGTAAAGAAAACGGTCCGTGACTTGCTCACTAACCGAAGTGTAGATTCGAAGATTAGGTTGAAACCGTATCAGTCAATATGGTTGGAAGTCATGTCACCCTGAGCGATAGCGAAGGGTCTCGCCGCTTCGCGACGGGATTCTTCGGTCACTATGTTCCCTCAGAATGACATTACCCTTTCTCTATCAAAAAATGAAGCAGTACCAGCCCCAAGCCAAGAAAAAGCGGGACGAAGCCTCCCAGCAACCATGGTCCGAGATGAAGCGGGTAGTTGGTGGGGGAGTTGAAGCCGATGAAGTAGAGTCCGATTGAGAGGGCGAGGCCCAATGAGGATAAGACAATCCCCCAACGCAATAATCCTTTGCCAGATTTTGATTCGGGTTGGGTAAGTCCTTTTTCGGCGAGGGCAAGGGTTTCCTTGTAGTTCATGTAACGCAGGAAGGCAAGGAGGCCGAAGATGATAACGACGATTGCAACGACACCAAGACAAGGGATCAATGCATCCATAATTCCTCAACAAAGAACGGAGTGACTGTATTCTACCAGTCGCTCCGTTCTTTGTTACCCGTCATTGCGAGCCTGATACAGCGAAGCAAGGACGAAGCTTACTTCAAAACCTTGATGCTGATGTTGCCGCTGTTGGTATCCACTTTCATCTCTGCGCCGCCGCCGTTTATCGTGCCTGTTTGTTGACTTTGTTTGATATCACCCGTGAGCGTGACTGTGATCGGGATGTCGGATGTGATTTTGCCGAACTGTGTTTCCATGTCGATGGTAAGCGCTGAGTCGGTGGGGATATTTAATTCAATATTACCGAAATCCGAATGGACGGTGTGTGGTCCATCACCGAGCGATCCTGAGAAATCAATGGCACCGCTGTTCGTGTCGAGATCGATTGTGACATCTTCAGCGTTTAGGATGTCGATATTACCAAAGCCTGTGTGTGCACGGACCTTGCCTTTAACGCCATCCACAGTGATGGAACCACTGTTGGATTCGACATCGTAGGAGTCTGCCTTGACTTGTTGGAGAGTGATGTCGCCAAATTCGTCCCTGAGGATCAGCTCACTTGTGACTGTCACAGCCGTCAGGTTGATGGAGCCGCTGTTGGTTTTTGCTTCCAACGAGCCTGCGGAACCTGTCATGAAATCGAGATCGCCGAAGTCGGTGGAAAGGATCATATTTTTTGTGGCACGGATGTTTTCGAGTTCAAGCTCACCGCTGTTTGATCCGATGGTGATATTTGCGCCGCTGACCTGTTTGAGCGTGACAGTACCAAAACCTGAGTGGACATCAATATCTTTCAATCCAGCTTTGACGGATGTCACGTCGATCTGTCCACTGTTGCTCCTTACTTCGAGAGCGCCATTCACCTTGTCGACAATGATGTTGCCGAATTCGTTCCCCAGGTTAACTTCTCCTTGAATGTCACTAACAGTCACTTCGCCCAGTGAAGCATCCACTTCCACCTTTGTCTCGAATGGAACAGTGATAATGAAATCCACCTGCTCATCAACGCGTCGCTTGTTTCCAGGGAACTTGTAAGTGAGATTGACGATATCACCTGTTTGAGAGAATTCGTATTTGATGTTGCTTAGAGAGTTGTCAGCCTGTTTTTGCGTGCTGCCAAAACCGGTCTTGACCACGTCGACGGTAATGATTTCAACGTCCGCACCCATGACTGATACATCTCCGTGCTCGTTCAGCACTTTCAACTTAACAGGATTTTCAACATCAAGTGTCTTGGTCTCCTCTGATGTGGCAGTGACGGTAAATGCATCGTTCACAAAATCAAGGGATGTGTTCGAGATGGCAAAAAACAACACTGCCCCAATGCCTGCCAGTACAAATACCAGCGCAATGGTTAATAAAACGATCACAATGGGTCTTTTCATTTTCTTTCTCCTTGTTGTACGAAGTACCGCAAAAGCGGTATTATGCTTTCACTTCGTTGGACAGGTGTTTTGAGAAAAAGTTTCAGGCTTCGCTGACCATAGACGATGGACAATGGACGATGTTTTATCGTCGATGGTGGATGATCCATCGTCCAAAATGAAACTTTTCCCATTTTTCCCTGTCTAACCTCTTGAAGGAACCATTGTGGATAACGAAAAATCGCTCATCCAGCGTGCGCAGAAGGGGAATCACGATGCCTTCGCCGCGCTGGTGGAGGAACATCAACACTACGTCTATAATCTTGCGCTGCGCGTCGTGAAGGACGAGAACGAAGCGCTTGATCTGACGCAGGAGACCTTTGTCCGCGCGTGGACGGCGCTGCCCCATTTCAAGGGGCAGTCGCAGCTCCGCACGTGGCTGTATCGCATCGTCACGAACCTCTGCTACAACCGACTTCCCAAGCTGCGCCGATCGCTCAACGACCTCGGCGACGATGTAATGGAAGACATCCCTGAAACGAATTTCAACTCCCCTGCATCCGAGTTCGAATCGAATGAGACCCGACAACATCTCAACAAAGCGATTCAAAACCTGGATGCCAATTACCAATTACTCATTACTCTTCGCTACCAAAACGAACTCTCCTACGAAGAGATCGCTTCAACTCTTAACCTGCCGCTTGGTACCGTCAAAACAGGCATTTTTCGCGCAAAGGAACAACTCCGCAAAAAGCTCGTTCAACTGGAGGACTCATGGATAACTGCCTAAAACAGGATGCGCAGATCGAAGATGCGCTCAAATCTTATCCGCTGGCTGAGATGCCGCGTAGTATTACCCTCGATGTGATGACTCGCATTCAGAAAGACGTGCGACCTTCACTCGTTACTTGGAATGATTTTGTTTTAAGTCTGGTACTTGCGTTATCCATCAGTGCGGTGTTCTTCGCTTTCCAGAGTCTTCCGCCCATCATGCTTGCCAAACTTCGCATTCAAGGCATCCTGATGTATCAGGATTTTCTTGTGAACGCCCGTTGGTTGGTGCCGAGTCTTTTGTTTGGTGTTGCGGCGTGCTTGTCCGCGTTGACAATTCCCACGTTGATACGAATGACCATGAACCATGGACGATAGACTATCCATGATTCAGGGTCTACACTAGAACCCGACACAAGTACTGGTGTCGTCTTAATCCATTCTTTGCAGAATATGACTGACCGCCGTAGAGGCTGGCCCGCCAAGGGACTGGATCAACGCAGTCTTTGCGTTTGCAATTTGGTTCGCATCTGCCTGACCCCGTAGCTGGATCGTTGATTCGACAGCTTGATACACACCCGCGGCTCCGCCTGGGAATCCACGGGCTTTCATGCCACCCATCGTGGCACAGGGGATTTTTCCTTTGAAACCGATCTCGCCATCGGCTGCCAACTTCCAGCCCTTTCCCTTGATGGCAAATCCAACCGCTTCGAGTTGCAACGCGGCGTAGATACTGAACGTGTCGTGGTATTCGAACAGGTCAATGTTTTCAAAAATCAAGTTTGCCTGTTTCATTGCCTTGCCCGCGGAAAGATGTGCTGTGTTGAAGAACATCATGTCCTTGCGGTCATGCAGCGCAAGCGTGTCGGATGAGGCAGCTGAGCCGATAATCTTCACGAGTGGCTGCGAAGCGTGCCAATCAAACGGAAGCAGGTCACGGCGAGTCAGAACGAGCGCGGCAGCGCCATCCGCATTGGGAGCCATATCGAACATGTTGA
>CAYTDB010000045.1:0-34469 GCA_964436455.1 uncultured Anaerolinea sp. | reverse complement strand
ATCTTTTTGCAACACTTCCCAAACTCGTAATTTCCGTAATACAATGAATTTGACACTAGGCAGTTTTCACCCAGTCGCCGCTTCCCGGAGGGATGTCCATGGATCTTTTGGAATCATTTATCTCATCCCTGCCCACATCTGATGGGGCGGCATCTGCCGTTCGCGACTATTTCGAATGGCAGAAACAACAACACCCCCCAGATTTCACCCCCAGCGGGGATGACGATGTAGACCTGCGGACCTACCTGTTTCACCTGCACACGAAAGGTTTGGAACAGTTCGCACTGGAAGAACAGGGTTCCGCTCTCAGGCAATTTTACGAATGGGCACAAAACAAGGGGATCATTCCTTCCAATCCCTTTGATGAATACAACTTTGCCCGTTTCATCACATCCATACAAATCGATCCACGGCAGCAGACGACACCAAACAACCTGCGTCAGCGCGAGGTGGACAGGTTACTTGCTCTCGGTCAGATCGCAGAGGCGCTCAACAACTCCGTGGATATCCAGGGCGCTCTCGACAACACCCTGGGAACGCTACTCAAAGTAATGAATTTGCAGACCGGGTGGATCTCCATGTTCACGAAATCACACCTTAGCATTTTTCCCGCCAGGGATTTCCTCCCACATGGTTTCGCATTGGCTGCCACTCACGGATTACCGCTCGGTCTCGAACGCGACGATCAACGTTCTCTTCGCCAGCCGCCCGCCTGCCACTGCCAACATTTGCTGATCAAGGGGCGCCTCACCCATGCCGTCAATATCGTCGAATGTACGCGCTTGCGGGATTCCATGCAGACGGCAGGCAATAACCAGGGGTTGCTCTTCCACGCGAGCGTGCCCCTGATCTCACAGGGAAAGCCGCTGGGTCTCATCAATGTCGCCACTGCGGAGTGGCAGTCCCTGACCGACGCGGATTTGCAATTTCTTTCCTTGGTCAGCGAACAAGTCGTCATTGCGCTCGAGCGCGCTCATTTCTACGAGGTTGCAGAAGCGCGGCGGATCCGTCTTGAAAGCGAACTACAGGTCGCGCGCGAAGTCCAGGCGGGGTTGATGCCGCGTGAAATGCCTGACATTCCCGGCTTTAGCGTTGCGGGCGCCTGGCATCCAGCGCGCGAGGTCGCCGGGGATTTATACGATGTCTTTCGCCTGGATGATGATCGCTGGGGAATGGTTATTGGCGATGTTGCAGATAAGGGCACTGCCGCTGCGCTATATATGGCGATGGTACACGGTCTCATTCTCTCTGGTGCCCTGCGACACCGCAGTCCCGCAGCGGTGTTGATGGAGGTCAATGAGACAATCCTCAGGCAATCTTCATCCGGGATATTCGTCACGGTTTTTCTGGCAGTGCTTGACCCGAAGAAGCAAACACTCCAATACGCAAATGCCGGGCATAATCCACCACTGGTACGGCGAGCATCCGGGGCGATGGAGTCATTAACCACAACAGGCGCTGTGCTTGGAGTGTTCAATGATCTACAGTTGGGCGAGACAACAATTGCACTCGGGACTGGAGACACAGTTGTGTTATATACTGACGGTGTAACTGAAGCATGGCATACGCGCAACGAATTTTACGGGAACAAACGCCTGACTTCAGCGATTGCCACCGCGCCAGGTAAAGCTGGTGAACTTCTCGCACACCTTGAGGCTGATCTCAATGCCTTTGTCGAGGGCACGCCACAGCAGGATGATGTCACCTGGTTGGTGCTAACAAAGGACTGAATGACCACAAAATCCAAGCGAGATTTGGGAGTCCATTCTGGGAGGCAACAAGTCGTTGCTGGGTTCATCGTTGATTTTTACTGTCATAAAGCAGGGTTGGTCGTTGAAGTGGATGGGGAGATTCACGATTTACAGCAAGAAGAAGATGGGAGGCTGGAGAAGGCTTTGAGAGGGTTGGGGTTGGCGACATTCTGTTTTTCCCTGTTGACCAGTAACACATTACCCCACAGCCTGATCCTATTTGGTTTGGTTGTCGGCTCATTAATGACCTTCGGCTTGCTCGGCATTCCAGGAATATTAGCGCGGGTTGACACATGGAGTCCTGACCGTGGTATCTCAGTACTTCCTATTTGGGATTTCTCGGGACGTATATCCTGTATCCCATCTGGACGATCTGGCTGGACGAATCCTTTTGACAAAATAGATCTTTACGCAAAATTTGGATTCGAGGCGGTGAACATCCTCGTTCTGAATGCGAGGGATGATCGGCTTTTCAGTTTGTCCCTTCGCGCCATCTGGCGCGAGTGCAGGTGGGCACCCCTGTGGGGCTCCCCAATCCCCTTCGTTTCACTACGGGGACGCTTCGCGGGGAAAGGGTATGGAGTCGGTTACTATTCTGGATTGACATGCGAATAGAAATGCAAAAGCAATTTTGTTTGAAGAGAGTTTGAGCCGTCTACTCCTTCGCTGAACAGGGGGACCATTCCCATGAGCTCGTTACCGTTGTGTACAGAGCCTCCATCTGGTCGTTTGCCACCTTATTCTCCGAGCGAGTTGGCATGAACGCGAGGACGTAGAGAGTCTGCTGATGCACGACGTACACCCTGCGCTGAAAATCCTGACCCGGCATACCATCCAGCACCACCGCTTGTTCGTCACCAAGCATCAATGTCCAACGACCAACGTCCACGCCGGCTGCAAACGTCATGTCCTGATCGGCAATCACTTCGGCGGTGCGATCATAGGAATCGCTTATCTCAATCCAGAAGAGCCCTTTCGTATCCGTGCCCGGAATATCAGGGGCGGCGATTTCCACTATGTCGGTGGATGAAAGTTGTGTGTATCCCTGAGGATAGGAAAAGCAGAGACCCAGCCGATCACTATCGCTTGAGGCCAACTCCACTGTGTCGTTCACACTTGTTTGGGCTGGCGTACTTTCGAGCGCTTGCGGAGTTGGGGTGAAGACGTCTGCAATTGCCGGGATGGAAGTTGGCGTGGACAAAACTTCAAACGAGAAGCTACAGGCATTAAGTAACAATGTACTTACTGCAAGTAACAGGATGGAGGGAAAATAGTTATGGTCTTTCATTCCAGCTCACTTTTGTTATGTAGAAGGAAACTAACGATGATTATATAACGTCGGCACCATATTTCTTGTTCCATGCCTGATGGCAACGCTGTGTAACCCGCCATGTCAAGCAGAACATCATGGATGCCGATACGGGCAGGGAACTAGTGATACATTGGGCGGGAGAGACGGGAGATGGGTTTTGAATCAGCACGATTTCCAAACGGTGCTGCAATCCATCCCAGTGCGACCAATAACATAAGTCAATCAACTTTAGGAGCAACATGACAACAAGCAGTGTTTCCCCGTCCACCATCGGCTGGATGTCTATCGCCATTGGAGGCACGGTCATCCTGGCTGTGATATTTCTCATCCTGATGTACACCGTCAACGGGCGCTTTGGCACAATCAACGATGTGCTCAATGCCTTGATCGGAATCTTGAGCGTGGTTCTGGCATGGATGTTGCAGGCCGCCATTGATGAGTCAGGTCACGCTTGTGCTTGCAGTGGTTGGCATGATCTTTACCATCATCGGCTTTAGCCTGATCATTTTTGGTTTCTCTGATTTTGTGCTGGCGGGTTGGTATACGGGAGTCGGGAATGCTTTGATCGGTCTATGGCTGGCGGCATTCTGTTATTCCCTGTTGACCAGTAATACATTGCCCGACAGCTTGATCGTATTTGGGATCGTTGTCGGCTCATTCATGAACTTTGGCTTGCTCGGCATTCCCGGGATATTAGCGCGAGTTGATACGATGGAGTCCCTGCCGTGGTATCTCAGTACATCCTATCTGGGATTTCTCGGGACGTATGTTCTGTATCCCATTCGGGCAATCTGGCTGGGACGAGTCCTTTTGCAGAAGTAACCACCAGGAATTACAGGGGGCAGTTCTGCTTTACAATTAGCCCCTCATGGGCGAATATCTTGACTTCTTAAGACGCAATCAAAACTTCCGTTATTTGTGGTGGGGAAATATCATCTCCCTGTTGGGTGACTGGTTCAACCTGATTGCCTCCGCAGCGCTTGTCACAGAGTTGACAAATTCAGGCGTGGCAATCAGCTATCTGTTCGTTGTACGCTTTCTGCCGATGTTCCTGTTCAGTCCCATTGCAGGCGTGATCGCAGACCGCTATGATCGCAAAAAGATCATGATCGTTACCGACCTTTTGCGCGGGGTCACGGTGTTGGGCTTTTTGTTAATTCGTTCGGCAGACCAACTGTGGTTGTTCTACCTGCTGACAGCCACCCAATTCATGCTCAGCGCGCTGTTCGTCCCTGCGCGTACGGCGGCTCTGGCAAATATTGTCGAACAAAAAGATCTGATCACCGCCAACGCGCTGGATAGCTTCACCTGGAGCACGATGTTCGCTTTGGGAGCATTTCTGGGCGGGGTCATCGCCTCCCTGTTTGGCAACCAGACAGCTTTTGCGATGGACGCGGTCACGTTTGTGATATCCGCTTTGTTTATCAGCCGCATCGTCCTGCCGGTACGCGAACGGAGGTCCGCTTCCGACTCTGTTGGAGGCTGGCTCGAGTTCCTTGCGGGATTGCGCTACCTGTGGCATTTCCCCTTTTTGTTGGGGATCAGTTTTGTCAAAGCGGCGGCGGCACTTGTGTATGGTTCCATCAACGTTCTGGAAGTTTCCTACGCAGATCATGTGTATCCATTGGCAAGTACCGCGTTTACCCAATGGCTGTCCATTGACAATGGCGGCACGGCAACTCTGGGATTAATCTACGTTGCAAGCGGATTGGGTACTGGGCTCGGACCTTTGCTCATGCGCCGCTGGCTGGGGGATGCAACGAAACGCCTCATGATCGGGATCTCGATTGGATTCTCCCTGACAGCCATTGGCATTCTGACGATTGGTTCCGTCAATTCACTGCCCGCCTTCCTGGGCGGTACCTTTGTAAGAACGGTTGGCACAGGCACCACCTGGGTTTTCTCCGCAGTGCTGTTGCAGATCATGATCCCAGACAAAGTAAAAGGACGAGTCTTCGCCTTTGAGTTTGCCGCACTCACGTTGATGCAGTCTCTATCCACGTTGGCGGCGGGATATGCACAAGACGCTTTTGAATGGTCTCTTCCCCGAATCACGCTCACGTTTGGTTGGCTGGGGGTCATTGTGTTCGTTCTGTGGATGTTCTTCTTTTTGTCGACTCGAAAAGGCTTGCATCATTACGAAGGCATCCAACCTGAGAGGGAACAAATTGCATAAGTTGGGATGGGATTAGAATTGATACATGCCCAACCGCCAGGAACATCAACAGGAAGTCAACGCGTTTTTGCAGAGGCGCCTCTCACTCTATGATTGGAAGTTCACTTATCCGCACGGCTGGGGGAAGGAGTCCTATTTTGCGCATGGCTTCAAGCGGACCTATTTCGTCAAGGTCGGCGTGGAGGTGGAACGCTATTTGGCAATGGCAGAGATTGGACTGGCGCCGTCAGTCATCCTTCATGGGCAACTGGAGAGCGGGTTATCGGTCATTGTGCAGTCATTCATCAAAGGCAAAAACCCATCACGGGCAGATTTTCGCGAGCGAATGAGTGATGTCGCTGAAGTGATTTGGAAGATGCAGGATAGTCCACGCGTTGTAGAAACGTTGTCAGTGGAGACATCGGATCAGTTTAAAGATGCAGGTTTCAGGGCGTTGGACCGTCTGCGTCGAAAGTGGGAAAGGCATAGGATACAAGTCCCATCTGTGGCTGGGTTTGTGGATGAAAGTCTGGATCGTCTCGAAGAACAAATCAACCAGTTTTCAGGCGAAGGCCTGGTTGCATCGCACGGTGACATCTGCAACGCAAACTGGCTCTTCGCTTCGGATGGAACTATCTATCTCCTTGACTTTGATCTGATGAAGATGGATGATCCCGCACTCGATCCTGGCGCGCTTTTGTGGTGGTATTACGCTCCAGAGTTGCGAAAGCCTTTTTTGGAGGTGGCAGGTCATCGGTATGATGAGGCGTTCAAATTTCGGATGCAAGTCCGCATGGCGATGCACTGTCTCGATATCCTGCTTCCACGAGAGAACAGCTTTGACCAGTTCAAGCCTGAGAATTTCGAAGAGTCATTGCAGGATTTCAGGGCAGCATTTGAAGGAGGAGAAAATCCACAAGGGTATGGATAATGGCTTTAACATCAAGGCGGGGTCGAAAAAGAATATAATTCCATCAAGAAATCAACGGGAGAGGCAATATGAAAAGTGTCGTGATTACAGGCGCATCCACGGGCATTGGTTGGAGCGCGGCAAAGATATTGATCGAAAAAGGCTATCGTGTTTTTGGCAGCGTCCGCAAACAGGCAGATGCCGAACGACTCACAAAAGAACTCGGCGCGAATTTCACTCCCCTGCTCTTTGACGTAACCGATGAAACAGCAGTCCACGACGCAGCAAAGCAGGTTCGCGAAAGTCTCAACGGGGAGACTTTATTCGGGCTGGTCAACAACGCGGGAGTGGCTGTAGGTGCACCGATGTTGCACTTAAATATTGATGAATTCCGCATGCAGCTTGAGGTCAATGTTATAGGGCAATTGATCGCCACCCAGGCATTCGCGCCTTTGTTGGGTACAGACCGTTCCCTGAAAGGCTCACCTGGTCGCATTGTTAATATCAGTTCAGTCTCCGGCAGGAACGGCAGTCCATTGATGGGAGCGTATGCTGCATCCAAACATGCACTGGAGGGAATGTCCGAATCCCTGCGCAGGGAAATGATGCTCTACGGCATAGATGTGATCATCGTCGCCCCCGGTCCCATTGCCACACCCATCTGGGATAAAGCCGAGCAGGTGGACGTAAACCAGTTTCAGCACACAGACTTTTTCGAGGCCGGCAAAAAGATCCAGAAATATGCAGTCAAGAACGGCAGGAACGGTCTCCCCGCAGAACGTGTGGGCGATGTGATCTTTCGAGCATTAACTGCCGGCAAGCCTCGTGTACGTTACACCATAACACCGAAACCATTCTCCACCTGGGTGATGTCCATTTTGCCCAAGCGATACATAGATAATCTGATGGCGAAGAATTTGGGTTTGATCAAAAAGGCTTGATCCGATCATTTGTCATTATGGAGAAATTATGGTTTTTCCTTCACCAAAAGAACATTTTCTTGCAATCGGGTTATGATAGCCGGACAAGGAAACCACCATGAAAAAATATCTTCTGATCACACTTTCAATTCTCTTTCTCTCCGCATGCGGCTCGCAAGCGGAGGAGGTCCGCCCGGGGATGGGGATGGGCAATGATGGCATGATGAACCGTCATCATGCACAGATCCCTGTTGAGTATGCAGGGACAAGGAATCCGATTACAGCCGATGATGCTTCACTTCAACGCGGGGCGGAATTGTATGCCACGAACTGCGCCAGTTGTCACGGTGACGGCGGCATGGGCGATGGTCCTGCCGGTGCGGCGCTCGATCCCGCACCTTCACCAATAGCGCACACCAGCCAGATGATGGCGGATGATTATCTCTTTTGGCGCATCAGCGAGGGAGGCACTCCCTTCTCCTCATCCATGCCGCCGTGGAAAGTTCTGGATGAGCAATCGCGTTGGGATATGATCAACTACATCCGTGCGCTCGGTGCCGGGACCGTTCAGCCTGGTCGCGGCATGGGAGGCGTTCCCTACGACCCAACCGCTCAAGCCAAACAACAAGCGGAAATCCTTGCCGAAGCAGTGAAACAAGGTGTCCTCACACAGGAGGAAGCCGATCTTTTCGTCACCGTCCATGATGCGATGGAAGCCTATCGCATCGCGCATCCCGAACTGGTCAACAGCGGAGAGAATGCCACAGAACGGGAAGCAGCCATCCTGTCCGCGTTGGAGACGGAGGGTGTCATCACACAGGAACAGGCAGACGCGTTCCCGGACATCCATGACCGTCTCGGAAATGCCGGTCTAATGCCATAGACAACTTTCACGAAACTATCATTATTACCCATTGACAAGCAACTTTTTTTGAGTATTCTATAGTTGACAGCCCAATACGATTGAGAGGTAACTATGAATACCAAAAAGTTCGTTCAAGTGATCGTTGTTGCCATACTTCTCGTTTCATCGTTTTTATCAACGGGAAGCGCGTTGGCATGGTCTCAATGCTCCGCTTCCATCATCGTGCAATGGGGCGATACGCTAAGCGGCATCGCAAAACAATGCGGCACCACAGTGGATGCCATCCGCGCCGCCAACCCCGGACTTGGCTGGTGGTTATATGCGGGTCAAACACTTTACATTCCCACTGGCTATACGCCTGGAAGCCCTCCGGCCACAGGTGGTACCTACGTGGTGAAATCTGGAGACACCCTTGGGAAGATCGCCCCAAGGTTTGGTACCAGTTTGAGCGCGCTTATTGCAGCTAACCCACAGATCAAAAACCCCAGCTTGATCTATGTTGGACAGGTGATTAATCTTCCCGCAGGAACCAAACCGCCTTCCCCGCCTCCACCGCCTCCGGGCAATAACCCGCCGCCTCCGTTCGAATCCTACGACAGTCTGAAGATCGCCTATGAAGGCGGGATGTTCATCCGCAGCGATCCCGGTGGACCGATCATCGCATCCGCTCTTTACAATGAACGCTTGTATTACAAACTAAACTCCGTCTTCGTTGATAAAAAGTGGAAGGTCTGGGTGCAGGTCAAGATCAGCCCACCTGTGAAGGGGTATTCCACTGGCTGGCTGTTGGTGCGTGACCAGTATGGAACGTTTTTCACCAGCCCGAAGATTGACCCCTAATCACAATTTTAAGACATGATCACAAGCCCCGTTTTCCAGCGGGGCTTCTTTTGTTTGAATACGAGTCGAGCAAGGTTATAATCGTTCAGGCGGAGAGAATAGGAAAGGAAACAATGATGCAAACAGAACTTACTCAACCCGGTCCACTATTGGATGCAGATGGCAGATTGGCACAAGTTGGCTGGTCGCGCAAGCCGTTGTTGGATTGCAATCTCGAGAACACACGCTTTCATCGTTTCCGCGTCAAACGTTGGGATTATTACGCGGTCTTTACGCCACAACGATTCTTCTCCGCCACCATCGCTGATCTCGGTTATGCGGGCAACATCTTCGTTTACACGCTCGATTTTGCAACAGGCGAACTGCACGAAGAGGGATTGGTCATTCCCTTCGGAAAGGGAATCAAGCTCGAGCGGAATCCTGAAGCGGGTGAAGCATCCTTCAAGAATGACAAGGTCTCGCTGAGTTTTCAAGCGGATGGCGACGAGCGCCGCGTCACCGTCCATTGGGCTGGATTCAACAACGGACGCGCCATCCACGCTGACATCACTCTGCGCGCGCGGCCGAACCACGAATCTATGAACATTATTATTCCCATCGGCGAAAACCGTTTTTACAACAACACCAAGATCAACTGCATGCCCGCACAGGGACACATCCAATATGGCGATCAACATGAAGAACTGCAACCCGAAACCTGCATTGGCTCGCTCGATTGGGGACGCGGCGTCTGGGAATATCAAAGCTATTGGAATTGGGCAAGCACTTCGGGGTTTCTGCCTGACGGACGAACCGTCGGTCTGAATTTGGGTATGGGCTTCGGCGACTTGAGCAAAGCCACTGAGAACGCCATTATTTTGGATGGGCATATTCACAAACTTGGCACCGTCTGCTTTGATTACAAGTCAGGCGATTACATGAAACCCTGGCGCTTTACCGATGACGAAAAACGCCTTGATCTGACATTCACCCCCTTCAAAGACCGCACCGCGACAACAAACCTTGGCATCATTTTCAGCGAAGTGCATCAAATGTTCGGGCGCTATAACGGACGCGTGATTCTCGATGACGGAACACCGCTCGAGATTCATGATCTGATCGGTTTCGCCGAAGAACATCATGCGCGTTGGTAAGACTTGCAGATGAAATAAAACAAACGAAAGGAATAAAAACACATCATGCCCACTCCCCTTCCCCGCTCGAAAGTAAAGAAAAATCAAACCTGGAATTCTGAAAGTGTATTTGCCACGCCTGATGAATTCGACATCGAATTACAAAACATTCTCAACACTCTGCCTGAGATCAAAAAATACCAGGGACATCTCGGTGACAGCGTTGACTTGTTCCTCGAAGCATTCAAAGCCATGGACGCGCTCGAAGAACGTTCTATGAAAATTCGCGTGTATGCCACCCTGTCCAGCGCGGTGGATGCCAATGACGACAAAGCAGCAGCGATGAACGGCAAAGCCATGTCCGCGTTGGCTCAGGTGGGCACGGCGACCTCTTTTATGGAACCAGAACTTTTGTCGATGGGTGAAGCGAAACTGCGCGGATGGATAAAGGACGACCGGCGCATGAAACTATACGAGCATTTCGTCAACGACTTATTCCGCAAGCAGGCGCACGTCCGCAATGCGGAAGTGGAGGAGTTGATGGGCATGTTGCGCGATCCATTTGGCGCAGTCCGTACTACGGCAAGCCAATTGGCAAATGCCGATTTCAAATTCAAACCCGCCAGGGACAGCGACGGCAACAAACTGGAACTGACCCAAAGCACGAAGAACTCTATCCTGCACTCCCCTGACCGCAAGGCACGCAAAACAGCCTGGCAGAATTACAACGACAAGTATCTCGAATACAAGAATACGCTGGCGGGCAACCTTGCCGCTTCGATCAAGCAGAATGTGTTCAACATGAAGGCTCGCAAGTTCAACTCCGCTCTCGAAGCTACGCTTTTCAACGGCGATGTGCCTGTGGAGATGTTCCACAACCTGCTGGGAATCTTCCAAAAGAAACTGCCGCTCTGGCACAAGTATTGGCGCATCCGCCGCAAGGCACTGGGAGTGAAGACCTTGCACCCATATGATGTGTGGGCGCCGCTCACCACCAAGAAGCACAAGGTTCCTTTCGGTCAGGCAGTGGATTGGATCTGTGAAGGTCTCGCGCCAATGGGCGATGAATACGTCAGCAACATGCGCAAGGGATGTCTCGAAGACCGCTGGGTGGACTGGTCACCGAACGCAGGCAAACGCGAAGGCGCGTTCTCGACGCGTGTGCCAAGCGATACGCATCCGTTCATCATGATGAGCTACACGGACGATGTCGGCAGCATGAGCACACTCTCGCATGAACTCGGTCATTCCATCCATGCCTATTACGCCAGCCGCGCCCAGCCGATGGTGTATTACACCTACCCGTCCATCATTGCCGAGACCGCCTCGAACTTCAATCAGGCGATGACGCGCGCACACCTGCTCAAGACCCAAACGAGCAAATCCTTCCAGATCGCACTGCTGGAGGAGGCAATGGGCAACTTCCATCGTTATTTCTTCATCATGCCCACACTCGCTCGCTTTGAACTGGCAACGCACGAACACATCGAAAAGGGAGGAGCACTCACCGCCCATTACATGATCAATCTCATGGCAGATCTCTTCAGCGAAGGCTTCGGCGGCGAAATGGATCTGGATCGCGACCGCGTCGGCATCACGTGGGGAACATTTACCACGCATCTATACATCGACTTCTACTCGTTCCAATATGCGATTGGCATCTCCGCTGCGAACGCCATCGCCAAACGCATCCTTGATGGTGTTCCCAACGCCGCACAGGATCACATCAACTTCCTCAAGGCAGGTTCGTCCATGCCACCGATGGAAGTGTACAAAACCGCAGGCGTGGACATGACATCCACGCAACCCATCGAAGATGCCTTTGCCGTATTGGAAGAATACGTGGAACGTTTGGGAGAACTGACTGCAAAGTAATAAATCCTTGAACGCCAGAGACACGGAATCACCGAGAAAAAAATTAAATCTCCGTGACTCTGTGTCTCTGTGGCTGAAATTTCCGTGAGCCAAAAGTGAATCAAGAATAGGGACAATCAATCATGCCCAAACCAATCATCTTCGCCGTCACCCCTGAATTCCTGAAACGCGATAACCTGACAGAAACCATTGCTCCCTGGGAGGACGGTATTCGCATCGACACAGGACGCGGCTCGTTCGAGTGGTGGTATTACGACGCACACTTCGATGACGGCTCCACCGCTGTGATCGTTTTCAGCACAAAACCGCTCATCGATCGGAATGGTCCGCTCAAACCCAATGTCTCATTGACGATCACGCGTCCCAATGGAACCAAGGTGGTGAGTTTCCTCGGATTTCCCGCCGACCAATTCAAGGCGGAGAAAGAATCGTGCGATGTCCACATTGGACCGAATTGGACGCGCGGAGATCTTAATCGTTACGAGGTTCACTTTGAGGGCGATGGTTTCGCCGCTGACCTGACCTTCACGGGCAACGTCCCGCCGTGGCGGCCTGGCGCGGGAAAAGCATACTTCGGTGACCTCGATCATTTCTTTGGCTGGCTGCCATCCATCCCTTATGGCACAGTGAAAGGCACGCTCACCTACGATGGACAAACGCGAAATGTAAAAGGCACAGGCTATCATGATCACAATTGGGGCAACGTTGGCTTGAACGAAGTGATGGATCACTGGTATTGGGGTCGCGCACACATCGGCGAGTACACGCTCATTTATGTGGATCAAATCGCTACAAACAAATATGGCAACATCCACATGCCCGTCTTTCTATTGGCAAAAGGCAGTGAAATAATCACAGGCGACGGCACGCCCTTCACCATGCAAACGCGCGGTTTCATCCCGCACGAGGGCGGTTACAGCTATCCACGCGAAGTGGATTTCAACTGGAAGTCGGGGCACGAATCGATTCAACTGCGACTTCGCAATCCGAAGATCATCGAAGCGACCAGTCTGTTGCCCCTCCTCCCCAAATGGAAACAACCAATCGCGCGGCTATTCGCCAATCCGTTTTACTTTCGCTTCAATGCGGACCTTGAACTTGACATCAACCTCGATGCTTTATCCGCCACTGAACACGGTCCCGCGCTCTACGAGATCATGATCCTGCAAGGGAAACAACATCCATGAACCTTCTCTCTGTTCTACTCGCACTTTCCCCCGTTCTCGTTGTCCTCATCCTCCTGCTATGGAAGCGCATGGCAGCAGACACGGCAGGTCTGATCGGCTGGATTGCGGCAATGGCAGTCGCCTATTTCTTTTTCCAGACCCCGCTTCGGATCGCTCTGACCGCCAGCCTGACAGGCGTGGTCGCGTCATTGCCAATCACGGTGATGGTTGCCACATCCATTTTGCAGATCACGATCATGCTGGAGACTGGCGCCATTGCCCGCGTCGTCGCGCTGGTCAAATCGGTTGCACCGAAAGATCAAGTTGTCCAGATCATGATCGTCAACATCGGTTTCGGCACACTACTTGCCGCACTCGGAGCAACTCCCGTCTCCATCCTGCCGCCTATCATGGTGGCGCTTGGCTACTCATCGTTCATTGCCATCGCCCTGCCTGCCATCGGCTACGACGCGCTCACCACCTATGCCCTGCTTGGCATCCCCGTGGTGGTGTTCGCCAATTTTGTCGGTCTGCCTGTGGACGAAGTCGGCGGCTTTTTCGCGCGCTACATGCCAGTCATCAGTTCGTGCATCGCGCTCGGGATGCTGTGGATCGTCGGCGGCTGGAAAATGCTCCAACGTGGACTCCTGCCCGCGCTTCTCGCGGGACTGACAGCTGGATTCGTCGCGATTGGCATGAACGCCATCGGAATGGTCACCCTGACGGGTGTCGCGGCGGGGCTGGGCGTGATCGTGGTCATGCTGGCTTACCTGCTCATCACGCGTAAACCGTTGTGGGATCAAAGCGTCCAGAACGAAGCGGATCAGCAAGCGGTGACAAACCTCTCACTGTGGCGCGCCATCTCCCCATGGCTCATCCTGACAGGCTTCGCGGTCCTTGTGAACGCGCCGTTCCTGCCCTTCTTCAAATTGACCTTCACAACATGGGCGATGCCTGTGGAGCTCATCCCTGGCGCGCCCGAAAAGGTGCGGTTGTTCTGGCAGGCTTACTTCTGGATTCTGGTCAGTGTGGTGCTGTCTCTTCCTTTACTGAAAACAACACGCGCCCAATGGAACACATCCCTGCAAAAGTGGATCAAGCGCGCTCCACGTCCGATGCTGGCTTCGGCGGTCTTCTTTGCCATCGCATACATTATCAATCACTCAGGCAAGGGACTCGATTGGACTCTGGCAAATCCGAACAACAACATGGTCGTGATTCTCGCAAACGCATCCACCACCTTATTCGGCAAAGCCTACCCTTTCATCGCTCCTTTCCTCGGTCTCCTGGGCGGATTCGTCAGCGGCTCGGAGACATCCTCGATCGCCATGTTCACAGCCCTGCACCTTTCCACTGCTGAAAAGATCGGCGCGGTGGGTTTGGTCCTCGCCGCGGCAAGCGGCATCGGCGGCGGACTCGCCAGCGTCATCTCCCCTGCCAAACTGCAGAATGCATCCGCCGCCATTGACCGCATCGGGGAGGAAGCAGGCGTTCTGCGCGTGACCTTCGTCATCTCATTGATCATCACCGCCGTTGCGGCGATCATGACATTGATATGGGCATGAAACTCTTGACAAATAGACAAATATCTATATAATAAACACATCGAAGGTTATCTATATGAAATTCGACCCTGTCCTCTTCGCCAAAGCCATCGCCGATGACACCCGCCAAAAGATCATGAGCGCGTGTTGTTGCTGTGAACTATCGGTCAACGAGATCGTCGAAAAGATCGGCTTCTCGCAACCTACCATCTCCCATCACCTCGCCATCCTGCGCGACGCAGGTCTTGTAGAAAGCCGCGAAGAGGGCAAGCAAACTTTCTACACACTCAACCAGGATCGCATTGCCGTCTGTTGCGGTCAGATCATGCTCAAGTTTGCACCCGAATCCGAAACCACGCTTACTGTCAAACAATCGATCCAAAGCTAACCACGGGACTCCATCCTAGGCGGCGTTCCGTAAATTTTACAAAAACATATAGACAGTCATCTATATAAGGAGACAAAATGACCACGAATACACCCATTCACGATGTTGTCCGCGAACATTATGCGGAGCGGATAAAAAATAACGCCTCCTGTTGCGGACCCGACAACTGCTGCTCCACCGACAGCAATCTCTACCCTATTGATTTACTTGCCACCCTCCCCCAAGGTGAATCAGCCATCAGTTACGGCTGCGGCGACCCGGTCACACTCGCTTCACTGCAACCTGGGCAAACCGTCCTTGACCTCGGCTCAGGCGCAGGACTCGATTGTTTCTTCGCCGCGAAGAAAGTCGGTGAGATGGGACACGTAATCGGCGTGGATATGACTCCTGAGATGTTGGAGCGGGCTCGGGGTAGTGCGACGCGTTTGGGCTTATCCAATGTCGAATTCCGTCAGGGATACATTGAAGAGCTGCCCGTCGAGTCAAATACTGTAGACGTCATCATCTCGAATTGTGTCATCAACCTTTCACCAGATAAATCCAAAGTGTTCGCTGAGACATTCCGTGTGCTCAAGCCCGGCGGCAAACTCGCGGTCTCGGATATTGTCACGGATGGACCCCTGCCTGAGGCGGTAAAACAAAGCCTGAGCGCCTGGGCGGGATGTGTGGCGGGTGCAATCGAAGCGAATGAATACATTGCCATGATGGAAGCAGTTGGCTTCACGAATGTTTCGGTCACGCCTGTGTTCTTCGACAAGGAAACCGTAGACTCCGCGCTCGATGAGATGAAATTGGATGTGAGGGAATATCCGCGCGAAGATGTCTATGAGGCAGTCTACAGCGCCAAGATCACTGCTTATAAACCTGCATAAACTACGCACTCCCAGTAGAGACGGTACCTGCCGTCTCTTTTGGTATACAAGCTTGTGATTTCCATCACCTTGACAGTGCAATCTTTCGGGGGTAAAAACATACCGACTGGTCGGTTTTAATTCTACCTCACCCCTACCCCTCTCCTAAAAGGAGAGGGGAGTAAGAGATAAACATGCAACAACGCAGTGAAGAGACTCGAACAAAGATCTTGGAATCAGCAATTAAATTGTTTTCCAACAGCGGCTTCAATAAAGCCAGCGTGGACGATATCTGCGTAGAAGCTGGAATCAGCAAAGGCGCGTTCTATCATCACTTCAAGAGCAAGCAGGAACTTTTCCTTGCCCTGCTCGATGGCTGGCTTCAAGCCGTAGACAATGCCATCGAAGCGTCACAGGATTTGTCCGCCCCTGAAACCTTCACACAAATGACCACAGCCTTTCCCTATATCTTCGAAACCGCGGGCGATGGTCTCCCAATGTTCCTTGAGTTCTGGCTGCAAGCCAGCCGCGATAAAAAGATCTGGGAGGCAAGTATTGCTCCCTACCGCCGTTATCACAAGTATTTCACATCGCTCATCAAAAAAGGAGTGGACGAAGGCTCGTTCGTCGATGTGGACCCTGAACTTGCCTCGCGCATGATTGTTTCCACGGCAATGGGCTTGTTACTGCAGAGTCTGCTCGACCCCAAAGGAGCAAATTGGGAAAAGGTCGCACGTGACAGCACAACCATGCTGGTGAACAGTTTATTGAAAAAGTGAAGGAATAGGACTATGTGGCTTGTAACAGGTGCAACAGGACATATCGGAAATGTCCTTGTGCGAAGACTTTTGGAACGCGGGGAAAAGGTTCGGTCGTTGATCCTGCCTGGCGAAAGCCGTGAATCAATTCAAGGCTTGGATGTCGAAGCGGTGGAGGGCGATGTCCTGAATCTCGATTCTTTGTTCGAATCCTTTCGAGGCATTCGCGGTGTCTTTCATCTTGCAGGTGTCATTTCGATCATGCCTGGGTCGAATGAATTTGTCCACAAGGTGAATGTGGATGGCACGCGCAATGTGATTCGTGCCGCGCAAGAAACGGGGATACAAAAGCTGGTGTACACGAGTTCGATCCATGCCATCAAACGCGCGGAAGATGGCGTGATCGATGAGACTTTACCTTACGACCCCGACAACCCATACGGCGCGTATGACCGCTCGAAAGCACAGGCAACATTGGACGTACAACAGGCGGCTCATTCGGGACTTGAGGCTGTGATCGCGTGCCCAACAGGCGTGATCGGTCCTTATGATTTTCGCGGTTCGATGATGGGACATGTGATCCGCACTGCCGCGGAGCAGAAGCCAACACTCTACGTGGACGGCGCGTATGATTTCGTGGATGTGCGCGATGTGGCGGATGGTTTGATCGCCGCGGCGGAACATGGCAAGCGGGGCGAGAGTTACATCCTTTCGGGTCAACGGATCAGTGTTCGTTATCTACTTGAGACCGTGCGCGAGATCACAGGGCAGGGCTTTATGCTGATGAAGATGCCATTCGAATTGGCGAAATGGGCGGCGCAGTTCACACCGTTCTATTATCGCTTGACAAAATCATCCCCACGTTTTACGCCTTACTCACTGGAAGTTTTAAAAAGCAACTCGAACATTAGTCATTCCAAAGCCACGCGCGAACTGGGGTACCATCCGCGCACTTTGTATGAAAGCATTGCAGATACTGTGAAGTGGTTTCTGCAACAGAAGAAATTTGCAACAATTAAAAACAAATCGTAAAGGAAAAAGAACATGAAAATCGTAACCGACTGCGCGGCAGATATGCCGAATGAAGAACTGGAAAAACTGGGCATCATCCAGGCTCCGCTCTTCATCCAATTCCCTGAAGGCGAAGTGAACTCTGCCGATATTTCAGCGGATGAGTTCTACAATCGTCTGGAAGCCATGCGACCCCAGATCCCCACCACGGCACAGCCTTCGGGCGGTATCTTTGCTGAGTTGTACCGAAAGATCGCCCAGGCAGAAAAGAATATTCTCTCGATCCACATTTCATCTGGCTTAAGCGGAACGATCAACGCCGCACGCGATGGCGGCGAACAGGTGAAATCGGAAGCAAACGTTAATCACTGGGATACGCTCACCCTCTCAGGCGGCGAACGCTTTCAAGTTCTGGCTGCGGCGTTTGCATCGAAGGCAGGCTGGGCATATCATGCCATTCAGGAGCGTCTTGCCAAAATCCGTGAAAAGACGGAGGTGATCTACACGCTCGATACTCTCGAATATCTCGCGCGCGGTGGGCGCATTGGACGAGTCAAGGCGATGGCCGGAGCGTTATTGAATCTCAAACCTGTCATCCGCGTGGATACGGATGGAAAATACAGCACGGTCACCACCGGGCGCACACTGGGCAAATCCATGAAGGCGATTGCAGATCATCTGGTTGAAAAGTATGGCAACACACCGTTATGGGTCACGGTGTTACATGGTCGCTTTGAAGAAAAGGCAGAAGTGCTTGCCGAAGAATTCAAAGAGAAACTCAATATCGCCAAAATGGAGGTCATGCGAATCTCCCCAGTATTGGGTGTGCACACTGGTCCCGGCATTGTCGGTGCGGCGGTGGTGCCGATGGAGTTAATGGAGGATTTGGGGGCGTAGTCTAAGTCTTTCTTCTATCCTCTTCCGAAAGAGGGAAGAAGAAGAAGGCGGAAAGAATATGAACTGGAAAGACAGGGTCGCGGTTGTCACTGGCGCTTCGAGCGGAATTGGGGAGGCCACGGCGCGTCAACTCGCGAAGGCAGGGATGCGGGTTGTCCTTGTGGCGCGGCGGCTGGAAAGACTGCTCGGATTGCAGGCAAAGATCGCGTCAGATGGCGGAAAGGCTGAAGTGGTCGCGGCAGATCTGAGGTCCGAAGAGGAACGGGTTCATCTCTTCCAGAAAGTTGGCGAAGCGGATGTACTTGTTAACAACGCGGGGTTCGGCTGGTACGGTTACTTCAATAATATGCCGTGGAAGACCGCCCGAGAAATGCTTGAGATTAATATCGCATCAACAGCACATCTCACTTCGCTTTTTTTGCCGGGGATGAGGAGGAGGAATTGCGGACATATTATCAATGTGGGTTCGATCTCGGGGAGCATTCCGAGCCAGGGGATCGCAATGTACGCGGCAAGCAAGTCGTTCATGGACGCGTTCACGACCGCTCTGCATCGCGAAACGCGTGGTTCAAATGTAAATGTCAGTGTGGTGCGGGCGGGTGCTGTCAAAACGGAATTTTACGAATCGGCGCTTGAGCACCAGAACAGCGGGCACATCCCAACCGAAAAGATTGGTGTGACATCCGAGCATGTGGCGCATCGTATTTGGAATTTGTTGTTGCACCCAAAACGGATCATCTATGTGCCGCGCTGGTTGCAGATCGTTCCGTGGGTTGAATTAAGTTTCGGCTGGCTGGAGGATTTGATCGGTCCGATGTTGTTACGACGACAATAGAAAACAATCCGTCGAATCCATCAGCGCACTACTGAATTCAAAATGCCTGGCATGCGTTTGCACTGCCAGGCATTTTCATTGGCTGCGCTCTAATCGCTAATTCTTCCCCGCCACATTCATTTCAGGGAGGAGAATATACGGTGCACAGAATGTGCTGTAGATCCAGTGCGCTTCCCGGCTGACCGCACGGACATTCTTGAGCAGATCGTAGATATTCCCCGCAATGGATAGATCCTTCACACGTCCGACGATCTCACCTTTTTTGACCTTGAATGCCAGCGCAATCGGGTTGGAGAACGCGCCGGAAATGATGTTGCCTTGTCCGATACCGAGCAGGTCTTCAACGATGATGCCCTCGTCCATGCTGGCAAGCATATCTTTCATTGGAGTCTGACCGGGCTGGATGACGATATTGGTAAACGATGGTTCAGGCGGATAAAATAGCTGGCGGGAACCGTTGCCGGTCGATTCGACGCCGGATTGCGCCGCTGTTTTCAGATCATAGATGAAGCCCCGCAACATTCCTTTCTCGACCAATACGTTGCGTCGATGGGGTATGCCTTCGTCATCAAACGAGGCACTGGCAAATTTTCCATCAATGGTCCCGTCATCGATCACGGTGATCTTCTCGTCAAAAAGTTTTTCACCAACCTTATCCTTGATTGGCGAGGTGCCTTTGTACACTTCCTTGCCGTTCAAGCCCGTGGTAAGCGGAAGTGCCAGCGCCAGAGCCCCAGTGGGTGCAAACAGCACAGGCATCCTGCCAGGCTTAATACTGGTAATGTTACGTGCCATCTTTAGTTTTTCCACCAGGCGACGGGCAAAGTCAAGATAATCATCATCCCACACCGATGTGCCCAACTGATCGTACATGATGAGCACATCATCGCCTTCGATGCGGTCGATCTCAAAGCCTATGGAAAGCGGTGATGTTTGGAAGGATACATCGAGTCCCTTTTGGTTGCGGATGCTGGCAGTGACAAGACTCCGTTCCACGCTGACGTTGCAACGGGCATTCGGTTCGACAGGCAGGACCAGATCGAGGATCTCTTTGCCAATCTCAACGAGGCGTGCGATGGGCAGGTCAGCTATGGCGGAGTCGAACGTTCGCACGCTTGGACCAGGCTGAGGGTCCGCGAAGGAGAACGGGGCTGGGTCGCCATACGCGGCAGACTCGAGCGCGTTCGCGGCAAGTTTTGTCGCAGCGGTTTCATCGGTCGAGGCGGAGAATCCCAATTGTCCGTTGCGAATGACACGTACTGCTGTCCCCTTGGTTTCAGCCACGGTGCAGGTCTTGAGTTGGTTCGCTTCGTACTCGACTGTAGTCTTTTCGTTTTGCAGGCTGAGAACTTCCACCTGTTCGGCTTGTCCTTTGAGTTGAGTCAAAATATCCATATTGCCCTCCCGTTATTCGCCGCCAATGACGACATTTTGAATGCGGATGTGCGGCGCGCCCATACCAACCGGCAGTGGGAACTGGTTGCCCTTGCCGCATCCGCCACCGGTGTTCAGCCATTTGAAATCGTTACCAATGGCATCTATGTTTTCGAGCGTGGAGAAGAGATTGCCGGAAAGAATTACATCCTTGACCATCTCGGCGATCTTACCGTTGCGGATCATGTAGGCATACCCGGAACTGAACGAGAAATTTTCGAGTTGGGTCTGGCCGCCGTACGCGTCGCAGGCGTAGATGCCGAGTTCGATATCCTTGATCATATCCTCGAAGGAGGTTGTACCGTTGTCAATGGCGGTGTTGGTCATGCGGACGATTGGCGCGAAACGGTAACTCATGGCACGGGCATTGCCGGATGCGGTCTCGCCCATTTTTGCCGCGGTCTGGCGCGAATGCAGTCGCCCGACGAGTTCTCCATCGCGAATGAGCCAGTTGCGACGGGCAGGTGTGCCTTCGTCATCATAGAGAGTTGTGCCGCGCAAGTTCGGGATGGAACCATCATCGAAAACGTTGAGGATGCCCTTGCCAAAGCGGCGTCCCATTGTCATCATTTCACGGGCTTTGGGATTCTCGTAAACGAAGTCCGCTTCGGAGAGATGACCGAACGCCTCATGAATGAATACGCCTGCCAGCATCTGGTCCACCACCACTGGATACTGTCCCGCTTTGACCGGCTTTGCGTCCAACAACTCAACAGCCTTTTGCGCAGCTTTGCGCGCCAATTCATCCTTATCGAGCACGTATTCGTATCCTTGAATGCTGGATAGACTTTCATGTGCCTGCTGGACATTGTCGCCATCTCGAGCAATGGCAAAGGCGCCCACCACAACCGACGGTTTTTCCTGTTCGATGTATGTCCCTTCGGAATTGGCGAGGACAAGATGAACGAACGAATCTGCGTACGCAGCTTGCGTATCTATGATCCTATCGCTGTGACCCCGTATGACCTGGTTATATCGTTCAGCCAACGCCTTCTTTTCAGCGAGGGAAATGTCACGGAAGTCGCGCCCCATTTCAACGGTCTCCACTTTCTCGACCGGTTCGACCGAAGCCAGTTCGATCGGTTCAGGGACCGAGCCAACTTGTGCGCACTCATATGCTTGATCTACTTTTGTTGGCAGATCATCCAAGTTGTTGAACGTTGCCACACCCCAGCCCTTGTCCTTGATGAGACAGCGAACAATACCGCCTTTATCTATGTTTGCGCCTGCGGTTTCCAATTCCTTGCCGCGAAAGACCACCCGAGTAGTCTCTTTTTCCTCGATGCGGATTTCGGTATAGTCCGCTTTACTACGTTTGAGGGCTTCCTGGATTCGATCTCGCATAACAGACTCCTTTTTTAAGATGTTTAAAAGTACAAAGGAAAGGTTTTTGACTTGTTTTGAGAATGCTTTATCCAAAAAATTAGACAGAGATATCCGCGGCTTTGGCAAGTTCATCGTGGTCGGGCAGCAATTTGTCTGCATTACGGATCGCAGGGATAAAGTAGGCGGTCAATCCAACCAGGGTGATGGTAATACCACAAAAGATCATCAGCAAGCTCATACCCGCGCCAGGACCAGTACCGACCAAACCGCTGAATGTGGTCGAGAGTGTGCTTTCGGTACGCATGGCAGGTTCAAGCACATAATCAGCAAGTGTACCGGCGATGACGGGGGCAATCGGTTGGGTAAACCAGGCAATCAGACGTCGGGCAGAAAAGACGCGGCCCTGCAAATCCGGAGCAACTTTCGCCTGCCAGAAAGCCTGATTGGATGTGTTGATCAATGCACCGATAATCCCGCCAAGGACCATTGCTGCGCCCCACACAGGTAGTCCGCGCCCAGCGCCCAGCAGGATGACAAAGAAGATCCCCTCCATCATCCAGCCAAAGATGACACCGAATTGTCTTCGCTTGAGTCCGCTCCAGATGCTCATAATGACACCGCCCAGAATTCCCCCAACTGCACCGATGGTCTGCACCGAGCCATAGATAAGACTATCCTGACCGGTGCGAGCCAGAACCATGGGGGCGAGAAGTGTAAAGGTCATGCCACTAAACAGGTTGCCAAAGAAAAATACCATTTGGAGTCCCAACAAACTGGGACGTGCGAAAATATACTGAAACCCTGACCAAGCCTCTTTCAACATACCACCACTGGCTTGTGCCCCCTCCTGAGTGCGTTGCGGCTGGGGGATATAAACAAACGCCAGTGCACCTATTGCAATGAAAAAAGTCGCCACATCAATCCCAAGAAGGCCGGTTAAACCGATAAGGGGGTAAAGAGCCCCAGCCAGAATCGGCGCCAGGACACCGGGTCCGGCTTCCATAAGTGACATCAAACCGTTGGCACGCCCCAGTTGTTCCTTGGGTAGCATGGTGCTGATTGCGGCTGAGTAAGCAGGCCATTGGAAAGTGTTGCCCAATCCGTTCAACACTGCGGCAACGTATAAATGCCAGAATTCCAGCCTGCCCAATGCATATAAAACAAAGATCATGCCGGTCGCCAGAATAGCGGCAAAGTCACTAAGCATCATCATGAGTTTGCGGTTGTAACGGTCTACCATTACCCCCGCGGGCACAGACATGATGAGGAAGGGTGTAATGAAAAACACCTGCATCAAGCCCATCGCTGTGGCGCTCTCGGTCTGTTCATACATCCACAGCGACAGGGCAAAATGGCTCATGCCGGATGCCAAGATCGAAATGATCTGTCCGATCCAAACGACAATAAAGGCAGGCATCCCTGCCGGACGCTTCGATGTAGGTTCCATGAAGGGTTTTGTACTTGCCTTTAATTATTCTATATAGATTTCGACGTGTTCACCATCTTCATCGTCGGTCACGTCGATGATCTTGCCGGTCATACCCGAGCGCATGGCTTCCATCACATTGGACATATCCACGCCTTCGACTTCAGGGGCAAAGTGCGCGCCGATCTTCAAGCCCGCATCCACCAAGGCGAGCGGGATTTGCACCGACGCCTTCGAGCGGCCAGAGCGTATATCTGTCACACGGATACGAAGCCATTTTGCCGCACCAGGCATCCCCGGTGCACGAGGCGGAGTCGGCTTTTTGGCGCTCAAAGCCACAAGCAGTTTGGTCCCCTCCTCTGCGCTGAGTTTCCCTTCCTCGATCATCTTCAAAATCTTCATTCTTTCTTCTACTGATGCCATACGTACCTCCGTATTTAATTTCGTTATGAAACAGCGGCGATTGCGGTATCTTCCGATCCTTCCACAGTCCTCGGAAGTTTAAATTTCAACCAGATGGGAACTACCGCAAGCAACATGGCGATCGCCGTAATCGTAAACGGGAACTGCGGACTGACACGATCCCATAATTGCGCACCGATCCAGGGTGCAGGCAGGGAAATGATTCCCAGGCTGGTACTAAATAAACCAAACGCCGTACCACGCAAATGCTGCGGGACAGCCTTGCTGATGAGGGACTGATAGGCAGGCATCATGATCCCCATCCCCATTCCAGCCACTGCCCACCCCAGGAAATACAACCATGTGTTTCCCGCTGGTATGTTGACAAATAGAAGCAAGGCGCTAGAGAGCAAAACCATACCGGATGCTATGCCAACCCGCTCACCAACCTTGTCTGAAAGCCAGCCGCCTGGCATCGTGGTCAACATCACACACAGACCGAACAGGGAGTTGACCCAACCGATCTGGAGAATGGATAACCCGCCGATTTCTTCCATGTATACAGGCATCAGATTGCCCGAGAGCTGGAAGGAAACATCCCTAAACCCATCCGTGATCAATATCCAGGTGATCAAACCGCCCGAAAAGATCATCCCGAACATCGCCCCCATGTTGGATTTCAAACCATCGAATGATAGTTTTTTCTTTGCAGTATCGGTCTTGACCGCCTCACGCGCCATGCCAATGCGCAAAATCGCGGCGCAGAAGTATAACGTACCTGCCACCAATAGCATCAGCTTGAAGCCATGGTCTTGGGCAAGCCACCCGCCCAGCGGGGGGCCGACAACAGCAACGACCATAAAAATGGTCTGCGAGATGCCGAAAACCCTGCCGCGATTCTCTTCGCTGGAATGTTCCGCAATGAACGCATCGAAACTCGGTCCCACCAGCGCACCTGACACTGAACCGATCGCCACCGCCAGTACAAGCCAGCCCCAAGAATTCGCCAATATAAGCGGGATAAAACCGATCACGCCGAACACACTTCCAATTGCGATCGCACGCAAGCGTCCCAACGTATCTGAAACCCATCCGCCCAGGATTTGTAATAAGAGCGGCACGATCTGCGAGATGGTAAAGAACAACCCAATCTGCGGAATCGAAGAGCCGAGATCCTTCAGGTATAACGGCAACAAACCGCCATACATGTTCCCGCCGATGTTCGCAAGAACCATCGCGGCAAGGAACAGGATCAGCAATCCGCTCAACAAGGGTTGTTTCTTTACTTCAGCCATTCATGCTCCATCAACCGATATACACCTGCACATGAGCATCATCATCGTCCACATTGACCATTAAAGGCTCATTGGTGTCCTTGGTGGCCTGCATCATTTCAACAATGGCATCCGCCTGCCTCTTGTTCATGCCGCTGATGTTGTGCCCGAAATTCTGCATGAACCACATCGTCAACCCGAACGGGATTGGAAAGCCCAGAGTGATATGTTTCGGTCCATCACCGGGTTTGGCATCCTTGCGGTTCACATCCACATAGATCCAGCGTGAAGTACGACCGCCTCCGCCCAATGCCAACAGCAACACGCCCAACATCAACGGGAAGATCAAACAATAGAACCAGAAATTTGTTCCAACACTTTGCTGGATGGAATAAATTCCCCACGCGCTCAGCACAGTGATGAAGATACCAATCCACAACGGGATCAACGCAAAGCGACGCGCCCGTTCCTTGATCGCGTCGAACTCCGGAGCATCGGGTCTTTCGTAGCCGAAACCTGATCCGCTATCAATGACCTCGACCTCCGCCTCAACAGGTTCTTCCGCATCGTCATCTACCAGGGCAGCCATCAGGCTCGCGGCTTCCTCCGCCGAGATCTTTCCTTCCACGACCATCTGCAAAATCTTTTTGCGTTCCTCAGAAGACATTATTTGCCTCCTTCCAAAGCAGACAGTAATTGTTCTGCCTGTTCAGCTGTGATCTTCTTTTCAGCCAGCATTTTCAAAATTGCCATGCGCTCATCATCGGACACTGGTTCAGCGGGCGGCGCAGGTGGCGTCGGCGGTCTGGGAGTTCCCTTGATATCCCAATTCCAGCGACCGATCTCAAGCCCCACCCTGCCGCGGCGCGCATGACGTTCTGCCGTCCGCTCCGCCCGGCGGACAGCTTCCTCGGCTCGGCGAGTGGCTTCAGCAGCCCGCTTTGATGCACGCTCTGTAGCGCGTTGCACTTGACGTGAAATTCGTTCACCAAAACCTGAGAAATCAAAGTTCATGCCCGCAAAGTTGCCAAATTCCTCTGCATAGTCGCCGGCATCCTCACGATTGCTCACGCGCACATCACCACCAGCACTCAGGGAGATCTTGGCAGAACCATCACCCATCACAACGACGCGTTCCGTCGCATCCTCATCGGGCTCCACACCGGGCAGGTCAATGTCAATCTGGTCACCCTGCAAGGTTAATGTTGCATTCGCATCTGGAGGGAGCACGAACAAAATATCATCTCCGGCAACGAAAGAGTATCCACCGTCAGCTTTGGGATCAAGATATACAATCACATCCTCACCCACATTGACCTTAATGTCCCCGCGTGCACCGCGCAAGGCAAGATCATTACCGACCGAATCGAGCATTACATTTCCATCCACATCACGGATGGAAACATCTCCACCTACGTTCTTGATATGGAGGTCACCTTTCGCATTCCGCAGGCTGAAGTCAGCGCCGATATTGCCGATCGTAACCGAACCAGCATCACGGATGGAAAGATCGCCGCCAATGTTTGCCAGGTCAATGCTTCCCTGCACGCCGCGAACAGAAGCGTCTCCGCCGATGTTTCCAAATTCGAAGGTGGCACCTTTGGGGACACGCAAAGCGAGGTCACTGCTGCAGGAAAGGGTTATTTCTTCATCCTTTTGTTCAAGGGTGAATTCACCCTCGTCACCCTTTATGAGGATGTCACCATCCCAGCCAACCACGCTGAGCTCGCCACCGATCGAATCAACTCTGATCTTCGGGGTTTTCCCTGCTGAAATTGTTCTGGACATAAACTACTCCTCCTCTCCGCTTAACATGCGCATGGCAGCATCAGCGGAAATCTTGCCTGCTTCCAACTCCTCAAGCACGGCACTTCTTTTTTCCATGGAAATCTCAACAACTTCTTCCTTGCCTGGTTCGAATCCTAGTGCGCGGATCACCTCATGAAGTTGGTTGCGAATGGTGGGATAGGAACCCCACCTTCCCTCCTGTTCCATGCGATTGATCTTGCCCTCGCATCGAACAAAGGTGATGATGAAATCCACATACTCAGGATTTAAGTCACCGAATGGACCGCTTGCAAAACGCCCTTCAATGGATGTATCACAGGAAGAACAGTGTAACTTTGCCACGGTCAATTCAGATTGACAAACTGGACAACGGGATGGTGCAGAATGCATAATACGCCTCCGATATTTACTAGATTCTTTCCTGTAACTTCGTCACAGGCATGACAGTTTGCCTTCTTGCACGATGCAAACTGAGGAAACCAATTGTTGAAAGCAGACCGATGAAACCGGCCACATACCACAGATAATGCGGGTTCGGTCCGTCGATGATCAAGCCAGCCAGGTATGGACCCACCGCAAATGGAATGCCCCATGAAAACCCAGAGACGGCCATGTAGCGTCCGCGCATATCCTCGGGAGCAAAGCTGGCAACCAAAGCCTGGGAGACGGGCGAGACGATCATCTCTCCAATTGTGATGATGACCATTGCCGTCACAAACATAAAGTAGGCTGACACAAATCCGTACATGGCAAAACCAATGGCATATAAAACTGTGCCAGACGCCATCATCAGCATGGGTGGATAATTCTTGATGCGACGCGTGATCGGGAATTGCATGATCACTACCATTGCCGCGTTAATGCTGAGCAACATGCCATACTGGAACTCGGTTGCACCGTATTCATTACGCAGGAACACACCCAGCGTGGTATTCATGTTCATATAGGTGAACACCTGCAACATGACCGCGCCAAGGAATAGCAAGAAGGCGGTATCACGAAGCACTTTGCCATACCCAGCGAAACTAGATGCGACTGTCGGCTGGGGGGCATCAGGATGAGCCTCAGGCTTTGTCTCAGGGATGAAAATGGCGATCAGGATCACGGTCAGGAGGGAAACGGCTGCATCCGTCACGAATAAAAGAAGATAGGATTTAGCCGCGAGCAATCCACCGATCGCAGGACCAATCACCACAGACAGATTGAATGCCACGCGCAGGATTCCATATCCGTCTGCACGCTTGTCCTCGGGCAGGATGTCCGCTATCATTGCCTGATGTGCCGGACCGGAAACATCGGACAGAATGCCGACAAACAACGCCAGCACGAAGAACATCTGGAAGGAGTTCGTCAGTCCCATTGCCAAAGCCGACATGGAGGAAGCGATCAAGCCAAAGATGATGATACCTTTGCGCCCGAAGCGATCGGTCAGTGCCCCGCCGATGGTCGAGCCTGCAAAACTTGAAAGTGAAAACGTGGCAAACAATACGCCTACATCGGTCATCCCCACGCCGAATTTACTGGTAAGATACAATGCAAAAAAAGGAAAGATCAGCGCCCCACCGATCCGATCAACAAAAGTGATCACCATCAGAATCCAAAAGACACGAGGATACTCGTGATACACATCTTTCATCTTTTGGAGCCGAGTTTCAAGCATTTTGCCTCGATTCTTAATTTTTCTGCCGAATTTTTTAGTTATTATAAGAGTATTCTTGAAATTGTCAAGGTATAATTTCATATTTTCAATTATTCCAAACTCATTTTTCAAATAATTGGATTTCAAAATTGAAATTCGCAATATTTTTGCAATTCTGGAGTAAAAATGATCCGTTCCCTCTATTACATCAATGGAAAACCCATCCGCAAGGAAATTCCTCACCAGGAATTTCCCAAACTCATCAAAAATCGCCGCGGGCTTCTTTGGGTGGATTTTGCGAACTCACCACCTGAAACCTGCCTCCCCATTCTGACAGGTTTTGGCTTCCATCCACTCGCGATCGAGGATGCCCTGCAACAAACCCATGCCCCAAAACTCGATGATTGGGGCGATTATCTTTATATTGTCCTCAACTACATGCACCTGGCTGAAAACGGGAGCGGATGGGAAACCGAGATTGACGAACTGGACATCTTCCTAGGGAGAAACTACATCGTCACCCACCACGACCAGCCTGTTGCAGCAATCGATGAAACATGGTCAGCCTGCGAGCGCGATATACGTTCCCTGCAGGATGGCGCCGACCATTTGCTTTACAAGATCACCGATAATCTCGTTGCCGATTACATGCCCACCGTGGAAAGGATAGACTCCGCCATCGACCAGATCGAAGACCAGGTCTTTGACAAGCCATCGCCTCGGACTCTCGAAAAGCTGTTTGCCCTCAAAAGAGTTCTACTGGCTATGAGGCGGATCCTGCTCCCCCAGCGCGAAGTGATGAACAAGCTCGCCCGTGACGATTACCAGGTCATTGACCCCAAAGACCGCATCTTCTTCCGTGACATCTATGACCACCTCGTGCGGCTCCATGACCTAAACGAAAGCCTGCGGGACCTCGTCGGCGGCGCACTGGATACATATCTCTCGGTAATAAACAACCGCATGAATGACATCATGAAGACCCTTACCATTATTACCACGTTATTCATGCCGCTGGCATTTGTGACAGGCTTTTTCGGAATGAATTTCTTCGAGCCGCTCGGTCTCATGAGGAATTGGACAACAAACCCGGTTTTTTACATTATGCTTGCCATTACAGTTTTATTGCCAACGGGAATGTATCTTTGGATGCGCCGTCGCACCTGGATCTAGACTGTTAAAAACTGCACAAATCAAGACTTGACACAGAACAAGCGTTCGAGTATTATTCATAGCACAAATGAGCGAAGAATGCTCTTATCATGCCAGTTCTTTTGGCAGGAGGTTGCTATGATGATGGTCCGAAAAAGCAAAGGGATTACCGAAAAGCATATTAAAGTGTTGGAATTTGTGAACGATTACCAAAACCAGCATGGACGTCCCCCTTCGATCCGTGAGATCGGCGAAAAGGTCAAGATTTCCTCCACGTCCGTTGTCAATTACTATCTCCTGCAATTGGAAAAGTTGGGATATCTGGAGCGGGACAGCCGCGTCTCGCGCGGTATGCGCCTGACTGGCAAGGTCAACCAGGTGGTACAAACTGGGAACACACTCCTTGTGCCTGTCTTGGGTCCGATTGCAGCAGGTATCCCCCTCCCGGAGCTTCAACCCGGTGCCAGCTACACCACGGATAACGAAGCGGATGCAGTTGCCATTGCCCGAAGTCTTCTCCCCTCCAGGGAAAAAGGCGATGGTCTCTATGCACTCAGGGTGCAGGGAGACTCAATGATTGACGCAATGATCAACGACGGAGACATCGTGGTCATGAAACAAGCTACTGAAGCGCGCAATGGTGAAATGGTGGCAGTCTGGCTCCCGCGCGACAATGAAGCGACCCTCAAATACTTCTTCAAGGAAAAGGACCGCTATCGCCTCCAGCCTGCAAACCCTACCATGAAGCCCATCTATATCAAGAAGACCGAACCGCTCGAAATTAAAGGCAAAGTTGTCATGGTCATCCGCAGGATGGAAAAACCTCTTGCTGCATAAACAAAAAGGATTTGAATCAAAAAGACGGCTCGCATGAGTCGTCTTTTTGATTCGTACATAGGAAGAAATTTATTCGAGAGCGACGGTTGCGCCAGCTTCTTCAAGGTCCTTCTTGGCCTGGGTGGCAGCATCCTTGCCGACAGCAGAGAGAACTTTGGCACCAGCGGTCTCAGCCATGGTTTTAGCTTCACCAAGTCCAAGTTGGGTCAATTTGCGAATAACCTTGATCACATCGATCTTCTTGGCACCGGCATCCTTGATGACCACATCGAACTCGGTCTTCTCTTCAACGGGCTCGGCGGCGGCGGCACCAGCAGGCATGGCAGCCATCGCAACAGGAGCGGCGGCGGAAACGCCCCACTTCTCTTCGAGCTTCTTCACCAACTCTGCCGCCTCAAGGACGGACAGCGCGGAAAGTTCTTCCATCAGTTTTTCGAACTTATCAGACATTGTTTATTTCTCCATTACTTTTCGAGATAGATTGTTTGTTTTCAGTTGCGTAACATCAACAGCCGGTTACGCTGCGACGGGGGCTTTTTCTTTATCCAGGAAAGCCTGAATTACGGCTGCCAGACTTCGTCCGGGTTCAGCAAGCGTGCGGACCAATTTTCCAGCAGGCGCCTGCAAGACGGCAAGCAACTGGGCACGGACAACAGGCAACGGCGGCAAATCAGCCAGGGCTTTTACCTGGGAAGCGTCCAATACCTGTGCGCTCATGAATCCGCCTTTGACTTTGACAAACTGGCTGCCTTTCGTGGCGTCATTCAATGCTTTAGCTGCGGAAGCTGGATCGGAAAATGCGAACAAAACCGCCGTACTTTTCACGAGGAAATCCGCGGGAAGGTTCATTCCGTTATCCGCAAACGCGCGACGGGCGAGTGTATTTTTAACCACATGGAACTCACCACCGCCTTCACGGATCTTGGCGCGGATGTTATCCAGATCTTTCATCTTCACACCAGTATATTCCACGAGGATCACAGCTTCGCTTTTCTTCAGCCATTCGGCATATGTAGCCAGCACTTCCTCTTTACGTTCTTTAGAAACTGCCAAAGGGTATCACCTCCTTTCAATAAAAAAGTCTTTGCCACTTTTGCAGGCAAAGACTTTTAGCAAATTCCAAAGGAGGAATTTTTGCTTTTGTCTCCACCTGAGCAGGAAATTAAGTCCCATTTTGTGGGACACCCGCCTTCATTGGCGAAGTGGCTTACAGGATGATCGGGTTGTATTTTACCCGGTTACCTCGAGTTTGTGGGTCTCAGACGGGTTGACCTTGATCCCAGGACCCATTGTGGAGGCGAGGGTAATGCGCTTGATAAACTCGCCTTTCGCACCTGAGGGTCGCGCCTTGTGGACAGCATCCATCAACGCAGAGAAATTATCGAATAACTGATCTTCGCTAAAAGAGACCTTACCCACTGAAACATGGATATTGGCAGTCTTATCGAGACGGAATTCAACACGACCAGCCTTTGCTTCCTTGATGGCGCGCGGTAAATCATTCGCGCCGACCACGGTACCTGCCTTCGGGTTCGGCATCAATCCGCGCGGACCAAGCACACGACCCAAACGACCGACCTTGCCCATGGCATCAGGCGTGGCAATTGCAACATCGAAGTCAAGCATGCCACCTTCGATCTTCTTCAGAGTCTCGTCATCGTCGGCGACCAGATCCGCACCAGCTGAGCGGGCGGTTGCAGCGCCTTCACCCTGGGCAAAAACCAACACGCGGACAGTCTTCCCCAATCCATGCGGCAGAACCACCACATCCCGCACCTGTTGATCAGATTGACGTGGGTCAAGGGCGGTGCGCATGTGAACTTCAACTGTTGCATCGAATTTGGTGATGCTGGTATCTTTTGCCAAAGCAATTGCTTCGCGAACCGAATATTCCTTATCCAGATCCACCTTAGCCAGAGCGGCTTTATATTTTTTTCCGTGTTTAGCCATTGTATCCTCCGTGGTGCAAGCGTGACGCTATCGGCGTCACTCCCACAAAATTAATCTACGATTGTGATGCCCATCGAACGGGCTGTGCCTTCAACCTGCTTCATCGCGCCTTCGATATTGATCGCGTTCAGATCTTTAATCTTCAACTCGGCGATCTCCTTCACCTGTGCACGTGTCACCCTGCCAACCTTATCCTTGTTTGGAACAGAAGAACCCTTTGCAATCTTGGCTGCCTTGCGCAACAAAACTGCAGCAGGAGATGTCTTCAGCACAAAGGTGAACGAACCATCGGTATAAACCGTGATCTCTGCCGGAAGGATCTCGCCCGGCTTGTTCGATGTACGGGCATTGTATTCCTTGCAAAAAGCCATGATATTGATACCATGACCAGCCAACGCCGGACCCACCGGGGGCGCGGGATTGGCTTTTCCAGCTTCAAGCTGGAGACGAACGATTGCCTTAAACTTCTTTGCCATTTTTACTCCTTAGTGGTTTTAGCGGGCGATTTTACGGGACGCCCTCCCACCGATTCAGACTGCGGACTTGGACACGCTTCTTTCCTAACCTCAGCCTGTTACCGTTTCAATTAAGCTTTTTCTACCTGCAAGAAATCCAACTCAACGGGCGTTTCACGCCCAAAGAAGGAAACGTTCACTCGGACTTTTGTGCGTTCCATATCGATCTCAGACACAACCCCTCGGAAATCATTGAACGGACCATCAATAATTCGGACGCGTTCACCAACCTTATAGGTGACTTTGACAGTCGGCGCATCGGCTTCCATGCGTTTGATGATCTGGGCCACTTCTTCAGGACGCAGGGGCGTAGGGTTGTTCCCCATGCCTACAAAACCTGTTACACCTGGCGTGTTGCGGACCACATACCAGGATTCCTCCGTCAGTTGGAGGTTGACAAGTACATACCCTGGGAAGATGTGCCGCTCGACCGAACGCCGTTTTCCGTCCTTGACTTCGATCTCTTCCTGTGTGGGAATGACAACATCGAAGATCTTGTCCTTCATTCCCATGGTTTCGATACGCTGTTCAAGGTTATGTCGGACTTTGTTCTCGTAACCTGAATAACAATGGATCACATACCAGGCAGGACCTTCCACTTCGATGTCAGATAAAGCATCCTCAGTGGAGGCGGAAGATTTGGGGGCAGGAGCAGGTTCAGGCTTGGCTTGAGGCGTTGCATCCAATTCATCCGATTCCGATGACGGGGTGTCCTCCACAGGGTCGCTTAATGAGTCAACTGCCTCCAATGATTCTGGTTCATTAGAAGCTGTCGATTGGGTTTCGAGCGTCCCGTTTGACATTTCTGCCGTTTCTTCGGGGTTGCGTTCGACCTGATCAGGCGATTCCTGTAAAGCCATTCGTCCTCAAATTCCTTATTGCTAACCGAGCAACAAACCCATCAAACCACGTGCGGCACCATCCGTCAAACCAAGAATGGTACCGACAACCAACATTACAACAATCACAAGTCCGGTTAACTGCAGAGCTTCACGCCTAGTTGGCCATGACACCTTGCGGAGTTCACCCACAGTCTCGCGAAAAAAAGACTGGATCGGATTGGACTTCTTGCCTTTTGCTTTCTCAGCCAAGGTTGCTTCTCCTTATTTTTTCATCTTTCTTGCCGCTAAAGTGCCGCCTTTCACAAAGCGGCACTTGTCAGCCAACAGGCAGGCCAGGCAGGACTTGAACCCACAACCACTCGTTTTGGAGACGAGTGCTCTACCAATTGAGCTACTGGCCTACAAGCCAGGGACATACCGTTTGCATGCCCCTGAGCACATATTACGTTACTTCGTTTCGCGGTGCATGGTGTGTTTTTTGCAACGCGGGCAGTACTTGCTGAACTCTAGACGGTTCGGGTCATTACGACGGTTCTTTTCAGTTGTGTAATTGCGCTCTTTGCAATCATTGCACTGAAGCGTGATGACCGGTCGAACGTCCTTCTTTTTGGATGCCATACTGACTTACCAACTTTCTATTATTCGATGATTTTGGTGACGACACCCGCGCCGACGGTCAGACCGCCTTCACGGA
>CAYTDB010000044.1:24584-34990 GCA_964436455.1 uncultured Anaerolinea sp. | reverse complement strand
GAACTCATGGATGCGACCCCACCCTTGGGGGAGCGTTATGAGGAAAAATTAAGGGCTTTGATCTTCGATGCCTACGAAAACAGCAATGGTGATCTTGGAGAGAATGAACAGGCGTTTTTGGAGGAGATCTTCAAATACGTCACTGCCTATGGGGATATGGACGAATTTTTCGATGACCCGGCGGTCAGCGAAATCATGGTTAACGGCCCCGATCAGATTTTTGTTGAGAAACAAGGCAAGCTGATATTAACACAGGCAAAATATGATAGCGAAATGCAGTTGCGTTTCGCGGTCAACCACATCATTAATCCGCTCGGCCGCTTTGTCAATTACCAAAATGCAACCGTGGATGCTCACTTAAAGGATGGTTCGCGTGTAAATGTTGTCATACCACCGGTTGCCCAACAGGGATCATGTATATCCATCCGCCGCTTCCTCAAGGATAAGTTGTCTGTTGACGATCTCATTGGGCTGGGAGCCATTACCCAGGGCATGTCTGATTTTGTGTCGGTTTGCGTGAAAGCCCGTTTGAATGTGGTTGTCGCGGGCAATACCAGCTCCGGGAAGACCACATTCCTGAACATTCTCGCGCGTTCGATCCCTGATGAAGAACGTATTGTCACCATTGAAGACTCGGTTGAGTTGAATCTGCCTCAAACCCACAAGGTCTCACTCGAAGCCAGACCTGCTGATCACACCGGACAGGGTCAGGTGACCATCCGTGACCTGGTCAAGAACTCCCTGCGTATGCGCCCGGATCGCATCATCGTCGGCGAAATCCGCGGTGGCGAAGCCCTCGACATGCTGCAAGCCATGAACACCGGTCACGACGGTTCCATGACCACCGTCCACTCCAACTCCCCGCGCGATACCCTCTCCCGCATCGAAACCATGACCTTGATGGCTGGCTTCGAACTGCCGGTCGTTGCCATCCGAAAACAAATTGCCGCCGCGGTTGATGTGATCGTCTACCTGACCCGTTTCCCCGATGGAACGCGTAAAGTTACGCAGATATCTGAGGTGGCGGGCATGGAATCAGAGGTCATTACCCTAACGGATATCTTCCAGTTCCAACAGACCGGCACCGATCAGGATGGCAAACCCGTCGGTCAATTCCGGCCGACCGGGCTGCGTCCCATGTTCACGAACAAACTCGAAGCCGCAGGTTTCAAGTTTGACCGCCAGATGTTCATGATGAAATAAAAACAAAATCCCGGAGAGCCAATCCGGGATTTTGTTATATCAGGGGATCGATAAAAAAAATCAGGAAGACGACACTTTCTCCGCCAGTATCTGATCGCTCGTTTCATCGAGTTTTGCCACTTCATCATCTGTCAACTTCCAACCGAGCGCCCCTGTATTTTCCTGCACTTGTTTCACATTCTTCGCACCGGGGATCGGGAGTGCACCTTTGCAGATTGTCCAATTCAAAGCCACCTGTGCATTGGTTTTTCCGCCATGGTCCTGACCGATGGTCGTCATTAGTTTGATGAGCGGGTCTATTCTCGGAAGCAGGCCTGCATATCTCCCGGCACGTGTTCCGGGCGGGGGATTGTTGACGTTGTATTTCCCGGTCAAAAGTCCCTTTTCGAGCGGACTGTAGGCAATTACACGAATGCCCAACTCCATGCACCTTGCCAGTAAACCGTTGTACTCCATTTTCCTGTTCAGCAAACTGTAATGCACCTGGTTCGATGCCAGCGGAATGCTCTGGCGCGCCAACGCTGAGTAAGCGGTCAACATTTGCGTCTGGTTGAAGTTCGAAACGCCCACAGTACGCGTCATGCCGCTCTTTACACATTCGACCATGCCATCCATCATGTGGTCCACGCTCATGAGCGGTGTGGGCAAATGGATCTGGTACAGGTCCACGCTTTCGACTCTGAGTCGTTCCAGGCTGTTCTTCAGTGCACGCGGTATGGATGAGCGAAAGAACCTCCACGGAAAAGGAAAGAATTTCGTCGCGATCAATACCGGTTGATCTGTTTCCTGAATGAACTGCCCGAGCAATCGCTCAGACATCCCATTCCCGTATGCCTCGGCAGTATCCACAAACCGAACACCTTCATCCACCGACAACTTGAACGCATCATGTACTTCCTTCTCACTGTATCCCTGTCCGAATTGCCATACCATCCGGTCACCCCACTGCCATGCCCCCAGTCCCATCTCGATTGCGTGCAAAAAACGAGTTTCACTGCTTATGTCAGCCACGAGTCCTCCATCAAAAGTCGGCTGATTGTAACTTAAAACTTTAGTCATGATACAATTCTGCCCGCTCAATAATTGGAACTGATGGAACGATTCTTCCTCACCTGCCTGTGGGGGATGACCGTTCCCTGAGTTCCCTGGAGATGATATGACGCAAGAATTCGAACCACGGGACCTCGAATCCGCCTCCGACTTTAACCGACGGCTGAATCTGCCCTTTACAAATTTATCCCTGCTGACGCGTGCCCTCACACACCGCTCCTACGTGAACGAGAACCATGACGCCCAGGAGGACAATGAACGACTTGAGTTCCTCGGCGATGCGGTACTTGATTTCATAGTGGGCGCGTGGGCATATAACCGCTTCCCTGAACTTCCTGAAGGTGACCTGACCAAGATCCGCTCCGCGGTGGTACGTAATGAACAATTGGCAAATTTTTCGCGCCGCATCGAGTTGGGGAACGCCATCCGTCTGGGACGCGGGGAGGCATTCTCAGGAGGGCATGATCGAGACGGGTTGTTGGGGTCCGCGTTTGAGGCGTTGATCGGGGCTTTGTATCTGGAGGCAGGCTTGGGAGCGGTCGAGGCGTTTGTCAATCCCATTCTGGATGATGTGCAGGATTACATCCTCGACGAGATCCAGGACCCGAAAAGCCGTCTGCAGGAGTGGGCGCAGGCGGAGAAAATGGGAACGCCGCAATATGTGACCGTCTCAGCCAAAGGACCCGACCACGCCAAGGAGTTCGAGGTGGAGGTCCGCATTCAGGGTGCAACGTATGGCAGAGGGCATGGTGCAAGCAAGGGAGTTGCCGCGCGCATCGCTGCACAAACTGCACTCGAAGCACTTGGGATAACGTATAAGTAGGAAAGAAAACACGGATGCAGGTAGACAGGTATACAAACAAGTTAATAACTTGCGCTGAGCCGGCGAAGCATCCAAAATCGGGTCTCGATGCGCCCTCAACGACTATTTGGGCTACTCGACCACCAATCAAGAATCCAAAATCGCTAATCTGAAATCGGAAATCGTAAATCGCCATGCCCCTTCGTCTTAAATCGTTGGAATTACAAGGTTACAAAACATTTGCATCAAAGACCACTTTCGAGTTCGCGAGTGGAATTACCGCCATCGTCGGACCGAACGGTTCGGGCAAGTCGAACATTGCCGACGCCCTTCGTTGGGTTCTGGGTGAACAGTCCTACACGCTATTGCGCGGCAAAAAGACCGAAGATATGATCTTCAACGGCTCGGAGCATCGCTCACGTGCCAGCATGGCTTCGGCACATATCCTGTTCGATAACACGAACGGCTGGCTTCCTGTAGATTTCACCGAAGTCGCCATGACACGCCGTGCCTACCGTGATGGTCATAATGATTATTTGCTGAATGAGCAGCAGGTCCGCTTGCGCGACCTGAACGAGTTGCTCTCCGCTTCGGGTTTGGCTGATCGCACCTACACCATCATGGGGCAGGGACTTGTGGACGCGTCGCTGGCGCTCAAAGCCGAAGACCGCCGCAAGTTGTTCGAGGAAGCCGCGGGCGTAGGCTTATATCGCACCCGCCGCGAAGAAGCCTTGAAAAGACTCGAAAATACTCAACGCAACCTTGAGCGTGTGCTCGATATCATGTCCGAACTCGAGCCGCGTTTGCGCAGTTTGGAGCGTCAGGCAAAGCGCGCTTCGGAGTATGGGCGTGCCCAGGCTGATCTCAAGGTCATTTTGCGCGAGTGGTACGGCTATCACTGGCACAAAGCTCAGCAGGAATTGACCGATGCGCGCGAGGTGGTCAAGGCGCAGGAATCACGTTTACAGGAAGCACGTGCGGAGCATGCCAAAACACAGGCGGAGTACAACGCCTTCCGTGAGAGGCTCTCTGGTTTGCGGGCACAACTGCAAACGTGGCATCGGCAATCGTCTGAGTTACACAGTCAGCGCGAGGAAGTGAGCAGAGAACTGGCGGTTCTCGAAGAACGCCGTCGTGCTCTGCTTGCATCACAAACTTCCGCACAGGCGGACCAGGAACGTGCCTCAGACGAGGAACACGTGGCACGCGAACGCCTTTCAGAGGCGGAGCAGGAAGTTGCCCGCTTGGTAGCGGAATACGAAGAAGCACAGAAGCAGCACGAAGAGGTGCAACGCTCCTTGCAAAACAGACAGAGCGAACGCGCTTCCTTGGAGGAGAAATTACGATCTGCACGTGAGCAGATTGAAAAATGGAACACACAGCGCGCCGAATCTCAGGCGCGGCTGGATGAGTTGAAATCTCGTCTTGAGTCTTTGCATTCGCGTATCGAAATGGCGAACAAGGCGATTGAGACAGCTGAAACGGTTCTGCGCGAGACGAGCGACCAATATGCAAATGCGCGTGGCAAGCGTGAAGAAATTGAAAGTCGGTTAAAGCAGGCAGAAGAGAAAGAGGAGAGGGGAAAGAGGGAAGTGGAGCGGCTGGAGAACGAACGCCGTTCCAGTAACGAAGAACGCACCAATCTTCTTTCTGCGCACACTCGGATCAAGACGCAGCTTGAGGTGCTGGAACAGGCGGAACAGTCACTGGCGGGTTATGCTGAAGGTGCGCGCTTTCTGCTTGAAGCCGCACAGCAGATGCGACTCAAAGGAGGGCGTGGCGCGTTGAGCGCGGCGCTCGATGTGCCTGCTGAGCTGGAGACTGCCATTGCCGCCGCTTTGGGCGATACGCTCGATGCAGTCCTGCTCGATGTGGACGAGATCGAAGAGGCATTGCAGCTGCTTGAAACGAATGAGGCAGGGCGTGCGGTGTTGCTGCCAATCAACCAGACTTCCGAGGTCTTGAAGACTTCGGAAGTCAATGCGGAGGCAATTGGGGTCGCATCCGAACTTGTCAAGGCGCCTGATGATTTACGTACGGCTGTGAACTTGATGCTTGGTCAGACCTTGATCGTGCGCGACCGCGTGACTGCACGAAACTTGATTAAGGATTTGCCGACTCACGCGCGCGTGGTGACTCTACGCGGAGAAGTCTTTCGCGGTGATGGATTGATCGTGGCTGGGAAATCCGCCTCTTTCTCCGCCCTGAGCCGCCCGCGCCAGAAACGAGAGTTGACCGAATCCCTGTCCACGTTGGGCGGGCAGATCGAGGCTTTGAATCGGGAAGTGGAGTCGCTTTCCGCAAGAATCAACGATGCGCAGCGCGAGTTGGGTGAGGCATACAATGCGGTGCGCGAAACACGCGTCAGGTTGGATGAGGCGGAAGGAAACGAGAAACAGGCTGGATTGGAGTCTGAGGCGAAGCGTCGGGAATTGGAGTGGCAGAAGAGTCAGCAGATCCAATTGAGGACGGAAGCGGATGAGGCGGAAACCATCCAGAAGAATTTGATCGAATCACAATCGCTGGTTGAGTCTGAGACTGCACGGATGCAGGATGTACTGCGGGCGATGTCTGCACAGTTGCGTGAGATGGATCTGGCTGAGGCGCAGGGGCAGGCTTCGTATTGGAGCACGCGTCTGGCGGTGGCGGAACAGGCGCTGGCGGATGCGAGGGCAAGGAAAGAGGAAAGAGCGAAAGATACAGAGCGGTTTGATGCGAGACGGATGGAGTTTTCCACGCGTTTGAATGAAACTGAAACTTCTCTGTTTGGTTTGGATGAAAGCAAGATCTCGCTGCACGAGCGTGAGAATGCCCTGCGAGAACAGATCGAAACTTTGAACGTCGAAATGAACCCTGCGGAAAAGGAATTGGAAACAGCCGAAATGGAAGAGGGGCGTTTGCAGGATATTGAAGCGAATGCACAACGTTCATTCGCCACTGCCGAGCGATTGCAGGGACAGGTGCAATTGGAGCAGTTCCGCAAGCAGGAGGTGTTTGATAACCTGCGTCAGAAGATCATGGACGATTTCGGTCTGGTGATGTTCGAGTATGCGGACGATGTTGCGGGTCCTGTGCCGTTGCCGTTCGAAGGCATGGTGGAAGAACTGCCCGTTGTGACGGAGGTCTCTGCCGACCTTGAGAACCAGTTGATCCGCCAACGGACGCAGGTGCGACGCATGGGTCCGATCAACCCAGAGGCGAAGCAGGAATACGACAGGGAGTCAGAGCGCTATACGTTCATGAAGAGTCAGGTGGATGATCTTCGCAAAGCGGAGGAAGACTTGCGCCAGATCATTGCCGAATTAGATGAGTTGACACGACGGGAATTTTCAAAAACGTTCGATGCGGTGGATAAACAATTCCGCGCGATGTTCACCCGCTTATTTGGTGGCGGCTCTGCAAGATTGTCATTGACCGACCCCGATAACCTTGTGGAAACGGGTATCGAAATCGAAACGCGATTGCCTGGACGGCGTGAACAGTCACTGGCTTTGCTTTCGGGCGGTGAACGGAGTTTGACAGCAGTCGCTTTGGTGTTCGCGTTGCTCAAGGTTTCACCGACGCCTGTCTGTGTAATGGATGAGGTGGACGCGATGCTCGACGAGGCAAACGTAGGACGTTTCCGTGACCTGCTTGAGGAGTTGAGCAGAGATACGCAGTTCATCATCATTACTCATAACCGTAATACCGTCCAGGCTGCGGATGTGATCTACGGCATCACCATGGGGCGCGACTCGGCGAGTCAGATGATCAGTCTGCGGCTGGATCAGGTGACGGAGGAGATGTTGAAGAGAGCGTAGGGGTACATTGTAGCTATTAAGTTGCAGTTGATAATTGGTGATTGTGAGTGCAGCCAGTTATCCGTGATCAGTTTTCTGTGGGGAAAAGAAAATCGCCCGTGCTCAGTGTGAGACGGGCGATTTTCTTTGTAATGGGAAATTTATTGCGGGACAGGTTGGAAATCAGGCATGGGTGGGATTTGTTCCATCCATGTATCGTAATTGGTGATCTCCGCTCCATCTTTGGCACTTGTCAGCCATTCAGCGAAGGCGTTGTCGCGGGTCTGTTGCAACTGGCTGGCAGAGAGTGGGAGTTCCTGCCGGTCGAGGACCTGGATAATGTGATAACCGAACTGGCTCTGTATCGGTTCGCTAACCTCACCTATGGACAGGCTGAAGGCGGCATTTTCAAATTCTGGCACCATCATGCCCTTTCCGAACCAGCCAAGGTCACCACCCTGGGCACCTGAACCCGTATCCAAGGAAAAATCCCTGGCGAGTTTGGCAAAATCGGTGCCATTCTTAATGAGTTCGATTGCAGCTACTGCCTTTGCTTCAGCATCCACAAGGATGTGACGCGCCCAAACCTGCTCTTCAGATGTGGTGATATCTGCCGTGATCACTTCCTGTAATTTTTCCCGCAGAAGGTTGTTCCTGTATACATCACGCAGGGCCTCCTCGCTGATCCCATAGGATTTGAACTGGTCAACGGTTGTTTTGAATTCGGACTGGTAGCCTTCCAGCGTGTAGGGCGTTGCTGTGGGGGGAACATCTTCCGGTACGAAAGTAGGCGTTGGGCGTCCGGAGGCACTTTCGGTGGGTGTTGCAGTCACAGCTGGATCCGGGGTGGAGGTCGGTGCAGGTGTTGACGTGGGGGCCGTTGTGGGAGTGGCAGTGGATGGGTAAATGGTCAACTGTTCCGAGGTAAGGGTTGGGTACTCGAAGGCAGTGGGAGTGATAGTAGGGGTGGGAGTTCCATTGGGGAAGAATTGATACGCTTCCTGGATTGCCTGTTCCACTTCTTCGTCTGAGACGGTGATGCCACGCTTATCTGCTTCCTGCCGGATCAGGATTTCATTGATCATCTGGTCGATGACCTGTTGCCCGACTGCGGTGGGATATTGCAAGTAGTAATCCAATTCCTGGATTTGCTGGGAAACGTCCATGCCGAAATTCTGTTGATAGAACTGGTATTGCTGATACGTATTAACCAGATTAACCCTTTGCAACTGGACGCGTTCTTGGAAGTAAGCGATGGAGATCTTCTCGCCGTTGATCTCCGCCACGGGTTTTTGCTTTTGCAGATAATATTGATCGAAAAAGCCATACCCGATCAGGATCACAACCAGACCGATCATGATGATTGCCACGGTTCGAACGATGGCTACCTGCCTGCGTTCACGCTCGAGGCGGGCAACATGTTTTCGGGTCATGACTCTTGATTTCTTTTCTTGATTTGACATATTGAATTGCTCCAAAACGCGAATGCGGGGCATGAATTGCGCCGTGTGGGCGCGTCATGCCCCGCGCGTTTCCATGGTCGAAATTAGCGCATGTCTTCGACATGTTTCCCGGTAAAGGGAAGCAGTGCGATCTGGCGGGCTTGTTTGACCGCCGCCGCAACCGTGCGCTGGTGTCTGGCGCATGCGCCAGTCTGGCGGCGCGGGCGGATGTTGCCTTCTTCAGTGACATATTTTCTGAGCAGATCGACTTTCTTATAGTCGATCATCAGGGTTTTGTCGGCACAGAACTGACAGAACTTGGGTTTTGCAAAAAAGCGTGAACCGCCCTGCTGTCCCTGTCTGTCGTATGGTTTTCTTTCTTCAGCCATTTCCTACTCCATTTGGTATTTAAAAGGGAAACTCTTCTTCGTTGGTTTCCATTGGACCTTCTGCCGAGGTCGCATCGGATGCGGGGTGGTTGTTGTGGTCGCGGCGCTCGCCGAGCATCATCATCTCATTGGCGACGATCTCGACGCTCGTGTGTTTTGCGCCTTCCTTGTCGTCCCAGCGGCGGGTTTGCAGGCGTCCCTCGATGTAGACCTGCTGTCCTTTTGTGAGATATTGCTTGCAGATCTCCGCCAGGTTGCCCCAGGCGACGATGTTGAACCATTCGGTCTCGTTGTGGCGCTCGCCATCCGCTGAATTCCACGAGCGGCTGACCGCCATTGTAAATGTGGTTACAGGTTTTCCCGAAGGTGTGTAGCGCATCTCGGGTTCCTTGCCCAGATGTCCAATGATCTGGACCTTGTTCAATCCTCGGCTCATTTTTAAAACTCCTTGTTAAACCAGACCGTTCACCGTGCGATATGGCAGAAAATTATTATTACACAACCGTCAACATATGACGGAGCACAGGCTCAAGAAAGCGGATATTCCGCTCCAATTCGCCCGTGACCTTGGGGTCAAGCGTGATGTTCATTAGGACATACTGACCATCGGTCTGCTTGCGGATCACGTAAGCGAGCCTGCGGCGGCCCCAATTCTCGGTCTTATCCACGCTGCCACCTGCTTCTGTGACCCAGCTTTGGACGCGTTCCAGAGCGCTTTTAAAAGCGTTCTCATCCAGGTCGGGCTGGAAGATGCAGATCAATTCATATTTGCGCATGAGGGTTTCCTCCTTTCCATGGGATTGCTCCCGTTCAAACCGTAGGTCCGCCGGGAGCGGAAAGGCACGTTTCTATACGTACCAATTTTCCCCGCACACTGCATTAATGCTTGAAGATGAGTGCGGGAGTTCAAGCGGCGAAAGTTTATCACACTTCCTGAAAACGTGGGGGATTATAATCGTCTAAAAAATGAACTCGGAGGTTTTGAAAACCTCCGGGTTCTGAACAGGAGTTGTATGTTCGACCTACCCAACGATGAAATCCTTCCGCTTTCAAAGGAACATGTCTTCTACACCTGGTCGGCACAGGCAAAGGTCAACCCGATCGCGGTTCAGCGAGCAAAAGGTGTCTACTTTTGGGATGTGAACGATAAGAAATATCTTGACTTCAACTCGATGACCATGTGCGTCAATATCGGTCACGGGAATGAACGCATCATAAAAGCCATGCAGGAACAGACGGCAGAACTTCCGTATGCCGCGCCGGGGATGACAACAAAGATCCGTGCGTTGGCGAGCAAAGCGGTGGCGGATATCACCCCGAATCAAGCCCTGACCAAAATCCTGTTTACACTCGGCGGGGCGGACGCCAACGAGAACGCCATCAAGCTTGCCCGCGGATACACGGGACGCCACAAAATACTGACGCGCTATCGCTCCTATCATGGCGCGACCGCTGGAGCAATGGCGGCAACCGGTGATCCGCGCCGCGTCACATGGGAACCGAACCTGATGCCCGGTGTGGTACATGTCCTTGACCCATACCGTTTCCGCTCCACGTTCCATCGCACGAACCCGGATATATCTGAAGAGGAATTTGCGCGTGACTATGTCAACCATTTGGAAGAGATCATTCTCTATGAAGGTCCTGAAACCATCGCTGCAATCTTGATGGAATCGGTCACTGGCACGAACGGCATCATCAAGATTGCAGCGATGGTTACAGGACCTTCATAGAGAATGAT
>CAYTDB010000044.1:0-24574 GCA_964436455.1 uncultured Anaerolinea sp. | reverse complement strand
ACTGGCACGAACGGCATCATCATCCCTCCGCAGGGATACATGCAGGGTGTCCGCGCTTTGTGCGATAAGTACGGCATTGTAATGATCTCTGATGAGGTGATGAGCGGATTTGGTCGCACCGGTAAATGGTTTGCCGTCGAACACTGGGATGTGGTGCCTGACATCATGACCATGGCAAAGGGGCTCACGTCTGCGTATGCGCCGTTGGGAGCGGTGGCGATGAAACCGGAGATCGCGGCGGCTTTCAATAACACCCCCTTTGAGAGCGGACTCACTTACACGTCACATCCGGTTTCACTGGCGGCGGCGGTGGCGAACATCCAAGCCATGAGGGAGGACAAGGTCATTGAACACGCGGCAGCCATGGGTGCGGTTTTGAAGCGGATGTTGTCCGATTTGGGCGAAGCGCATCCATCAGTGGGGGATGTCCGCAATATTGGTTTGTTTGGAATATTGGAGCTGGTCAAAGACCGGAAAACGAAAGAGCCCATGGCTCCGTGGAATGGGTCATCGCCTGAGATGATTGCCTTCAGAAAGTATTGCACGGATCACGGCTTGTTCCTGTACACGCACTGGCACACCGTGTTGATCATCCCGCCGTTGATCATTACGGAGGAGCAGTTGAAGGATGGATTTGATGTGCTGGACAAGGCGCTGGAGATTACAGATAAAGCAGCGTGTGTTTGACCATAGACCACATGGACCATAGACCATGGACACTTGTCCATGGTCTATGGGCAGGTTTTTACTCCCAATCCACGTCCGGTGATTTGAAGAAGTTGATACCCAGTTTTTCCATGTGCCCGCCGTGTTTCGCAAGGCGGACTTTGTATTCATCCCAGCCCTGAATCTTTGGCGACCAGGCCAGTTCGGCAATTCCGGGCAGGCGCGGGAAGACCAGGTACTCGATATCTTTCATGGTCAGAACAGTTTCCGTCCATAACGGGGATTCAATGCCAAGGATGTCGCTCTCTTCAAGCCCTTCCATGTAACTGCCGGGCTCCCAATCATAGCCGTCTTTCACGCTGATGTACCCTGCCCAGTTAAGCCCGATCGGTGTTGACTCATCATACTTCATGTCGAGATAGGTTTTGTTGCCGGGGGAGAGGATGATCTTGCATCCCTGTTTCTTTGCCTCTTGGTAGGCTGCTCCCTGCCAGTGTTGGGCAAGGGTGGTTGGTTTCAATTCCACTTCACCGATCTCTGCCCAGCCGACGGGGATTTTGTTGTGGGAGTAAACAATCTCCTGAATCTTTTGGATAAAGAATTTGTAATCTTCCTTGGGCGTGGAATGTGCTTCGTCACCGCCGATGTGGATGTAGGGTCCCGGCGTGATGGCTGCCAGTTCCCGGATCACATCATCGAGGAATTTGTAGGTGATATCCTTTTTGATGCAGAAGGAACTGAAGCCGACCTCGATGCCTTCGTATAGGGCTGGTGCTTTCTCGTCACAGTTCAATTCAGGATAGGATGACAGCGCGGCGTGGGTATGACCGGGAGTATCGATCTCGGGGATGATCATCACGTAGCGACTTTTTGCATATTCCACGATCTCTTTGTATTGGTCCTGTGTGTAGAAACCTCCGCCTCCGCCGCCGACCTGGGTGTTGCTTCCGTGTTCTGTCAGGTTGGGCCACGATTTGATCTCAATGCGCCAGCCCTGATCGTCGGTGAGGTGCAGGTGCAGGCGGTTCATTTTGTAGTGCGAGATCAGGTCAATGTAGCGTTTGACTTCCTCCACGCCAAAGAAGTGACGCGAGACATCGAGCATGGCGCCGCGCCAGGTGAATCGGGGAGAGTCGGTGATTGAAAGAGCAGGCAGGCTGAGGGTCGAATCGTGAGGCGTGCTGAGGAATTGGATCAAGGTTTGGGATGCGTAGAATAGTCCGGCGGGTTGATGGGCGCGCAGGGTAATTCCATCCGATGAAACTGAAAGTTCGTACCCTTCCTCTCCAAGCCTTGGATCGTCTGTGATCAGAAGGTTGATGTTGTTGTTTGGACCGCCTGTTTGGGTTTCAAGCGCAGGCCCCATCAACTTTTGGATTTGCACTGCAAGGCCCCTGCCAAGTTGAATGGTTTCGGGATGGTCAGGTGTTATGATCTTCGTATCGTTCGTGAGCGTGAAATTGCCATCCTTGGAAGAAAAAGATGCTGGTTTGGGTATCAAGTTGTTCATGTTGTGTGGTATCCTCCCGCTTATGATAAGCGGTTTTAGCTCAACGTACAACGATTTGCATTATGGAAAATAAACCATCCATTGATATTGGTATTGTGGCTCCAATGGCGCTCGGGGTATTGTCCATCCTGGGTATGGTTGCAGTCTTTTTTGTCTATCGCGCGAATGCAGTGCGTCCAGCTGGTGAGATCCCCAATACCGAGACGCCATTCCGTTATCAATACCTGGGAACCGAACCGGGTTTATCCACCCTGACTCCCGAACCCACCTTGACGCCAATTCTCATCGCGCCACTCGACCCCACAGAGAGCCTCCTCTTCACACCTACAGATCTCCCCCCGTTCTTCACTTCCGTTCCAACAAATCCTTCTTTCCCGACGAATCCGGCTGTGCGGACATCCACCCCCACACCCACACCAACTGAAACATTGCAGGCGGTCCTTGCCAAATACGACGATACTTATTTTCAGATTTTGTATAATGGAAACTGGACTGCCCAGTCCAATGTGACGGACGCATACCAGAATACACTGCATATATCCTTCGAGACGGGAAACTATGCCTTGTTATCTTTTGTAGGGCAAAAGATCATCATCTCCTATCAGGCAGGACCGAGCCTGGGCGAGATACTTATTACCATAGATGATCTGGAATACCCCGCAGTCAGTCAGTCCAACGGAACCACACAATCGGTGAGTTGGCCTTCCCCTGTGCTGCCGTTGGGACCACACGAAATCATCATCGAGCACTTGAGCGGCGGTTCTGTAAATATTGATTCAATTACCATCCCCGATCTCAGTACAGCTACTCCAACTACCCCAACCCCATAAGATTGTTGATATCCGCTTTGGCGAAATAGGCGCGGTATGCGGCAGTCTCTTCCAGGAGTCCCTTCACGGCGAGATATAACTCCCTTTGAAGATATTGATTCGTCTCGTTGTTTCCTCTGGATAGGATCAACGCGTCTTCCTCGCCGGTCACTGCTACATGCCCCCCAGCCGTCAGCCACTCCAAGCCGATTCTGACGGCGCTCTCGCGTGCCGCCATGGCAGAGGCAAGTTCCTGAAGACTGGCTTTGCCGCGTCTTTGATTCAACACATACTTCACCAGCCCTGCCAAATGGGACAGGAATTCATCCGGTTTTTCCTCCGCAGGTGAAATGCCAAACACATAGATTATTTTCGGATTGACGATATCCAATGCCCTCTGCAATTCAGAAGGGGAGGGGGGAGTGGTGTATATGGAAAGTTCATCCGCCTGCTTCAGCTCATGGCGTGGCAAGCCTGCGGCTCGATCCGGTCCCTCTGCCCAGATCAGGGTTGAAGGTTGAAGGTTCAAGGTTGCAGACTGCAGGCGCATGTCGCGTATTTTCAGTTTTGGCTTGTATATTTCAATCGGTTTTTCTTCAACCGCCCTGAATTCCTCAAATGTCAAATTGACCTGTTTCTTGCCGCGGAACGTGGAGGCGCGTAACGAATAGGCAATATCGAATTTGCTCCCCGCTGCCGGCAATTCTTCGCCGGCGCCATTCCACCAAAGGACGTTTTGGGTGTTTCCGTTTTCATCTTCAACCGTCAGGCGGAGGTGTTCCTTTCCCTTGCCGATCTCCGAAACGGATTTCATCGTTACGCCGCCTGTAGCCAGTGTCAGTTGAGGGTTTCCAGCGCCAAAAGGAGCAAGCATGTCAAGCGACTCAGCAAGTTCAAGGTTGATCTCGTTCAATTCAAGCCATGAGTCTATTTCCAAAGTCGGTTCTCCGAGGACGATCTCGCCGAGTTGTTTTTCGATGGCTTTGCCGAGTCCGCGCCGGAAGGAGGTCAGATTATCCTTTTGCAGAGACATCCCGGCCGCCATTGGGTGACCGCCGAAACCGAGTAGCAGATTCTTGTTGGCGGTAATCGCTTCGGTGATGTGCAGTCCCTCCACGGACCGCGCGGAACCGCGCAGGATGCCGTCTTCCCCTTCGGTGAGGAGTAATGCGGGTTTGTGGTAGCGGTCCACGAGACGATTTGCCACGATGCCGACCACACCGCCGGGCCAGCCCCGATGCGACAAAACGATGGCAGGCTCGGTCAATAAATCGGGATTTTCGCGCAATTGAGCCTCTGCCGCCTCAGTGACTTGACTCGTCAACAGCCTGCGTTGGGCGTTGAGTCCCTCGATCTGAGCGGCAAGGACACGGGCACGGGCGGGGTTATCAGTAATTAGTAATTCGATGGCGGGGTTGGCATCACTTAATCTGCCGAGGGCGTTGAGGCGTGGTGCAAAAGTAAAGCCTATGGTTTCCTCGGTCAGGGTCTCGAGATTGGTATTCGAGAGTTCCGCCATTGCTTTCAAACCAAGACGGCTTGTGGTGCGCAGGGCTTGAATTCCCTTTTGGGCGAGGGAGCGGGTTTCACCTTTGAGTAAAGCGACATCGGCGATGAGACCGAGGGCGACGAGATCGAGCAAGTCTTCAGGCGATGGACGATGGACAGTGGACGGTGAATGGTCCACGGTCAATGGTCTATGGTCTAGGATGCCTTCTGCCAGTTTATAAGCAACACCCACGCCTGCAAGGTTTGCAAGTATATGTTCTTTCGGAAGGCTTTTTGGGTTGATGATGGCTTTGGCGTTTGGGAGCGTGTCGCCGATGTCATGGTGGTCCGTAACAACCACATCCACGCCGCGGGAGTTGCAGTAGTCAATGGCGTCGTGGGCGGTGATGCCTGTGTCGCAGGTGACGAGCAGCTTTGCGCCGTTATCGAGGATTGGTTTGAGGCTTTCAATGTGAACGCCGTGACTCTCCTTGCCGCGGATGGGAATGTAATGAACAACATCCGCACCGAGGGCTCGGAGTGTTTGCACCAGCAGGGCTGTGGATGTTTGCCCGTCCACATCGAAATCACCCCAGACACAGATCAAATCCTTCTTGCGGATAGCCACGTTAATGACCTCTACTGCTTTTTCAATATCAGGAAATGGCGTGGGAGGCAGTGTATCGGGGTGGAGAAAGGCACGGGCGGAGTCGGGAGTGTGGAATCCGCGTCGTATGAGAGTCTGTGCGATGAGGGGAGGCATGTTGAGGTCCGCGAAAGAAGCGGGGATCTGTACGGGAGGGGGATCGATCCAGCGGGTCATAAGTCAAGTATCAGGGCTCAGGGGACAGGTGTCAAGTTCGTGAGATGCGGGGAAAACGCTTATCCAAATATCATACATGCCGCCGTATAATCAGGTGAGCACTGGATGTGTCCCATTGCTTTGTTTTATTGGCAGAGGAGAGTGTCTATGAAAAAAATTTTGAAATGGATCGGTATTGTTCTTGGTTTGTTGATCGGTTTGTTGGTGGTTGCAGGTGTGTCATTGTATTTTATGGGGAATGCGCGGTTCAATAAAACATATGATTTCCCGCCATCGAACGTCATCATTCCTACAGACGCGGCGAGCATAGAATATGGCAGGCATCGTGTTGAGATTTTGTGCGAAGGATGTCATGGGGCGGATCTGGGCGGAATTCAGAATTGGTTCAGTGCCGGTGCGCTGGGGACTATCGATGCTGCGAATCTGACTTCCGGTGAGGGCGGGTTCGGGCTTGAAGCCGAATCAGATGATGATTTTGTGCGTGCCATCCGTCACGGCATCGACCCTGAAGGCAAGCCGCTTTTCATGCCTGCTGTTGTTTCGACATCGTTATTAAGCGATGAAGACCTGGGTGCGATCATTGCCTACGTGAAATCCGTCCCGCCTGTAGATCGTGTAACAAATGGACAGAATTTCACGCCTCTGGCAAAGATCATGCTGGCGGCGGGAATGTTGGGTGAATTGCCCGTGGACTCTGTGAGTCATGATGAACTGGTCACTGCACCTGAACGCGGTGTAAGTGTGGCGTATGGCGGTTATCTTGTGAATACGAACGATTGCCGCATCTGCCATGGACCAAACCTGAATGGCGGTCCCTTCCCTGACCCGACGATAACCAAAATTTCTCCGAACTTAACAACGGGGGGTGAGGTTGCATTTTGGTCTGAGGAAGAATTCATCACCACGCTCCGAACGGGTGTCACTCCAGGCGGGTATGAATTGGATAATAATTTTATGGCGTGGAAAAATTATCGCAATATGACCGATGATGAATTGAAGGCGATTTACATGTATTTGCAATCCCTGCCGAAACTGGCGCAATACACTGAGTGATGTTGTAACGAATAAGTAAACGACCTTTGGGATCCTTTCTCGAAGGTCGTTTTTGTTTGGAAGTCTTGTGATTTTTAGAACGGGAATAACAAAGGCAGCGCCAGCATCGAGATGATCAATCCGATCAACAGCATGGGGACACCGATCTTGATGTAATCACTGAAGCGATAGTTGCCCGCGCCCATCACCAGTGTGTTTACCGGCGATGCGACCGGTGACGCGAACGCCATCGAAGCGGCGATCCCGACTGCCATGAGGAACGCCTGCGGCGGGACATCCAGATTGCGTGCGGCGGCGAGCGCAAGCGGTGCAATCAGCACCGCTGTGGCAGTGTTCGATAAAACCTGTGTGAACAGTGAAGTGACCAGGAACAATCCGCCCAACACCCAAATAGGACCAAGCGAACCGAGCGTATCTGCCAGTGTTTGCGCGCCCAGACTGACCAAGCCAACTTTTTCGAGCGCAATGCTCATCGGTAACATGCCAGCCACCAACACGATGGATTTCCAATCGATGTAGCCGTAAGCCTCATCAATGCTCAGGCAGCCCGTCAGGATCATCAGCAAACCCGCAAGCATGGAAGTGGTTGTCAGCGGCAGGACTTCGCCGACCATCGTCAGCAACATGACGAACATGATGACCGCTGCGATCGGTGCCTTGGACCTGTTAGCTGGTCCGAGCATGGACTCGGGCTGCCCAATGACGACAAAGTCTCGGCTCTGCTTTCGAAGTGCAAGAATATTTTCCCACGGACCTTGCACCAGCAGGGTGTCACCGAAGTGCAGGGGAGTGATTTTCAGGTTGAGATGTTCATCTGTTCGCGGACGTTGAATACCCAGCACACTCAAATGATACTGACTGCCAAAATGCAGCTCGGTCAGTGTCTTGCCAATGAGTTGCGATTCAGGCGGGAGAACGACTTCGGCAAAACCAACCTCCTGATTCAGCAAGGACTTGTCATCTTCGGTTTTGACAGGTTGCACACCCAGGTTCCAAGAAGCAGCGAGATGTGCGACATCGGTCGGCGTGCCTTGAACGATGAGCAGGTCTTCGGCTTGGATGGAGGTTTCAGCCGATGGCTTCATCCCTTTGCGTTTATCAGCCTTCCAGATCAGGCTTGTGTCCCCGACTTTGACCACGGTCCGTGCTTTGGGCGCGCGGCGTAACTCGAGAATGTTGACATTGAACCGCGCACCGAATTCACCTTCGGCAATAGTCTTTTCAATGAGCGGAGAAAGCTTGCGCACACGCAAACGAAACAGGTTGTCAGGCAGTTGGTACCGGCGTGCGATTTCGTCAGGAGTGGCGAGACGCTGCACAGCCTGTGCCTGAACGTGATCGGGAAGCAGCCGCTTGCCAACCGTCAGCATGAAGACCGCGCCTGCTGTAATCAATAAGATGCCGATGGGTGTGTAATCGAAGAATTGAAATACGCGTTCGCCGCTTTCGCGCAATACGTCACTGACGATCAGGTTGGGTGGGGTGCCGATCAATGTCGCCGCGCCGCCGAGCAAAGCACCATAGGATAATGGGATTAACAACTTCGATGGACTGATGCGCGCACTCGCCGCAAGGCTGATGACCGCGGGAAGCAATACGGCAACTGTCCCTGTGTCGCTCATGAAAGCGGATAGAAGCGCGACCGCCAGCATCACGGTTACGATCAGACGTGTGGGGTTGGTTCCAGCGATCGTAAGTATGTAACTGCCTATCGTCGCGGCGAGTCCTGTTTGCAGTACACCACCGCCAATGACGAACAACGCGGCAATGGTCAACACAACAGGATTGGAAAATCCCGAGATGGCTTCGGAGGGGGTAAGCAGTCCGCTGATCATCAGGGCGATGACGACGATGAGTGCAACCACATCCACACGAAGCCATTCCGTAATGAAGAAGAGGATGGCGAAGAGTAGAATACCCAACGCGAGGTACATTTGGATGGTCATGGGTTTATTAAATCATAGTTGGATAATAAATGCCTGGAGTTCACATGATCAACCTAAACGAGATCTCATGTTTAACGCCTAAATTTGGATGGAGTGTGTCCAAATATCAAGAGAAGATCTATAATGCACGTGTTGATGGACGTGTGTCCATCGTTTTATCGGTGGATGAGCAGAATGGATGAAAAAGGCCTTGAAATGGATCGGGATCGTCCTTGGGGCGTTGATTGGTTTGGTGCTGGTTGCAGGTGGGGTGTTTTTTTTTATCGGTAATGGACGGCTGAATAAAACCTATGATTTCCCGCCGTCGAACATCACAATTCCCACAGACGCGGCGAGTATTGAGTTTGGCAGGCACCGCGCCGAGATTTTGTGTGAGGGCTGCCATGGCAAGAACTTGAGCGGGATCGAGCAATGGTTCAATGCGGGTCCGCTTGGGGTCGTTGATTCGGCAAATCTCACTACCGGCGAGGGTGGTTTCGGGCGTGAGGCGGCTTCTGATGAAGATTATGTGAAAGCCATCCGTCATGGCATTGACCCTGAGGGGAAACCGATCTTCATGCCCGCAGTGTACTCGACTTCATATTTGAGTGATGAGGACCTAGTGGTCTGGAAGGTAAGTAAATTAACATAGTCGTTGCGTATTTACGAGAGAAAATCGTTCTGACTATGTTAAATTACTTTTCAAACGTACCACTAGGAGCGATCATTGCTTACGTCAAATCTGTTCCACCCGTGGATCATACGTTGAACGGGCAAAGTTTCACGCCTCTGACAAAGATCATGTTTGTGTTGGGTGTGTTTCCGCCAATGGCTGTTGAAGCGGTCAGCCACGAAACACACGTTGCTTCACAGACAGTGGGTGTCAATGTTGAGTATGGTAAATATGTGATGGACACAAATGACTGCCGTATCTGTCATGGACCGAATTTGAACGGCGGTCCATTCCCCGACCCGACCAGAACCAAAATATCCCCCAACTTAACCCCGGGCGGGGAACTCGCTTTTTGGTCTGAAGATGAATTCATCAATACGATCCGAACGGGTGTCACTCCGGGCGGTCATGAATTGGATAATGAGTTCATGCCGTGGAACAATTATCGCAATATGACCGATGATGAGTTGAAGGCGATCTGGTTGTATTTGCAGTCAGTGCCGAAGATGGATCAATATACAGAGTAATATTTTTGATGATACGCAAAACGAAGAATCCCGTCATGGTGGCGGGATTCTTCGTTATACTCAGGGTTGCCTATGACTGAAGAACCGCTTCGGACTCTCCGATTCCTGCTTGCCCGCCTCGAGCGGATCTCCGCTGATTCAGTGACAGCGCATCGTGCCAGCGGCGTGCGTGGGGGGATGCTGCGGGTGATCGATCAGCTTGAAAAGCAGGAACAGGTTCCAGAGTATGTAGTGAAGCGGTTGGTCGAGGGTGGTTATGTCCTTTTGCGGAGGGCGGCTGAAGAGAGAATCCGATGATCGTGCAGATCATCCGCCGCATATCATCCATACGTAGATATAACCGTTCTCGAAGTCTTTCAGGATCGTAATGGTGGCTGCCTGACCTGATGAATTCTGGAACCATATCGAGGAGTGGAATGGATCGAGGTTCGCGCTACTCAATGGGATGTTGCCGAAAAGGTCGTCTGAAATTCGTATACTGACATGATGGCGAAATCGTAGGTGGGAGTTGCAGCAGGAGTGTCGGTGGGGGCTGGTGTTTCAGTGGGCGCAGTTGTGGGTGTGAATGCGATGGTTGATGTAGGAGCGGGCGTTTCGGTGGGAGAAATTTCTGTGGAAGTCGGAATTGCAGTTGCGGGTGCGTTGGGTAATGCTGGACTTGCACAGGCGGCAAGAAGGGTCACGAGCAGGAAAGTGAACCAGTAACGTTTCATGTCATTTTCCTTTTTGTGAGATATACCCAAGGCATGTGACCTGGGCATTATATATCGGGCAATTTTATATGGGATGAAAGACTGCCCACTGCAATCCCCAAAATGATTTTATCCCCCCGTGGTGTCTGATGTGTTCAATCTTTTCTTTCGTTGATCAACGCGTGCCGTCGTTTGCGGTAGAGTGCGATGGGGTAATCGCCTGGGATGAGTATCTCTCCCATATCCAGATCGGGGCGAGGCGGGCGCTGTGTAACGACCACGCGTTTGTCCTGGTTGAGAATGTACAGGTTGCCGAGGCTGCCAAGCCATTCGGTCAGTTGACGGAGGATGGGGATACGCACTTTGTGATACTGGCGCAGATACATCATGGTGTTTTCTTCGTCAATGGGGGCGAATATCAGGAAGACGAGGAAGTCATCTGAAAGCCAGTTCTGCCACAGATTCGGAAAGTGGAATTGGATCAACGGGCGGCGCGTTGGTTCGGGCATGTCAGATGGCTTGACGGGCTTCTGCCCAGTATCATGCTGATTGTCCACCCACAGGTCAATGCGGTAACTGCCAGGTGCGACTTCTATTTCCTTTGCAACAGGTCCATTGATGAGCGTGTAGTTCCCGCGTCCGATGGTGTTGTGGTGGACAAAGGGCAAGTGCACCACGTCAAGTTGATTCTCGATGGCGCGTGCATAATGATTTGCCCAATGATTGCGGATGGTCGAGTACACCATTTCATCGCCGATATTGGGGAACCACGGCGGAGGCGGATACTCTTCTTCAGCACGCGGTTCACCCCACCAGATGAAAATGATGTCGTGTGCTTCACGGGTTGGATAGGTCTTGACATGCATTGCCTTGGGCGGTTGTGTGGTTCTCCCGTTGGCAGGGATGAAGCGGCAATCACCAGATGTGTTGTATTCGAATCCGTGAAATGGACATTGGATGCAATCCCCAACCAATTTGCCTGTGCTGAGAGCCACGCCGCGGTGTGGGCACAGGTCGCTCATCACAGTGACCTGTCCGCTGTGATCACGCCAGGCGACCATTTTTTCGCTCATGCGTGTGACACCGATGGGCTTGCCCCTCTTGACTTCATTCGACTCAAGGATGGCGTACCATTGATTGGGGATCATCTTTTCACCAGATTTATTTATAGCGGCTCAAACCTCGCCGTGAAGTGACGCAGCAACTCCGGTGTATACGTGAATTTACAGCCTTTGATCTCACCAGCGCGTGATTTGATCCGGGCAAATGTATCCACTACATAATCGAAGTGGCTTTGTGTGTAGGTTCTTCTTGGAATGGCAAGGCGCAGTAATTCGAGCGCGGGGTAGTTCCATTGATTTGTCTCGGGGTCGAGACAGGCGAACATGACCGAGCCGATTTCCACGCCTCGGATGGCGCCTTCACGATACAACTCAACAGCCAGGGCTTGCGCGGGAAATTCCCATGGTGGGATGTGCGGAAGGATCGCGCCAGCGTTGATATACACGCCGTGTCCGCCTGCGGGCTGGATGGTGGGGATGCCGACTTCGTTGAGTTTCGCCGCGAAGTACGCGGTCTGCGCGATGCGATAGGCGAGATAGGATTCATCCAAACCTTCGTAGAGTCCGACCGCCATCGCGTCGAGGTCGCGACCTGCGAGTCCGCCGTAGGTGGGGAAGCCTTCGCGCAGGATCAATTCGTTCTTGATGTTCTGGAATAATGTCTCATCGTTCAGGCACAACAAGCCGCCGATGTTGACAATGGCATCCTTCTTCGCGGACATGGTCATGCCGTCGGCGAGCGAGAACATTTCGCGGGCGATGTCTTTGACAGAACGATGCTCATAGCCAGGTTCCCGCTGTTGGATGAAGTAACAGTTTTCGGCGTAGCGTGCCGCGTCGATGAAGAACGGGATTCCCGCCTCGTGGTAGACATCCGCAACCGCTTTGAGATTTTCCATTGAGACGGGCTGTCCGCCTCCTGCATTATTTGTAACTGTGATCATCCCGAACGGAATTTTCTCACGCCCATACTTTGCGATGAAGGCTTTGAGTTTGGCGATGTCCATGTTGCCCTTGAAGGGATGCGGATTGGCGGGGTCAGCGGCTTCGTCAATAACCAGGTTGGCAGGGCGACCGCCGCGGGCGCGGATGTTGGCATCGGTGGTGTCGAAATGCATGTTGCTCGGCACCCAGAGACCTTTTTTGACCAGACACGCGGACAATATATTTTCGGCGGCGCGTCCCTGATGGGTGGGGACGAAATATTTGAAACCGAAGATGTCCTCCACGGCGGCTTTGAGGCGATGATACGAGCGCGCGCCCGCATAGGACTCGTCGCCGCGCATGAGCGCCGCCCATTGCTCCTGACTCATCGCGCCTGTGCCTGAGTCGGTCAACAGGTCGATGAAGATATCTTCGGCTTTGAGGGCAAAGAGGTTGTAGCCCGCCTCTTTGAGTTTGGCCTCGCGTTCTTCACGCGGAATCAAACGAATAGGCTCTGTTACTTTAATTCGAAACGGTTCGGGGGGGTACTTCGTGGTCATTTGTTCTCCTAGAATTTGATGGATGTCAAATCTTGGGTAGCGAGCCTGGCGTGTGCCCCTGTGTGTTGCCATTCGGTCTCCAATGACTATTTGATTTTACGACTTATTTAATTTTTTGAGTCTGTAACAAATGTCATGAAAATTGGTTGAAATAATAAATGGATGGTATTTCATCTGCTTATTCATCAAAAGGTCGCCACGGATTTGGTTGAATGGGTCTAAAGTGATTGATGTTTGCAACACCAATCTCAATCAACTGATTTTCCTCAATATCTATCACCGCCCATTGAGTTTTGATCGCAGGTGTAGTTGTTGATGCTTTTGGAGATGATGTTGATCGTAAATCGGTTGGTTAATTTCGATCTGTACTGTTGATTGGCAGGAAGTTAGAAATACATGCAACAAGGATTAATTTATAACTGAAAGTGCGCAGAATTGAACTCCTCCACCTGATTCTTCTTTTTGATGTACTCCGCATACAAATCCCCTGGCGGGCAGGGATCGCAGCCGAGACAGTGGTGCATGTCCTTTCGGTCAACTTTGAAAAGCAAGAACAGATCTTTGTCTGCTGAGTCGGAGTCTATGCGGAGCTTGGCAAGATAGCCGAGAAAACACTCGCAGGTACTGCACACATCACGGGCGTGGGGAAACGAGTCTTCTGCCTGTGTGAGGATCGTTTGGAGTTCGTCGCGGGTCAGATTTGGCATGGATTAATTGTACGACCAAATCCGCGTGAGTTTATATAACAAATGTCATATAACAGGAACGGACGCGATTTCGCGTCCGTTCCTGTTAATATATTTTGATGTGGAAGGGTCTTAGCTGCTTTCGGTCAAATTCATTTTTGCAAAGATCCACGGCGCTCCGCCAGAAACCCAGAACCCCAAAACGGCATAGCGGATGTAGCGGAATAGGTACGGTACGAACGTGTCACCGGAAGGAAAGACTGACTTTAGCCCTGCATATAGGATCAGGAGACCGATCAAACCAACTCCATAGCGTGCCGCACGCTTCCACAACGGACCCCTGGCACTGAAACCGCCGCGAGACGCCATCCAGGCAAGACCCATACATGACCCGAACAATATTCCTGCCGAGAGGATCAAGAGTTCCATTGAGTATGAAAATGGATCTGGTGCTTCGGCACCAGCCTGTGCGGCATTGGCGATCCATTCGGGGGGCAGCACAAAATTTCGCGAGAGGAAGACCAATAAAGCACCGAGTAAAACCATCAAGAGCGAAACAGAAAAAGCCAGCCCGATCTGACTCAAAAAGGACATCTTCTTTACACGCGCTTCCACCGGTTCCCAGAATTTGACAAAAGCCCACAGGGTCAGGAAACCCAGTGCCCAACCGACCAATACATCGTGCGGAAAATGGACTCCGAGATAAAGCCGTGAGATGCCGATGAAAGAGATCAGCAAAACGGCAGCGACCCAAATCCAGGTTTTCCGATAGTACGCCGCGATCATCCCCCATAACCCGGTTGCGATTTCCGCATGTCCAGAAGGAACACCGAAGCTGGTTTCTGAAGCAAAGGCACGGACATCCGTGCTCACCCAATACGGACGTGGTCCATGTATGGGTATCTTGAAATACTGGCTCAGGCCGGCGCCGGCAAGGAAGATGAACCATACGCGTAATCCAAGTGCCGCGTCAACGGACCAATAGAGCAATGGCATGAAGATCAGAATGAAGTTTTCCGAGTTAAGGAAGGAAAAGAACTTCATGGGTGCTTCCAGCCATGTGCCAATTGACTGAAATGCCGTGATGAACGAGATACCGAAAGAGATGATTGGGTCCATGGAAACTCCTTGGGTGCGTGGTATCCAGAATTCAGTATTCTTTGCAAAACAACCCTGAAGCCATTAAGTGGGCAGATCAATTATCCCACCAAATCCACCTGGGTTTATGGAATACTGCAGTCAACTTAATGCAATGTTTTTAGATAAAAATAGTAACGAATATCAAGCGTATGGGTTATTTGCAATAAGGCGGATAATAATGCCGAATTGCTGGCAGAGGCTGGAAAGAGGAGGAACCGATGTCTGCGAATTTCCTGGTGATCAAAGAAAGAAAACGACAGGATCCATTTTCACCTGCAGACCCGTACGATTTTGGGTTTGAGGTTGGGGATGTTATTGATCCCCAAATCATTCTGACAAACCCGCGAATCACCTTGTATTGTCTCGATCACGCCAATCAACGCGCCTTGTTTGTTGAGAATACACCCGGTGTGGATTTGTCACAGGCTCCGTTCTTCTATCATGCGCAATACGAGAGCGCGGTCAATTTATATGGTGTTTCGTATGACACGCTCCATGAACTGGCAAAGGGGATTAAGCTGGACAGCCATCGCTTAATCTTTGTCTATTCAGTGGGACGCGCGGGCTCAACATTAGTAGGTGCTGCACTCAACGCTGTGGATGGGGTTGTCGGTATTTCCGAGCCGGATGTTTTTACACAACTGGTCGTTTTCCGTGACTTTGGCGGGAGCAACAAATCGGAGATCAGCGCTTTGGTGAACAGCTGTATGAAATTGCAGTGCAAGCCCACTGAGCAGATCCCAAATCCCATTGCGTGGGCGGTCAAATTCCGGAGTTTCAGCATCGAGTTGGGTGATCTGCTTTATGAGCATTTCCCCAATTCAAAAAACATTTTTCTCTACCGTGACGCGGCATCATGGATGCAATCCGCGGGACGGGCTTTTGTTGAAAACGCGGATTCGGTGGAGACTCGTACGATGTTTCAAGGATGGTTCAGTACCCTGGTCCCTGCCATTGCCAGGCATGTAAGTGAGAACGGTCCGCTTTTGTCAATCGCGAGTTTAGGTACACAAACATGGCTTGCTGTAATGGAGAGGTATTTGGAATTGCATGATAAAGGGGTCCCTTTTATGGCGTTCCGCTTTGATGATATAAAAACTGCGCGTGAAGAAGCCGTGAAGAAGATCATCGAATACTGTGGGCTTTCCAACGTGAATATGGAGGCAGTTTTTAAGTCATTGGAGCGCGACTCGCAGGCAGACTCACCCATTGCACAGGAAATTCTCGCAGGTCGCGATTTCAAGTTGTCGGATCAGCATCGGGATGATATGGCACAGGCATTGGCAGCACATCCAGTGATACGAGATGGTCACTTTGTTGTACCGTCCACGTGGGTGAGGGAATAATCCTTCAGGTTTGCATCACGTTGTTGGTGTCTTTAATTGGGGGTATGAGTCGATTGTATGATTAAACCCGCCTTGGGTAGTAAAATTTCGATATAAATCAACATGCGAGAGACACATGAAACCGAATTATCCACACACCCAAACCGTTGACCAAACCGATGTCTATCATGGCACGACCGTTGCAGATCCCTACCGCTGGTTGGAGGATGTCGATTCGCCCGAAACGCTGGAATGGATCAAGCAGCAGAACGAACTGACCTTTTCCATTCTCGAAAAGATTCCCCGGCGCGAGACCATCAAAAAGCGCATGACCGAACTTTGGGATTTTGCCAAAGCCTGGGCTCCGAATAAAAAAGGGAAGTGGCACTTTCAGGAACGCAACAGCGGCTTGCAGAATCAGAATGTGTTGTATGTGATGGAATCGCTCACGTCCGAGCCGCGCGTACTTCTTGATCCCAATACTCTTTCGGAAGATGGCACGGTCGCATTGACGAGTTTCGCTTTCAGCAAAGATGGGAACTGGCTTGCGTACGCCACCTCCGCCAGCGGGTCCGATTGGCTCATGTGGCGAGTCCGCAGTGTGGAAACGGGAAAAGACCTCGAGGATGTCATCGAATGGAGCAAGTTCAGCGAAGCGGCATGGCTGCCCGATGGGTCAGGTTTCTTTTACTCCCGTTATGATGCGCCTGTGGAAGGCGGCGAATTTCAAAGCGCGAATTACAACCAGAAGGTTTTCTTCCACAAGTTGAACACGTCCCAGGATGAAGACAAACTGATCTATAAACGACCCGATAATAAGGAATGGGGTTTTCAATCTGTCATCACCGACGAGGGTCGCTATCATGCTCTAGTTGTCTGGCAGGGCACCGATGTCCGCAACCGCTTCTTCTATCTCGACCTGCAGGGCGGGAACCAATTCGTCGAACTCATCTCCGATCTGGAGGCAACCTATCAGCTGGTTGGCAGCGACGGCACAACGTTTTACTTCTTCACCAATCTCGATGCGCCGCGCGGCAAACTGATCGCCATTGATGTGGCGAGTCCGCAAAAGGAAAATTGGCAGACCCTTATCCCAGAGAGCAAATCCGTGCTTGAAGGCGTGGTCATGGCGAACGACCAGTTCGCCGCCCTTTACAACGAAGATGCGCATCACGTTTTGCGTTTATTCAAACTGGATGGCTCGCCCGATGGGGAGATTCCCTTCCCCGCGCTTGGATCGGTCGTACAGATCAACGACTTGGGGATTCACGCTTCACGCAAAGATAACGAGTTGTTTTTTACCTTCCAATCCTTTCTCTACCCGACAACGGTATACCGCTACAACTTCGCGACGCGTTCTGCCGACCCCATCTATTCTCCCGAATTGGATTTTGACCCATCCGCGTATGAAACCAGTCAGGTCTTCGTCCCAAGCAAGGACGGTACCAAGGTCCCGATGTATCTCACCCACAAAAAAGGACTCGAACGCGATGGGCAGAATCCAACACTTCTATACGGCTACGGCGGGTTCAACATCTCAACCATGCCTGCCTTTGCAGTCAGTCGTCTGGTCTGGCTGGAACTCGGCGGCGTGTACGCGTCCGCCAATATGCGCGGCGGCGGAGAATACGGCGAGGAATGGCATCAAGGCGGCATGCTCGATAAAAAGCAAAATGTCTTTGATGATTTCATTTCGTGTGCCGAATGGTTGATCGCGGAGAATATCACCTCCACACCGAAACTGGCAATTGCGGGAGGCTCCAATGGAGGTTTGCTCGTCGGTGCCTGTATGACACAGAGCCCCGACCTGTTTGGTGCTTGCATCCCACAGGTCGGCGTGATGGATATGCTCCGCTTCCACAAATTCACCATCGGCTGGGCATGGGTCAGTGACTATGGCTCCCCCGACGACCCGGAACAATTCAAAACGCTATATGCGTATTCCCCGTATCACAACCTCAAGCCAGGGACGTCCTACCCTGCCACCCTGGTCACCACTGCAGACCACGATGACCGCGTGGTGCCCGGTCACTCTTTCAAGTTTGCCGCGCGCCTGCAAGCCTGCCAAAGCGGAGACGCTCCCACGCTGATCCGCATCCAGACCAAGGCAGGTCACGGCTTCGGCAAACCCACCGCGATCCTCATCGAGGAACTCACAGATATTTACGCCTTTCTGGTTCAGTCGTTAAATAGGTAGGTCGCCCTCCCCTTTTCGGGGACTTCGCAAACGTGACAGCGTGACCTGCAATCCATTTTTATTTCCATGATTTTGCCAACTCATTGAGTGACTTGTAATACGGCTCGATGCTGGGGATGTAGTGTGCCTCGTTCTTTGCATGGGGGGCGACTCCCGACTGTCCCCACACGACTGCCTGCCCTCCCGGAGCGAATCGCGCACTGGTGCCTGGGAGTTTCTTGCCGATTCGCGGCTCAGGTTCGCCAGCATTTTTCACCGCTTCGATCAACGCTTTCAACGCTGGATTATTGGGGTCACATGCCACGCCATTTTCCATGACGGAGAATTTGGCTTCCAGTCCGTTTTCGGCGCAATATGCCTCAACTGCAGATTTCAAAGCGACAACATCATCCTGCGGGATGGGACGAATCTCAACACCTAAAACACCTTCCGCGGCAGTGATGTTATACACGCCAGGCGTCCCCACATTGATGAATGGGAATTTCGCCTGTGATTGCCAGCCATCCTCAGATTTCAAAGTCAGATGTTTGGCGAAGATCTCGCTCAATGCCATACGTGCAGAGATAAGCTTCTCGCTCAAGTCTCCTGTGCCTGCCACGCCGCTGTGACCTTTCGCCCCGCGTGCGATCACATCAAAGCGCATCACACCGCGATTTTCCACGCAGATCTCGCCAAAGAGTTCTGTCCCTTTTTCGCCCGTGCGTTCGCCTGCGATGAAGAGGGATGGGGTTAGATTTAATTCCTTTAATACATGCGGTGTGCCCCATGCTTCGGCTTCTCCGTTCTCTTCATTGCCGACCAACAGCAAGGCGATGGCAGGATAAGGCGCACCTGCTTTCATCGCATCCTTCATCCAGACAAGATAGGTTGCGACGACGGTCTTCATGTCCGCGGCTCCGCGACCGTGCAGGTAATCGCCTTCGATGCGCGGAGTGAATTGAGAATCGTCGGGCTCGGGTTCGACGACATCAAAGTGACCTGTCAGCAGCACAGGGTTGGCTTTCGTGGTGTTCGGGAATTTTGCATACACCGCTGGATATTTTCCATCAAAAAACTTTGTTTCAAGACCTGCATTACGCAGGTAATCATCGATCAAAGAACCAGCACGATGGACTTCGTCCAATCGTTCATTGGGCGATGCTGTCACAGACGGAATGCGGATCAATTGTTGGGCGAGATCGAGAATTTCACTGGTCTTATCGGGGTAGGATGTTTCGGTCATGATCTGAGTCCTTGGTCTGAATCGAATGGGGGCGGTTGGGATTTGTCTCACAACGTCGCGTGAGCGTTGGATGTATTCACCGATCTTGGATGCGTCACTGCCAAGCGCAACATAATCGGTGGTGATGCGCTCCACGTCAGCTTTGACGGCTGCTTCGTGTTCGTAGAATAATTCCTTCAACACGGTCATTGGCACTTCGTCGTTGGCGCCAAGTTCCAGTTGCAAACGTGCGCGAATCTTTTCTGAAGTGTTGCGTCCGCCTTCAGACATTTCGACCAGCGGATACAGGTCATCCCACAGGTTCAAGGACAGGGCGAGCGGTTTGATCTCGTTGAGCGTCCATTTGAGGAAGGCACGCACAGAAACGGGTTTGCCTGTCAGCGGGTTATCGATCTCGGCGCGCAAACCATATTTTGCAGCGTTGACCTCATTGGCGCGCGCGCGGGTGATGTCCTCACGATCATATCGGAAGCCGCGGGCAAATATCGGGTCCGAATAGATGCGAAGCAGCAGCAGGTGCTTGAACGTCAGGTTGGCGATGTCCAGGTCCAGCGAATGTCCGCCTTCGTCAGTGCGCACCTCCACACGTCCCATCGGCAGGTTGATGCGCGCCATCAGGTTTTGCTTTTCGATTTGCAGAGCCATCTCATCGGGCGGCGTAGCTTCACCTGCGGCAAACAAGCCTCGAGCGTAGAGAGAAGCGAGCTGTTCGCTTGTCGTTGAAATGATTCGCTCAACAGGCTCGGCAAAACTTCGGGCGCGGACGGGAGTCCAGTTGTTATTCCCAAAACGGACTCCGCGACGCACAAGGTCATAAGAGATTTGCAGATAGTCGTTGTACGAACGATAGAGGTCGGGAAGATCGATGGATGGCGGATTCGGGAACGTGAGGTTGCGCACCGAATCGAATTCTGTGAGCGCGACAGCAGCGCGTCCTGCACGGACCTGAGCCTGCATCGGCGTGGAAGACGTGGTCGCCACGAAAAGCGTCGCGAACGCACGCATGAGTCGGGTGGCGGTAATGTAGAACTCAGACTTGAATTCGTCGAGGTGCATGTCGCCGCGTTCGTTGGCGGGGCGGTGCATGAAGTCCCACGCGAAGAGCGGATCAGGGAGCGAGAGGTTGCTGTGGATACCCGTGGTGGCGAGGGTTTCGCCGTAGAGGTCGACGCATTTTTCGAGATAGCGGCGTTTGGCGAACGCCCATTTGCCAGGCAGTGAGTGATGACCGATATCGGTAATCGACAGCAGATTGCCATGCCAGTAATGCAAGCGTTCGCCAAAGTTGACTCCCGCACGATGCAGCGCGTTGATAAGTGACGCTTCATGAAGCCGCGCTTCATAGATCGCACCGCGCGGCGTGTAATACGGACGCGTAGCCCACTCGATCATCCAATGGAAGACTTCAAGTTGGCTGAACTGCGCCTGCCATGGTGGGACACATTCCGCGCGGAGATAATCCACAAAGGATTGCTGGCTGGGTCCTGCGCCCACGGTGAGCAGTGGGCGCAGTTCTTCATCCAGAAGATTCCATTCCTGCTCGAAGCCGTTGAGTCCGCCCCCCGGTTTTTCCTTGATGGCTTCTTCGATGGCGAGCTTGTATTTGTCGGCGAATTGTTGAGGAGACATGGATAAGTCCTGATGTCGAGGTATGTGAAGTTAGAAAGAGAGTGGAAAGTAGAAAGTGGTTTATGCTAAAATTTTTGTTAGAAGAGGTATGTCATGAACCTTTCAGTAAAAACCAATTCGTCTCGATATGAAAAAGGCAGTATCCGTAATGCTGTCTCTTTTGCGTTGAACCGTGCCGCTTTGAATGCCCGTCAGCGATTTGAGCATTATGGGGGCATTTGCAAGAAGTTCGAGCAGAAGTATAAAATGACATCAGCGAAATCCATGGAGCAGTTCGACGCGGGCAAACTCGGCGATGAGCAGGAATTCTTCGATTGGTATGCCGCATCACGCGGTTTGAATTTATGGCGTGAACGGTATGAAATCCTTTCGGGAGTTTCTGTGTGAAATCCCGTGAGTATTATGCCAGTGTTCGGAAGGCGGTCCTTGCCGCGCTACATGTCATCCAAACCGACATCTCCTTTGACGATATCTCGGAAGAGGAGTGTTACATCCGAGGGGTGCTTACACTGAATGGCGGGTATATACTTCATACTTGCTGAATATGTTGTCACAGAGCCAGAGTTCAAAAGAATGAAATATCGTTTTCACGTACAGTCACCTGCCAATTAAATGCCTGCAAGGTGGGACAAATCTCCACACATCCCGACCAGTTGCACTTGGGGAAGAATATCAAAGCGAATCCGCCAGTGGAACTTGAGCAGGTTCTAGAAGCAGTTTTGTCATTTATCGAATAGCCACAGGCAGTTGCGAATTCTAAAAGAGGAAAGATTCAATTCTTTTCTCTTTCTTCTTTCATTTCTACTTCTTCAAACTCTCCAAACCTTCCATCAACCTCTTGAACGCGCCTTCGGTTCGTTCTACGGGCGTGGCATACGAGAATCGGATCCATTCACCGCCGAAGGGGGAGAAGAACGCGCCAGGGACAATGGCAACGCCGTGATTTTCAGCGAGGTATTGTCCGAGGGGTTCGCTGTCTTCCCAGCCTTTTGCTTTGATGAATTCGCCGACGTTCATGAAGGCATAATAGCCTTTGCCGATAATGTGCTGCAGTCCGCTTTCGGCGAGCAGTTTCTTCAATACAACGCGGCTGGCGTTGGTCGGCTCGACGATGGGTTTGACGGCTTCGCTGAATCCCAGTTCGTAGGCAGCCATTGCAACAGCAAGTGAATAGAACGAAGGGATGACTCCGTGTGATGAACGCGCGGTGATGAACTTAATGACGGCTTCGTCCGCGATGAGGTGGCAGTTACGGATGTTGGACGCGCCGAGTGACTTGGTCAAGCCATCGAGGAACATGATCCGTTTGCGTTCTTCGGGGGTGAAGTGCTTGAGGAAGGAGTTCAAGTCCATGGGGGATTCGTCGGTCACGTAGTGATACATCCAGTCAAAGAGAACGAAGGCGACGCCTGCTTCCAAGGCGGCTTTGGCAAGGGAGACTTGTTTCTCTGCGGGAATGGTGTTGCCCGTGGGGTTATCAGGATTGGTGATGACGAGTCCTGCGATCTTGCGTTCCTTTGATTCGGCAAATTTCACGGACTCACGAATCGCATCTTCAGAATATGCCCAACCTTCAGCGGGATCGCCTGGTGCCCAAAGGACATTCGCACCGACTCCGTACGGTCCCCAGTTGTAGGAGATCCACGGAACGCGCGAGACCATGATGAGGTCGCCCTGACGTCCATGCCCGAGTGCCAACATGGCTTGATAGGTTTTGACGAGGGCGTCGCGTCCGCCCGCGGTGCCGAGTACGTTGGCGGGTCCCCAGCCTGAAGATGGATCCAACTTCCAATATTGCTCGATCACGGATTTGCGATAGGCTTCGGTGCCGAACGGCATATCGTAAGCCGTACCATGCTCCAGTTGGAGTTGAAGCGCACGTTCGAGGATCGGTTTCGGGGTCCCAGGCAGGGAAGCGCCTCCGTCGCCTTGTGAAGCATCGAAGAGTTTTGCGTCAGGATACTTTTCCTTGTAAACTTTCAACGACTTATTGATGAGGAACATACGGGAGGGCGGGATGTCCATCATCTGCTTGAGATGGTCACTGACAGGCACGAGGTTCGATTCGTCAACGGCGAAAACAGGGGTGGAGTTGGAAATGGACATGATGATTTCTCCTTGTATCAGATCCCAAAGGTTTCCAAAACCTTTAGGATAACTTGGATTAAGAAAAGCGCCCCGAGAATTTCGGGGCGCTTGGTGTACCTAGTGAGTATGAACTTTTCGCTGTTCACCTGACAACCACCAATGCCCCATATCCCAAATATTGGTACGAGTGTTATTGGCAGTATTGTTATCAAGAGCGAATTGTCTGAACATTAGGCGCAAGGATACCACCGCGCTATGTGAAGCGTCAAGCAAAAGTTTTGGTAAAACTGTGACACAGCTTCGTTCCGCAATTAAAGTTCCCTGCCCGGTGATTTCGATCCATGGCGGGTTGGACCTAGACACGTATCGAATTTCACCGCGCTCTTCCAGCACCTGCCGAACACTTTCATAGCAGCTAGTGTCTGTCCAAGAAATACGCCAGTGCCGTACTTTTCGAGTGCGAAAACCTTGAATTTAGCCGAAAAAACACGCCACACTGCTCCGCCAAGGGGATTTCCTGGACACGAACCAGCTAGGGAACGAGGACCGGTTTCCGAACATTCCGTGAATGAAATTCTGACAATCTATGCATAATTAATGTAGACAAACGAATACAATTGTAATATTATTGATATGTAACAGTCTCCTGTAGTTATCGTCGTGAAGGGGAATATCTGAGTAAAACCCTGGTTGCTTGTTGGATAACATAATACTAATCAGCAGGGAGGCTGGTCTATTGTTAGTAGTGGATAAATAAAAGATTAGGAAAGCAACAAATTTTAAAAATATTGCCATCATATTTTCAACCGTATACTTCGAGAGCTTGCTGATAATCATTCTCATGTAATATATTTGTTTTCATAAAATTGCAACATTGTGAAAGTACCCTCTCACAAATAAGTAACAGCCCAGCTCTCTGGTTGGCGGGAATTAAAATGATGAATAGCAATATGATCATGTGAAAAATTGATCTGTCCATGAGGAGAAATCAAGTTGGCTATTCTTTGGTATGCCATGCGCAGTAAACCGAATAAGGAGGACTTTCTGGCCAGGCAGTGTGAAGCCCTGGGCGTGGAGGTCTTTTTCCCGCGCATCCGTGTGCGGACGGTGAATCCGCGCGCCCGCAAGGTTCGCCCGTACTTCCCGGGATATCTCTTTGTCCATGCGGACCTGGAGCAGATCAGCGCGTCCTCCCTGCATTGGGTTCCGGGGGCCTCCGGGTTGGTTTCGTTCGACGGCATGCCAGCTGCCGTTCCAGACAGTTTGATCCATGCCATTCAAAAGCGCGTGGCGGAGGTGAATGCCTCCGACAAGGCACTCTCCTCTCTTCAGGGATTGAACAAGGGTGATTTGGTCACGATTCAGGAAGGACCCTTTGCCGGGCATGAGGCGATCTTCGATATGAGCCTCTCGGGAGCGGAGCGGGTGCGGGTCCTGCTCAAGTTGATCAGCAACCGGCAGCTTCGTCTGGATCTGTCTGCCGATCAGATCCAGCGGAAAAAGAAGCGGGGCACTTGATCCCTTAGCTAGACTTTATCCAAATGAAACACGAGAAACGGTGTGAAGCGAGCGAGAA
>CAYTDB010000043.1:0-35576 GCA_964436455.1 uncultured Anaerolinea sp. | reverse complement strand
ACATCTGTATCAAATTGTCATGAAGTTCAGAAGCCAGACGCTGGCGCTCAAGCGAAACAGCGTTTTGCCGGGCTTGTTGTTCCTGTACATTAATCAATCTCACGTTTTCGATTGCAATAGCGGCCGAGTTTGCAAGCAGTGTGAATGCCTGCTTCTCGTTTTCATCAATCATATCTGATCTATCTCGCAAGGCGCAAATCGCCCCAATGATCCGGTCGCCAGAACGCAAAGGGACAGAAATGCATTGCTTCGATGATTCAGACTGGATGAATTTGCAGGCATAATCAGGCACCATTGCAATGACCGCCTTTCCATCTATGGCAACCTCCTGAACCAACTCCACCTGTTGTCGCGGTTTGTTGCCTTTGCGAATGCCGGATATATCAGCGTACATTTCCACTGTGTTATCCCTGGGGTTTGGCAAACATAAGAAAGCACGCTCAGCACGCATCAGGACAGAAGCCTTTTTTGTGATCATAGCCAACAAGCTTTCAAAATCGAGCTGTCCGACGATTTCCTGACTGAATTCGAATGCTACAGATAGTTCATGTGTACGTACAGCAACCTGGTTCTCCAACAGGGTCTTGTTTTTGAAAATTTCCGAGCGCATCTTCTCGAAAGCATCTACCAAATCACCCATCTCATCTTTTCTTTTCGATTGAACTGAAATTGATAAATCGCCATTTCCGAAGCGTATTGCTGCCTCTTGTAAATTTAACAAAGGTCTGACAATTCTCCGCCGGATGATATCCCCTCCCCAAATTACCAGGGGCACTGCAATCAATAAATAGACAGTTTCAAAAACAAGTAATTGGTCATGGTCGTTTGCTATGTGCCTCTCCAATATGGCATTAAGTTCGCCATATTGTTGAATCAGCAGAGAATATTGGTTTCGCACGATATCAGCCTGTAGCTCTTTGGAAGTGGCCTCATCGGAAAGCGCAACGAGCTCAGCCAATTGAGAGCGATAGATAATCCATTCCTTGGAAATTTTTGCCAGTTGTTCCCGCACAAGTTCATTCTGGGGCGATGAGACCGCCAGATCTGCACCTTCGGAAGTCACCCCAATACCTCCATTATTCAAGGCAGACAAATTCCTCTCGAAGGCTATGGCTAAATTTTCCAGGTCGATATTATCCCCAGGCTGATTGAACGCCAGCCATGCCATTTGCAACAGAAGGGTTTGCTGATGATAGACGATTTCAACCTGCGCCTCTTCCCCGGTATGATCCCAAATAGATATCGCCGTGGATGAGATCGAGCCCAGCAGAAGTAATGACAACAACCAGATGAGTGCATAGAGCTGGAAACGCATTGAAGAAAAGGAACTGAAAAATCCCAAAATTTTCGAAAAGTTGAAGCCAGCTTGCCGTTTTCTTGCATTCATAAAATAATCAATCTCCCTGTCGATGTTCGGAGAAGTCGAATAACCTGTTACGTTGATTTCCTGCTTTATTTCCTCTGACTGGTATCAAATTGCTACGATCAAATCCATCCAAAAGGAAACATTGTTTTGATCTGAAACCCCATTTTAACCCGTTTTGGGCCACATTAATGCCTCTGGCTAGGGTAATCGCAGAGAACAAAAGGGAGTCTCGCTGCGATGGAAAAACAACCAGTTGGAAGTATTCTCAAGCACTTTGGAGAGCTGCAAGACCCACGGACGGGAAATGCCAAGACCCACATTTTTCTAGAAATCCTGATCATTGCCATATTGGCGGTGATTTGTGGAGCGGAAGGCTGGAGTGATGTAGAGTTGTTTGGCAAAAGCAAGAAAGACTGGCTGAAACCGTTTTTGAAGCTGCCAAAGGGTATTCCATCGCACGACACGTTTGGGCGTGTATTTGCGAAGATCAAGCCCGAAGAGTTTCAAAAGCGCTTTATTGAATGGGTGCGAGCGATTGAAATGTTGACAGCGGGACAAGTCAGTGCGGTGGATGGCAAGCAATTGCGCCGTTCGCACGATCGGGAGGGTGGAAAAGCGGCGATTTACATGGTGAGCGCTTGGGCAACCCAAAACCAACTTATTTTGGGACAAACCAAAGTGGCTGACAAGTCCAACGAAATCATAGCCATCCCTGAATTGTTACCTGCAAAGGATAATATCCCGAATCTATGACTAGAGACTCGAACTCTGAACCCACTGGTTAAGAGAAAGAAGACTCTTCACTCAATACCTCAAATATGTCCATTTTGACGCAAAAATCGATAAAAAGGTGTATTCATCAGGAAAGGCTTGAACACTACAAAACCCAGATGCGATTGGCATATTCATTGGGAGATAGCCCGGGAATGGGTAAACCCTGATGCGGACGGTCGTTATATTCCGACAAAAACAGGCGTAAAAAATCCAATAATTCCTGATCCGATTGCCAGGCTTTATCAGCCAGCCACTCCTTGAGCGTGCGGATGAAACGTTCCACAATTCCATTTGACTGTGGGCGATGACGAGCAACGACAACGGGGACAAATTCAGACTCTTTGGCTAACCGCTGAAACGCATCCGCAGTAAAGTGTATGCCACGATCAGAAATCAGGAACTGCGAAGTGACTGCTCCTTCGTCGCAAATCGGTTGGTAACAAAGTTTGTAAAGCCAGCGCAACCATTTCGGAAGTGACATGCGCGCCAGCAACGAAAAGGGGTAATCCTAAACACTGTCGCGTACAATTATCGGTAACCACCAAAACCGCAATCCAATCCGTGACAATTGGCAACAAGGTCAATTGTTCTCGCAAAGTGTTTCTGTTCAAGCGCCACTGTTGGTCTTCCTGTTGGCGTGGCTGGGACTGTTGACGATGTTGTTTACGCAAGTTTTGCCGTTGTTCTTCTTCCACTTTGCGGGAACCCCAACGGGCGCGCAGTTTGGGTTTCGCAATCTCTTCCGTAGATGTTTTTTCAGTGCGGTGTCGCTGCCAAGTCACTCGCCAAGCCGCATCTTCCAGTTCGCGGCGTTTGCGGGTGTTGCGCCGCTCGATGCATAGCAGAGTCTCTTCTTGGCGCAATCGTTGGAGTTCACCCCGTAGAGATGGTTTTTCAACGGCGGCTGCCTTGAGGCTTGGACCAAAAAGCAGTTGCGAGGCCTTCACGAAAGCCTGAACTGCCTCAACATAATCCAGTTCCGGATTCGCAAACGCCTTGCCAGGGTAATCTGGCTCCTGATCTGGTTCCTTCAATCGTTCGACTACCAAGCGACCAGATGAGCCGCTCACCGCTGGCAGTTTGACATCTACCAGATGGCTGACAGGCACAAAACATAGATCAACGTTGAGCGCTTGACCTGGCTCATCAGCCGTCCGACTCACCGGATCAAAACTACTTTTTTCTAACCCGCTTTTCCTCTGGCTTCCACATCCCGGCATCTTCCAAGATTCGCCGCACAGTATTTGGGCTGACCAAAGGAATCCAGTTATTGGTTTTGGCTATTTCATCCACCAAACGATGTTTACCCCAATCAGCGTGTTGGTCATGCAGTTCCAATACTTTGTTTTCGACCTCAGCCGCTATACAGCCCGTCCCTTGGGGTACGCCAGTTTTTTCGTAAGTTGCCAATCCAGCATACCCATCTTTGTCAAAACGGGGCTTCCTGTAGTAAAAAGTTGTCCGCCCGATATGTGCCTTTCGGCAAGACGCTGTAACATTGCCAGTCTGCTCCCAAGTTTCAAAGAGCAGATTCCGCTGTTGCCAACTGGTTGGTGGAAAGTAAACGCGTTTTGCTTTCATGCCTTTATATTACTCTATTGTTCAACCGTTCCTTGATGAATACAATATTGCCCATTAAACGGCAAAAAATAGGCTTGTTTTTCTCCAATAATTCTTTAAGTTGTATTGTGCAAGGTATACCAAAGGTCTACCACGTTCATCACTTTATCCTGTATATTACCAACCGTGGAACAGTCACATATACTGAATGGTTTTCCAAAACTACAGACCATATACTTAATGGATTCCTCTTCCTGTGACAACTTCAGTAGCCCACAAAAGACAAATTGGATGTGTTCCTGCTGTTGTCAGAAGTTTACGATGGGATGAATTGCTTCATTACATCATTGGTCTCGTTGGGCTCATAACCCAAAGGTAATGAGCCCAACGGGGTTTCTTCAAATAGTGGATAGACAAAGACATCATAAATGGCCTCGTGGCTTTTATCAGCACGTTTAAAATTGAATGCGGTCATAAATCCTTGCTCGTGTGGATATATTGCACCCAATGGATCAAGAGTCCACTATCTCTTAATCGAAAAGATATTTTTATATGGCAAGGAAGAATTTCTCATTGGTTTTGTAAATCAGGGGAATACCCTTCTTGTTATGCTGGCAAGTTCTGCCAGCGAGGGTCGGGTACGTTGTTTCGTTCGTAGATCGCTGATTCGTGCTAGTTTCCACCCTGGTTTGCGCCGGATCCGCTGCCCTTCTTCTTGCACATCTCGCCAGCCACTTCATGACATTCTGCACACGAGGGAGCGCTTCACCGCGACCATCGTTTTTCTTTATACACTTGAGCTGAAACAACCCCTCTATGAAAGATGTTATATTTCTCTACATAAAAACACTGACAGTATTGAAGCATTAATGGTTGATACCGCAATATATTTTAATGTTTTTGTGTGTTTAGCCATAAACCCAAACTTACAGGCTCACGCCTCCTTTGTCAATCCTTCATGCACCAAGACCGATGCTAACTACAAAGATTTGAAGAGCCTGGCCAACGACCTGAATTTGGAAATAGTCCAGTTTCGCCCGCACCTTTGGATTGGTCCTCGTTTCAAATTTGGTCAATTCACCAATCTGGATCCAAAACTTCGTCAAGCAGCCCTTGATCTGGCCAAGCGCACAACAAATATCGCCCAACAAATGGAAGCACACCTGATGGTTTATTGGCCTGCTTAGGATGGACATGATTACCCTTTCCAGATCGCCCATCGCGCAGCTTTGGATAACTTGGTTGAGAATCTGGCTGACTGGTGTGATCATAGCCCGGATCAAAAGGTTGTTCGAGTACAAACCTGGGAACTACGCTCTCACATTTTGCTGCCTACCATCGGTCACCCCCATGTACACATTGGAAATGTCACACTTGGGGTTGTAAGGGTCCGCGCATGTTGAGGGAAATATGCGTGCGTTAGTAATGATAATACCGTAACCAATCTTCGACCTGCAAGGCGAGTTGTGGGATTTGAGAAGCCTTGTATTTTGCCCATCCTAAACATTCCTTTCGCAAACTGCGAATGAAGCTTTCGATGAAAGCCTGCTCGTTCTACTTGTATGGTCGTGCGATACGATGACGACCACGATATGCATCCACGGCTTGGCTGAACTCAGCCTTGAACTCGTTGCCACAATCGGTTTGAATGGTCTCTGAAAAGCCACGCCTTGCTTGACAATGCAAAGGCAACCCTGTAGAATTCAGCATACTTGTTAAATAAAATGAAATAAATCGTAAAACAATTCGGAACCTGCTTCATTTTCTGGCATCTACTTCATGAATACTAAACCAGCACTGAATCTTATTGAAGCCCAAATTATCCAGCATTTACGAGTAGCTGGGCAATTATCACGAACTGAGTTGGCAAAGATGGTGGGATACTCTCGTGCCAGTATGACAGGTTTTATCAATGAGTTATTGGCGTCCGACATAATAAGAGAAGTTGGCGAGGGCGAATCCCAAGGTGGTAGGCGCTCTCTAATGTTAAGCATTAATGGTGACTATGGTTTTATTGCCGGATATGATATTGGCGCCACTCACATTGAACTTGCTTTGGCGAATTTCCGCGGGGATATAGTAGAACATTCTTCTGAGCCAGCCGATGTGCGAAATAATGCCGAGGTAGTTTTAGGACGTTGCTCAGAAATAATTCAGCAAATGCTTGAACGACAAGGGGGGAATCCAGATCAGGTTGTGGCCGTAGGTGTAGGGGTTCCTGGCCCAGTTGAATTTTCAAAGGGAATTCTAATTGCACCACCTCTTATGCCAACCTGGGAAAACTTTCCGATCAAGAATTTTGTTGCTGAAACTTTTCCAAATGCAACCGTTGTAGTCGATAATGATGTAAACATAATGGCACTTGGTGAGCTACAAGCAGGCGGCGGGAAGGACTTGACAAATTTCATCTGGGTTAAAATTGGTACCGGGATCGGGTCAGGTATCATTGCGAGTGGGGAGATATACCGCGGTGCAAGTGGGGTGGCAGGAAATATTGGGCATATTGAAGCTGAACATAATGGGACAATGTGTCGTTGCGGAAATCGGGGGTGTTTGGAAGCGGTGGCTGCCGGGCCACCAATTGCCGAACACGGCAAAGAAGCCGCAGAAGCCGGGCGCAGTTTATTTCTCGCGACGAGGTTGAAAAACAACAAGGGTAGAATATCTTCGGTTGATGTAGGTGATGCAGCAGCAAGCGGAGATACAGCCGCTATTGAAATCATACGCGATAGCGGCAAACGAATTGGGTTGGTTCTCGCAGGGTTGGTTGAGTTTTTTAATCCCGAAGTTATCTTTATTGGCGGCAAAGTCAGCAAGATTGGATTTACTCTGCTTTCTTCGATTCGACAAGCTGTTTTGCAACGCGCCAATCCCCTTTCTACACGTGATTTGCACATCGAATATTCTCAACTAGGGGATATGGCCGGCGTCATCGGTGCAATTGCCCTAACGTTTCCACATATATTCCAAGTGACTAAATGAATTCAAAAACAAAGGAGGTCCCCACACATATAAAATAATTGTCGAGTTCGCTTCACTCTATTTTGTCCATATGTAAATTAATAAGAATCAGGAGAAACCATGCTAAACAAGAAATCCCTACTGTACATTTTTATGCTTGTAGTGTTTGTGTTAGGCGCCTGTGCTCCAGCAGCACCAGCCGATGCACCAGCTGACGCACCAGCCGATGCACCAGCTGACGCACCAACTGATGCACCAGCTGACGCACCAGCCGTCACAGAATTAAATATTCTTTGGGCGCAATGGGACCCGGCTGACTACCTGCAGCAGATCGGCAATATGTATGAAGCCGAAACTGGCATCAAGGTAAACATAGTGCAGGAGCCTTGGGGTTCATTCCAGACTCGCTTCTTCACCGAAATGGCCGCTGGCGGCGACGCCTGGGATATGGTTGTCGGTGATAGCCAGTGGTTGGGCGATGGTTCGCAAAACGGTCACTATGTGGATATCACTGAATTCCTGACATCGACCGGTATCGCAGATACAGTTACCCCTGCCACGCTGACCTATTACGGTGAGTATCCGACTGGCTCGGGCACGTACTGGGCCTATCCCACCGAAGGTGACGCTGACGGCTGGGCCTATCGCAAGGACCTCTTTGAGGATCCAGATGAAATGGCAGCTTTCGAAGCTGAATATGGTTACCCATTGGATGTGCCCCAAGACTACGCTCAGTTCATGGACATCGCTAAGTTCTTCACCCGTCCAGAGGATGGTCTGTATGGCGTAGCTATCTATGGCCAGAACGGCTACGACTCCATGGTGATGGGTGTTGAGAACACCATGTTCGCCTGGGGTGCTGACTGGAAAGATGCTAACAACGTCGTCGATGGTGTTGTTAACAATGAGCGTGCCGTGGAAGCCCTTCAGGCTTACAAAGATCTGACCGATTGCTGCCAGCCTCCGGGAATGGCCGCCGCCTTCTTCACAGAGACTAACGATGCATTTATCAGCGGCCAGTCCGTTATGGCGATGAACTTCTTCGCCTTCTTCCCGGCACTTGCCAACCCCGATGTCAATCCCTATGCTGAAAGCACAGGCTTCTTTGCCAACCCAGCTGGCCCCTACGGGGACCGCGGCGCGGCGTTGGGTGGCCAAGGCATCTCCGTCATCAACTACATTAGTGATGAGCGCAAACAGGCTTCGCTGGACTTCATCGAATGGTTTGCTCAGGAAGAAACCCAGCTTGAATGGGCTGCGTTGGGTGGTTACACCTGTAATGCCAACGTCCTTGAATCCGACACATTCCTGAACGCTACTCCATTCAACCCGGCCTTTGCCGAAACGATGACAATAGTTAAAGACTTCTGGAATGTTCCAGTCTACGATCCGCTCCTGCAGTCTGCCAACCGTAAATTCGGTGCTTTTGTTATCGAAGGTCAAGGTTCTGCCCAGGAGGTGATGGATGCCATCGCTGCCGAGCACACCACGATCTTGCAAGAGGCTGGTTTCCTTCCTTAGTAAAAGTCATCCCTAAACGCTGAAGGCGAAATAAAGCCTTCAGTTGTCTACCTGCTGCTGGAGAGGCGGCGAGATCGCCTCTCCAGCACGAATACCAAGGATATCGAAAGAAGGCCTCTTATGTCCTCTACCAATGCACCAGCTATATCAGGGCAGCGCCGTAACCGGTTGAGCGACCGGGCGATACAGAATCTATTTATATGGCCTACATTGATTCTGCTTATTTTGATGAATGTTTTTCCATTGTTTTATAGTCTTTATCTGAGTTTTACTGATTACTCTGCCATTGGCCGTACAGCTCCATCCTGGGTCGGCTTTGCAAATTTTGCTGAAGTTCTCAATAATGAGGCTTTGTGGGAATATTTCGCTACAACGGGTCGCTTTGCATTTCTCTCTGTCATCTTACAGACGCTGCTTGGTTTTAGCCTCGCCATGTTGGTAAGGGAAAAATTTAAAGGCAGTGGCATTGTCACTACCCTGATTCTGATCCCAATGATGCTCTCACCAGTCGTGGTTGGATTATTCTGGAAACTAATGTATAACCCCACCTTCGGATACTTAAACTTTTTGGTAGGTCTCACAGACCCTTCAATTGCTCCAGATTGGTTGGCCAGTCGAATCGGCAGAGATCCATTTCCAGGATTGGCGTTATGGTCAGTTGTGCTGGTGGATGTATGGATGTGGAGCCCGTTCGTAATGCTGCTGGCGTTGTCTGGACTGAAGGCCATCCCCGATTATCTTTACGAGGCAGCTGCGATTGATCGGGCGAGTCCCTGGTTTCAATTTTGGCGTATTACGCTGCCCCAGGTAGCCCCATTGCTATTGATAGCGGTACTTTTCCGAACAATTGAAGCTTTTAAATCATTTGATTTGGTAATGGGAATGACTGGAGGTGGCCCCGGCGTTCAAACGGAGTTGGTCGCCGTCAATCTGTACCGGAGGGCTTTCACTGAGTGGGATACCAGCCTATCCAGCGCATTGGCATATATTGTTCTGATTATTATCATTTCGATCAGTAACCTTTATATTAAGTACTTGAACCAGATGAAAGGCGAATAACCATGGCAAATTTTAAAGAAACTGGTCCACGTACTCCGGTTACCATAAGTACGAGAGTTGATAAAATTCACCCCGTTGCTCGTCTGACAAGGTCAATACGTGCTGCTGTCGTTATCCTTTTCACCATTATTACTCTGGTCCCTGTCTTAGCTATGGGGATTACGGCTTTCAAATCCCGGAACGCTGTTGTCTCTGTCCCACCTAGCATGATTCCGGTGGCGAATGGGGATGAGCTTCGTGTTGCTGCCAATGATGAATGGCGGGAAACCCGCGAGGGTAGCATTGAACGCCACTTCTTTGCTCCAACTTTAGAGGGTTTTGTATTCCTGCTAACTGAGCGCGCTCAAGCCGGCCCCGCTCGCGCTGAAGAATTACGTGAGTTAGCAAAAGGAGGAGACCTGTCCGTCTTTGAACAAGTTGCATTGGATAATGGACAGGAAATCCTCGGGCCGAGTGATTATGTATTCCGGTTGCGCAACTCACTTATTATTGCCGGGGTATCAACCATCGCCTCTGTGGTGTTGGGAGTGTTCGCTGCTTATTCCTTTAGCCGTTTCAGTATAAAAGGCGAAAGCGATTTACTCTTTTTCATCTTAAGCACTCGTATGCTTCCCCCTGTTGTCGTTACCATTCCACTTTTTCTGATGTATCGACAATTGGAGATGCATGATACTCACTTTGGGATGATCTTACTGTATACAGTGTTTAACTTATCACTTTCAGTTTGGCTGCTTAAGGGCTTTATTGACGAGATTCCCAAAGAATATGAAGAAGCAGCTCTGGTAGATGGATATTCTCGTCTTCAGGCATTCTTCAAGATAGTACTTCCACAGGCTGTCACCGGCATTGCAGCTACAACGGTATTCTGTTTGATCTTCTCCTGGAATGAATATGCGTTCGCGTTGATGCTAACAAGTGAAATTGCGCGCACAGCCCCCCCCAGCATCGCAACAATGTTAGGCCGAGGTGGGATTGAGTGGTCGGCCATTGCCGCCGGGAGTTTAGGCTTTCTGATCCCGGTAGTGATTGTTACCTTTGCGCTGCGAAATTATTTACTACGAGGCGTCACCTTTGGCGCAGTCCGGAAATAGCAGGAATTTATTATGGCTACTATCGAACTAAAGCAAGTTGAGAAAAAGTTTGGTGATTTTCAGGCTGTAAAGCCTATGGATCTCACCATTAACGATGGGGAGTTTGTTGTTTTGCTCGGTCCCTCAGGCTGTGGTAAGACCACCACACTGCGGATGATCTCAGGATTAGAGACCGTCAGTGGCGGAACGATCTCTCTTGAGGGGCGTAATGTTACTTGGTTGCATCCCAGCGAACGCGATATTGCTTTTGTGTTTCAGTTTTATGCTCTCTATCCTCACATAAGTGTTCGTCAAAATATCGCTTTTCCGCTTCAAGCTCAGGGCGAATCCCGTGAGACGATTGAAAAGCGGGTTAATGAGGTTGTAAAGATGCTGCGGATTGAACACCTGCTTGAAGAGCGCCCTGGTAAGTTGAGCGGTGGAGACCAACAACGCGTGGCCTTGGCACGTTCTCTAGTACGCCGACCAGCTGCTTTCTTAATGGATGAACCGTTGGGTGCTTTGGATGCAGATTTTCGCGAGACCATGCGAGCGGAGGTCAAGCGTCTGCATATTGCTCAAAACGCCACCACTGTTTATGTCACGCATGATCAGGTTGAAGCTATGGCTATGGGCGATCGCATCGTGGTTATGTCTGAAGCAGAAATCCAACAGATTGGTACGCCTGCGGAAGTCTACTTCGATCCATCCAATCTGTTTGTGGCGCGGTTTATCGGCAGTCCGGGCATGAATCTTGTCCCTGGGAAGTATGTTGATGGGATTGTGCGAATGGCAGGAATGGACAACCACTATGAGGTGCCGCAAGAATGGCAGAGCGCGTTGAAGAATGGACTGGCTGGTGGGAGTGAGATCATCATAGGTTTCCGTCCAGAGGCGGCTCAGATCCGTGACGGTGGGAAATTGGTTGGAAAGGTTTATGCCAGCGAGATGGAAGGATCATCTACAAATCTTCACCTAACGATCAACGAGAACGACATCATACATATTCGTACGGACCGGCTGATTCAATATCCTATTGATACCTTAGTCCATTTTGATATCGATCCTAAAATGGTACGATTCTTCAATTCCAAAACAGAAGCAGCCATCGAACGAGAGGCGGCCCAATGAGTCACATAGAACTTCAGCATATCGGTAAAAGCTTTCCAGGTGTTACCGCACTCGATGATGTTTCTTTTGATATTAAAGATGGGGAATTCTTCGTACTTTTGGGTCCTACTGGAGCGGGAAAAACTACCACATTGCGGGCTATTGCCGGGTTAGAGCATCAGGATACAGGCTCTATCCTTTTTGACAGTGAAGCGGTGGATGATTTGCCGCCTTCTGATCGCGATGTTGCACTTGTTTTCCAGCAATACTCTCTCTACCCAACCATGTCAGTCTATGACAACCTGGCATTTCCGTTACGTTCCCCTTTGCGGCGTATCTCCGAAGATGAGATTAGGAAAAAAGTAGAAGAAACTACCGAGAAGTTACGGATTTCCCATCTTCTCAATCGAAAGACAGCTCATCTATCAGGCGGGGAAATGCAACGCGTCTCCATTGGACGGGCTATTGTTCGTTCTCCGCGTGTCTTTTTGATGGACGAACCTCTTTCGAATCTGGATGCCAAGTTGCGTGAAGCATTACGGATTGAATTACAGCATCTACAAAGAACCCAGGGTAGTACCACTCTGTATGTGACTCATGATCAGATCGAAGCGCTAACCATGGCTGACCGAATTGCCATTTTGAACGAAGGGAAGATCTTGCAGATTGGAACGCCTGAGGATATCTATGATAGGCCCGCATCAACTTTTATCGCTCAATTGGTAGGTACTCCCCGCATTAATATTTATAACGCAATGCGGGAGGACGGTACTGTTTCCATCACTGAAAGCGACCTGCACATGCCCGCGCCGACAGAGAACGAGCTTCCTTCAAGTTTTGGGATAGGTATTCGTCCGGAAAATATTAAACCTGATCCAAACGGAAAATTTTCTGGTGAGCTCATCTTGATTGAACCACTTGGTGCAGAAACCATCCTCCACATTCAATCGGGTAAGCGAACATTGCTTAGCCTTGTTTCTGGAATGACTGAACACAAAATTGGTGATGTGATTAAGTTTAATATTGCGTTTGAACATACCCTCTATTTTAGTCTGCAGGGAGATCGCCTTCAGCTCTAACCTTCTTTGATGGAGAGTGCACGATGAAATTCGGAGTAAATACTTGGGTTTGGACCTCACCCTTGACCGCCACGGAACTTGAAAAGCTTGCCCCGCTTGTGGCTGGGATGGGTTTTGACTGGATCGAGGTCCCACTGGAAAGTCTGGATGATCTCGATCCCACTCAGGGTGCAGCCATTATCCGAGAATATGGCTTAGGTGTGAGTGCTTGTGTCGCGATGGGGCCAGACCGAGACCTGATTCACCCAGATGAATCTATTCGGACAAATGGTATGGATTATGTTCGAGGAGCGATCCTTGCCACTCAAAAATTGGGCGCAACCAATTTGGTTGGCCCCATATATTCTGCAGTTGGGCGTACCTGGCAATCTACAGCCGAAGAACGAGCGCGAGATACCGATTTGCTGGTGTCCCAACTTCAGGATCTGGCGAAATATGCCGGTGATCAAGGCGTGGTGCTATGCATCGAACCGCTAAACCGTTTTGAAACTAGTTTCATCAACCTGGCTGCGCAAGCCGCAGAAATCGTAGATCGTGTAGCTCATCCCGCCTGCCAGATCATGCTCGATACATTCCATATGAATATCGAGGAGAAATCATTGGGCGATGCCATCCGTGCTGCAGGTCCTCGTTTGAAACATGTTCACGCCTGCGAAAATGACCGCGGCGCGCCCGGAAGCGGGAATGTAGGCTGGGATGATGTGGTTCAAGCTTTGAAGGATATACATTATGACGGTCCCCTCGTCATTGAATCCTTTACCTCCAAAGTCAAATCCATTGCTCGCGCGGCCGCCATTTGGCGCAGTTTCGCGCCGACCCAGGATGCATTGGCACTGGATGGGCTGATGTTTTTGAAAAAGTTGTTTTCGTAGAAACTTGAAACCTAATAGGTTTCTGATAAATATAAATCTTCAACCACAATCTAGAAGGAGTATCCTATGTCAAGACCAGTCACTCTCTTTACAGGCCAATGGGCCGACCTTACCTTAGACGACCTTTGTGCTAAGGCGAAAGCATTTGGCTACGACGGCGTTGAACTCGCGTGTTGGGGCGATCACTTTGAGGTGGATAAAGCCCTCAGTGACGATTCTTACATCCGTTCTCGTCATGATATTCTCGAAAAGCATGACCTCAAAGTGTTTGCTATTAGCAATCACCTCGTTGGGCAGGCGGTATGTGATCGAATTGATGAGCGACACAAAAGTATCCTCTCCCCCAAAATTTGGGGAGACGGCAAGGAAGACGGTGTACGTGAGCGCGCTTCCGAGGAGATGAAAAATACTGCCCGCGCCGCCGCAGGATTGGGCGTCAAAGTGGTGCCCGGATTTACAGGGTCATCCATTTGGGCATATCTCTATTCCTTCCCGCCCAATTCGGCTGACATGGTCGAAAAAGGATATAAGCATTTTGCGGATATGTGGAATCCCATTCTGGATGTATTCGATGAAGTGGGTGTCAAGTTTGCCTTAGAAGCGCATCCCACCGAGATCGCCTTTGACGTAGCCAGCGCGGAAGCAACAGTCCAAGCAATCGGCGGACGGAAAGCCTTCGGATTCAACTATGATCCCAGCCACTTCGTCTATCAAAATGTGGACTACGTCAGCTTCATCCGCAAGTTTGGAGAACGAATCTATCATGTCCATATGAAAGATGCGTACTCATCCCCGCGTCCAACCGAAGCCGGTGTGTTTGGCGGCCATCTGAATTTCGGTGATCCCCGCCGCTCCTGGGATTTCCGCTCCCTCGGACGAGGGTCGGTTAACTTCGAAGAGATCATCCGCGCCCTCAATGATGTCGGTTATCAGGGACCCCTTTCCGTGGAATGGGAAGACGGCAAGATGGACCGCGAACATGGCGCAGCAGAAGCGTGCGCGTTTGTCCGAAAGCTGGATTTCGCCCCGTCGGCGATTGCCTTCGACGCAGCATTTGAAAAGAAATAAGGATTACGGAGCATCGACATGTCTGAAACTGGCTTCACTACAATGGCTGGCGCAAAATCTGAAGGCGCGGCTCCTGAAATTGGCGTTGGGATGTTAGGCTATGCTTTCATGGGCAAAGCGCACTCCAACGCGTTCAAAAAACTTCCTTATATGATGTACCCACCCGTTGCCATCCCAATACTGGCGGCGATTGCCGGGCGCAATGAAAGCGCGGTCAAAGAAGCCGCGGCTCGATATGGATATGCCAAAGCCTACACCGACTGGCGCGATATGCTGGCGGATGACAATGTCAAACTCTTTGACAATGGCGGTCCCAACGATACACACGCTGATCCGTGCATCGAAGCCGCCAAAGCCGGCAAACATATTCTGTGTGAGAAACCCCTTGCCCGTACCGCGGAAGAAGCCAAAGCGATGCTGGACGCCGTGACGAAAGCCGGGGTGAAACATGCCGTCGCATACAATTATCGTTTTGTCCCTGCGATTCGACAAGCGAAGATGTTGATCGAATCCGGCGCTCTCGGACAGATTTACCACTTCCGCGCGGTATACCTCCAAGAGTGGATCATGCCCCATTACGGGACGCCCCATATCTGGCGCTTGGATAAAGCCGTGGCCGGGAGCGGCGCTTTGGGCGATCTGGGCGCACACATCATTGACCTTGGGCGATTCCTCGTCGGGGAGTTCCGCAGTGTAAGTGCGATGGCTCGTACATTCATCCCCGAACGCCCCGGCTCAGATGGGAAGATGAAAAAGGTGGATGTGGACGACGCTTTCGTTGCTGCGGTGGAGTTTGAAAACGGCGCCATAGGTACTGTTGAGGCGTCACGGTTTGCAGGTGGTCACAAAAACTCAAACTGTTTTGAAATCAACGGAGAAAAAGGCACTATTCGCTTCAATTTGGAGCGAATGAATGAAATGGAAGTATTCTGGGTAGGCGAAGAACCCAAAGAAACACAGGGTTTCCACAGCGTCTTGGTCAGTGAAGGTTATCATCCCTTTTGGGAAAATTGGTGGCCTCACGGACATATCATCGGCTGGGAACACACGTTCGTCCACGAAATTCATCACTTGCTGGACGCCATCGTCAACGACACAAGCGTCACCCCGTACGGCGCAGACTTCCTGGATGGATATAAAAACGCAGTTATCTGTGATGCAATATTGAAATCTGCAGAAAGCAAGAAGCAGGTTGACATTCAATATTAAATTCCATGATGGTGGAGTGAGGCTCACTCCACCATCATCACTGTTGTATAAGGAGTAATTATGGCAAAAAGTCGTCTTCGTTTACCAGTTGGACTCTTCATCGCGATCGTTATCACATTGGTTCTTGGCTTGGCTGCAACCCCCGCAATCAATGCATTGACCACGGAAGAACAAAGAGCCACAAATGTACTTCTGTCGGCTATTCCCTTCATCCTTATTTTTGTTTCCATTCTGCTGACTTTCATCTCGTTAATCAATATGTCAGCTAGTGTACTCAACGACAATATCTCAGCACGCGTTTATCGCATAGTTGAAGGTACCCTTATTGCCGGGATTGTATTGGGCATATTTGGCATGTTCCAACCTTGGTTGATGCTTTTTTATACAAAGGGATTTCAAGTTTTGCTTATATCCACACTTGGCTTCATTTGGTGGAGTCATGTCAAGCCAAAAGAAGCGCGCCGGCAGAAAGAAGAATCCATCCACGTTATGCCTGCCGAACGATAGTTCACACCTCGCTCCCGGTTTTTTCGTAACCACTACGATTCGTCACAAACTGCGAAAGGGAATTCCATGACAGACCATTACCAATCCAAGCCTGAGCACAAGTTCACCTTCGGCCTGTGGACCGTCGGCTCTATTGGCCGCGACCCGTTCGGGGGTCCGGTGCGTGAGCCGAAATCGCCTATCGAACTCGTCCACCTGCTGGCGGAAGTCGGTGCGTACGGCGTTAACTTCCATGACAACGACCTCGTGCCGATCGATGCAACCCTGTCCGAACGGGATCGCATCGTACGGGACTTCAAGGCGGCTCTCAAGGAAACCGGCCTCGTCGTCCCGATGGCGACCACCAACCTCTTTGGTGACCCGGTTTTCAAGGATGGGGCATTCACATCGAATGACGCGCGTGTACGCGCTTATGCCTTGCAGAAAACCATGAATGCCATGGATCTGGGTGTCGAGCTGGGCGCTAAGATTTATGTCTTCTGGGGCGGGCGCGAAGGTACGGAGACCGATGCATCCAAAGACCCGCTCACTGCTATCAAACGTACCCGTGAGGCGATGAACTTCCTGTGCGAGTACTCCATCCATCAGGGCTACGATTTGAAATTCGCCCTGGAGGCCAAGCCCAATGAGCCGCGTGGCGACATGTATAACGCCACCACCGGTCACATGCTGGGTTTCATTGCAACCTTGGATCATCCCGAAATGGTGGGCGTCAATCCCGAGGTGGCGCACGAGCACATGGCCGGTTTGAATTTTACCCACAGCGTAGCCCAAGCCCTGGATGCGGGCAAGTTATTCCACATTGACCTTAACGACCAAGCCTTCGGGCGCTATGATCAGGATTTCCGCTTCGGTGCGGTCAACTTGAAGAGCACCTTCTTCCTCGTCAAATTATTGGAGGATCATGGCTACGCGGGCAGCCGCCATTTCGACGCTCACGCTTACCGCACCGAGGATTACGAAGGCGTAAAGGATTTCGCCCGCGGCTGTATGAGGACATATCTGATCATCAAAGAAAAGGGAAAGCAGTGGAACCAGGACAAGGAAATCCAGGCTTTGTTGGCTGAGGTCAATTCTGATAAAGAGAATATATCGCCCATGCTCGGCGCTTTCAGCCCAGAAAAAGCCACCAACCTGAAGTCCAAAGTCTTCGACCGAATCGCACTGGGCGCACGCGGCTTGGCTTACGAGCGTCTCGACCAGTTGACGATTGATCTACTCTTGGGCGTGCGCTAGGGCAGGAATGGATACTACTCGCCTCCTCGGTCTCGAGTGTATCGAACTGACGAACGCCGCAGTCACACTGTCCGTGACACGAACAGTGGGCCCACGGGTCATCGGCTTGACTCTGCGAGGAGGTGAAAACCTTTTTGCGGAAGCACCCAATTTAACAATGGATTGTCCCGGCGAGGGCGTTTTACACTTGTATGGTGGCCACCGCCTGTGGCACGCACCAGAGATCCCTGAGCGCACTTACCTTCCTGATGACCGCCCGGTTGGAATCGTTAAAGATGAGTACAGCCTGCTCGCAACCCAGCCCGTAGAGGAGCAGACCGGCATCCAGAAATCCATGCGCATCTGCCTGCCTGACGAGAGTCCCACTGTGGTGGTGGAACACACCCTGACCAATCGAGGCAAATTGCCGGTCAAGTGCGCTCCTTGGGCAATCACCATGTTCAGGACAGGTGGAGTTGCCATTCTCCCGCACTCCATAGCCAACGCCGACCCGGCTGGTGTGCAACCCAACCGCGGCCTGGTCTTATGGCCTTACACATCCATCAATAGTCCCCATATTGTTTGGGGAGACAGCTTTACCTTCGTTCATGCTGACCTCTCGAAGGAAAGGGACAGACTAAAACTAGGTTTTCCCAATCCACGTGGCTGGCTGGCGTATCACTACCACGGCACCCTGTTCGTCAAATATGCAGCCTTCCACCCAAAGGAAAGTTATTATGATCTCGGTAGTTCCAGCCAATGTTATTGTAGCTCGCACTTCTTGGAGTTGGAAACCCTAGCCTCGAGAGTTCATCTCGAGCCGGCCGAGTCTGTTACACATCGCGAGGTCTGGCGTGTCTTTGGAGATGTAACATGCTCTCCCTCGGAAGAAGCCGCCGGCCATCTGGCTCGCGAGTTGTCCCTGGATGAGAGTGTGCAGTTTTGATATTTCGGAACTAATCATGCGCTACTTCATTGGAATAGATACCTCCACAACTGCCACCAAAGCCCTGCTCATTGATGAGACCGGGAAAGTGACTGGCGTGGTTTCTACAACCTACCCCTACGAGACGCCCCGTCCCCTCTGGAGTGAGCAGGATCCCGAGCTCTGGTGGGACGCGACGATTCGCAGCCTTCGCAGCCTGATAAAGAAGACTGGTGTCTCGCTGCGAGATATTATCGGCATCGGCCTCACGGGCCAGATGCACGGGTTGGTGCTGCTGGATGAACACGGTGAAGTGCTTCGCCCGGCCATTCTGTGGAACGATCAGCGTACCGGCGCGCAATGCGATGAAATCCGCACCCGCCTGGGAAAAGAAAACCTGATCAAGATCACCGGCAATGATGCTTTGACTGGCTTCACTGCCCCGAAAATCCTCTGGGTGGCAGAAAACGAACCAGAGATCTACGCCCGTGCGCGGCATGTACTCCTCCCAAAAGATTACATCCGCTATCGGCTGACCGGTGAATATGCCATGGACAAAGCCGACGGCTCCGGCACAATCCTATTCGACCTCAAGCAGCGAGATTGGTCTCCCGAGGTGGTGTCCGCTCTCGGCATTCCCCCTGAATGGTTGCCGCCTACCTATGAAGGTCCCGAAGTGTCCGGGCACGTTAGCCCTCAAGCCGAGGCTGAGACCGGCATCTTGCAAGGCACACCGGTTATCGGTGGCGGCGGTGACCAAGCCGCCCAAGCCGTTGGCGTGGGTGCGGTCCACCCGGGCATTATCGCCCTCACGCTTGGCACTTCCGGCGTTGTATTTGCTACGACCCAATCCCCGTTGATCGAACGCGAAGGAAGGCTGCATGCCTTTTGTCATGCCGTACCCGGCCTCTGGCATTTCATGGGTGTGATGTTGAGCGCGGCGGGCAGCCTGCAATGGTATCGCGATACCATTGCCCCCGGCGCAGACTTCGATGAACTTGTGAACGAAGCGCACGATGTTCCCGCCGGTAGCGAAGGACTGCTCTTCTTGCCGTACCTGACCGGCGAGCGCACGCCGCATCCCGATCCGCTGGCGCGCGCCGCCTGGGTCGGACTGACAGTGCGCCACACCCGCGCCCACATGACCCGCTCCGTTTTGGAAGGTGTGGCTTTTGGTATCAAGGACAGTTTTACACTGATCCAAAACGCCGGGTTGGGGAACATCGAGCAGGTGAGAGTTTCTGGCGGCGGGGCGAAGAGTCCCCTCTGGCGGCAGATCATGGCCGATGTGTTGGGCGTGGAACTGGTCACCGTCAACACAACCGAAGGCGCGGCCTTCGGCGCGGCGCTGCTGGCAGGGGTCGGTGCGGGCGTTTTTGCGAATGTTCCCGCCGCGTGCAAGGCGACCATCCAGGTTACCGGCCGTACCACACCCACAACTGCCACAGAAACATATCAAAAAAATTATCCGCATTACCAAGCCCTTTACCCGGCGCTGAAAGATGAATTTCATCACTTGAGCAACTAACTGGTTATTCGACTATCAGACCATATGACCAAACCCATTCTCTGCCTCGGAATCATGGTCGCCGACGTTGTCGGTCGTCCACTGCGTACTGTCCCGGATCCCGGGCGGCTTGCGCTTGTGGATGAGATGAGCCTCCACACCGGCGGGTGTGCGGTCAATACCGCAACAGCGTTGGCTCGACTCGACTTTCCCGTGGAAGTGATCGGCAAGATTGGGGAGGACCCGTTTGGCGATTTCGTTCTGAACGCGCTGAAAGAACGCGGCATAGGGACACGAGGCGTGAAGCGAGATCCACAGGTTGGCACCTCGGCTACGATGGTCATGGTCGCGCCGGACGGTGAACGGCGCTTCGTGCATTACATCGGAGCCAACGCCCGCCTGACATTGACTGATGTGGATTTCCAAATGCTGGCCGGGGCATCCATTCTACAAGTGGCTGGATCGCTGGTCATGCCCGGTATTGATGGCGAGCCAACTGCGGAACTTCTTCGCCAGGCGCAGGCCGCAGGCGTGACCACCTTCCTCGACACTGTCTGGGATGATACCGGCCGCTGGATGGAACTCCTCGCGCCCTGCCTGCCTCACGTGGATTACTTCGTCCCCAGCTTGGCCGAAGCCCAGGCTTTGACCGGATTGGATGATCCCAATCAGGTGGGGCAGGCCCTGTTGGATCGAGGTGTGAAAACAGTCGGTCTCAAAATGGGCGCTGAGGGTTGCCTGGTGATGAACGGCGGTGGGCGGTCCATCCGCCTGCCTGCCTTTGATGTTGAAGTAGTGGATGCCACCGGCGCAGGTGACGCCTTTGCTGCCGGTTTTATTGCCGGTATCTATCAGGGTTGGCTGCTGGAACGGACGGCGCATTTTGCCAACGCGGTCGGCGCGTTGTGTGTGACCGGTCTCGGCGCGACCGGCGGTGTTCGCTCAATGAATGAAACATTGGAGTTTTTAGAGAACACGCCACTGAAGATGTAGTCGCTTGTTGAATTTTAAGGAGATAACGAACATGGAAAAATATGGGTATCGCTTCTCATTCGGCCCGTGGAATATCCACGAAGGGGCTGATCCATTCGGTCCAACTGTGCGCCCAGCCATTGCATTCGACAAGAAAGTGCCGATGCTCAAAGACTTGGGTTTCGATGCCATGCAGTTCCATGACGACGATGCCGTGCCGGATTTGGACAAACTTTCGGCGCCGGAGATTCGCAAGCAGGCGGCGGCGATGCGTACCAAACTCGCGGATCACGGTCTTGTCGCGGAGTTCGTCGCCCCGCGTCTGTGGGAATCTCCGATGACGATTGACGGCGCCTACACAGCCAACGACTCCAAGTGCCGCCAATATGCCGTCGAGCGTTCCAAGAAGGCCGTGGATATCGCCCGTGAGATGGATTGTAATTTAATGGTGCTTTGGCTGGCTCGTGAAGGCACGTACATGCGTGAAGCCAAGGACGCTGTTCGGGCAATCAACCAGTTACTCGATGCGATAAACACCTTGCTGGCGTATGATAAAGATCTTCGTATCGCCATAGAGCCCAAGCCCAACGAACCAATGGATTTGGCTTACCTGCCCACTATTGGCCACGCCCTGGCCCTTGGTGCAATGTCGGATGATCCCGCGCGGGTTGGCTGTTTGGTCGAATCGGCGCACGCCATCTTGGCCGGTTTGGATCCATCCGATGAGATGGCATTTGGCCTGGCACTCGGCAAGTTATGGAGCGTTCACCTTAACGATCAGAACGGGCTGAAGTTCGATCAGGACCGTTCGTTCGGTTCCGTTGACCTGCGCAGGGCGTTCAATGAAGTGCGAGTGCTGGATAGCAACCGTTTCTACGAGGTGGGCATGGTCGGTCTGGATGTGAAAGCCATTCGTACCCAGCCGGCTGAACTCGCCACCAAGCATCTGCGGAACAGTCTGCAAACGTTCCTGCTGCTGGTCGCAGTTGTTCGTTCGCTTGATACCGAAACGATGAATGAACTTGTCGAGGCTCGCGATTATGAGGAACTCGATGCTTACATCCTGAATAAACTGATGGGAGTCCAATGATAATGAATCGCAACCTGTTCCTGACCGAGATGATCCGCAGTGAATTGGCGGAAGTGGTTGGCATAGATTTCGTTTCGGTGGCGGAAAGCGATAAGTTGGTCTACTCCACCGACTGGTCGTGGATGCCGCAGATGTGGCTGGATCGCGGCAAGCCGTTGCCCACACCGGATTACATCGTTCACCCTGGCTCGGCTGAGGAGATCTCCGAAATCATGGAGATCGCCAACAAGTACCGCATCCCGGTCGTACCGTGGGGTGGTGGATCAGGGACGCAGGGAGGTGCGCTGTCCGTTTTCGGCGGGATCCTGCTTGACCTGAAACGACTGGACAAGATCATTACTATTGATGAGAAGTCGTTGACAGTGACAGCTCAGGCTGGAATCAACATTGCCCAACTGGAATGGGCAGTCAATGAAAAGGGGCTCATGTTTCCTCATTATGCCGCATCCAGCAACTGCGCCACGCTGGGCGGTGCATTGGCACCGCGAGGTACCGGCACCATCAGCACTAAATACGGTAAAGCCGAGGATCTGGTGCTAAGTATGCAGGTTGTCCTGCCAACGGGAGAGATCATCCGTACACCCTCTGTTCCGAAACATGCGGCAGGACCGGATTGGTTCCGTCTCTTCCTAGGCGCGGAGGGTGGCTTTGGCATCATCACCGAGGCCACCATGCAACTAGATTACCTGCCCGAGGCGCGCTTGATGCGGGCGATCCTGTTTGACGACTTGAACAAAGCACTGGAAGCTGGGCGTCTCATAAACACCCACCGCCTTAACCCACTTGTCATCCGCCTCTATGACCGAGAGTCGACTGTTTCGCAGGTCAAAAAGGTGCTAGGCTACGAATTCGATGGAGCTTACATGGTGATGGGTTTCGATGGCGACCGCGAGATTGCATCCCTTGAGGAGAAGAAAGCACTGGATTATTGCAAAGAGTTGGGAGGGCGTGACTTGGGTCACGAGCCAGGCGAAGCGTGGTGGGAACACCGTTACGATTTCTATTATCCTCCGAAGAGCCTCAAACTGCCATGGATGTACGGCACAACGGAAACCGTCACCACTTTCGACAAAATCGCCGATTTGTACTGGGCGGAGAAGAAAGCCGTCGAGGAGGGCTTCGCCGACTGGAACGTGAAGTTCATTGCCCACTTCTCGCACTGGTTCCATTGGGGCGTGATGGTCTACTCGCGTTTCATCATCGAGGAGCCGCCGCACGATGCGCAAGAGGCCTTGCGCCTGCACAACCGCGTATGGAACGCGGCCATGCAGGCGGTCATCGCCAACGGGGGTATGATCAACGAACATCACGGTGTGGGACTAAAGCTTTCTCGCTACATGCGCCGCCAATACGGTGAAGCCTGGCCACTTCTATTGAAGCTCAAGAAAACCTTCGACCCCAACGGGATTATGAATCCCGGAAAGACCGGCTTTGGATTTTAGGATGGAAATCATGAGACCACAAGATTTGATTACTGTTACCACGGATAATTGCCGCTACTGCTTGATGTGCCGACACGTCTGCCCTGTGGGGCATGTGACAAGCCTCGAGACATTGACCCCGCACGGTTGGGGGATCACAATCGCGTCCCAGCGGCGCGGCCTGATCTCATGGAATGCCGAGACTGTCAATGTGCTTTACACCTGCGCTGATTGTGGCACGTGCCGGTCTCACTGCGTCACGGACCAGCATTTACCTGACGCGATCGCCGCGGTGCGCGCCGAACTCGTTGATGGTGGATTTGCTCCCAGCAGCGTCACCAACCTGAAGAAAACGTTCGAGACTTATGGCAATCCATATGGCGAAGAGCTGGAGGCACCTAGGCAGGGAGGTACAGATGCGGCTCTGTTCGTCGGAGACGATGCCCGCTTCGTCGAACCCGAGGTCCTGAATTCCGCACTGACGCTTTTGACGCACCTTGGGTTGAATCCCACTCTGATCGGAGTGGGACGCAACTCCGGGTATCTCGCCTCCTCACTTGGCTTCGCGGCAACCGCCCGCGAGCTGGCCAAAGCCAACCTGGACGAACTACGCTCCTGCGGCGCTAAACGCCTGATGGTTCTCTCGCCAGGCGATTACTTCACTTTTAAACAACTCAACCGCGAGCGACTCGATCTTGGCCTGCCGGAGGATGTGGATCTCATCGAAGTGACGACCTTTCTTGCGCAACAACTCCAGAATGGGGCACTCAAATTCAGGCAAGGCGCTGATGAAACACCGTATGCTTATGTTGATCCCGCCCACGCGGTCCGTGTACCTGAACGCCACGATGCACCTCGAAGACTACTGGCGGCGGTAACATCCGCACAGTCCTGTGAATTATTCTGGAGACGTGAGCGTGCCCATCCCGTAGGCAGTTCTGCCCTGCAGTTCACGCGACCTGATATCGCCAATAAACTCACACGTGCCCGCCTGCAGGATGCAAAGCAAGCGGGTGCGCAAATTCTCTTCACGGAGGACGCTGGCACGCTCCACGCCTTGAAAGGCATGGCATCCGAATATGACCTTAGCGTGCAGGGTCTATATGAAGTACTCGTCGCGCAATTACAGTAGGTGTCAACGAGGTAGATGTTTTACCTCGATGAAACATATCATTTTTATATACCTAAAGGAGGTACGAAATGCATCTGTCAATGCACAACTGGATGAGGGCTGAGCCGATTGAGGTGACTATTGCTAGGCTGGCGAAGTATGGCTACAAGAGCATCGAGATTGGCGGTGAACCAAAGCGGTACAACACCAAAGATGTCAAGAAGACCCTCGATGAACATGGTATCCGTTGCTGGGGCGCAGTAACCCTGATGTTCGCAGGGCTTCACTTGCCGTCCCCCGATCAGGCTGTCCGTGAGCATACCGTGCAGTACGTTAAGGATTGCATCACGATGGTCAAGGAGCTTGATGGTGAGATCATCACCATTGTGCCGGGTACGGTCGGCAAGGTCAACGGCGATGCCACCCCTGAAGAAGAGTGGAAGAATGCTGTTGAGGGTATGAAAGAGATTGATGCCTGGAGCAAGAAGGAGGGCATCCGCATCGCCGTTGAACCAATCAACCGCTTCGAGACCTACTTCGTCAGCCGGGCCAACCAGGCCATGGCGCTGGCCGAGGCCACCAGCCCCGAATGTGGTGTCTGCCTGGATGCCTTCCACATCAACATCGAAGAGATTGATCCCTACGAAGCCATTCGCTCGGCCAAGGGGCGTCTGCAGGACTTTCACGTGGCAGATACCAACCGCTTCGCCTGCGGCTGGGGTCATTGGGATTGGGCCAAGCTGGTCGGCACACTTAAGGAGATCGGCTATGATGGTGCTCTAACCGTCGAGTTCGTAGCCCCGGTGGACCGCACGCCGGCCAACCCGCATCCGACCATGGTCGAAACTGACCTGAGCAAGCTGGATATCAGTGAGGAACAGAAAAAATTCATCATTGATCACGGCTCCAGCTTCCTCAGCGAGGAGTTCTACAGCGGGCAGGTGAAAATCACCGCCGATACCCTTTTGCCGCTGATCCAATAGGCTTTTTGTTCGTCTTATCTTTCGTTTCCCTCTCCCCAAGGTTCAGATTTCTCTTGCTTGTCGAATCGGACCTGGGAGAGGGGAAAGGATGGATTCATGACAAAGACGGTGGTAATCATTGGCACCCTGGATACTAAGGGTGTAGAGATTGCTTATCTACGCGACCGCCTGCAAACATTGGGCTTGGCAACAATCGTGGTGGATTCAGGCATTCTTGGCGAACCGCTTGGCATCACGCTCGAAGCCGGGCGCGACATCAGCCGCGCCGAAGCCGCCCGCTACGCGGATACAACCATCGATACCTTGCGTAATGCTGGCAGTCGAGGTAAGGCTGTTGCAGAGATGCGCACCGCCCTCAAGAAACTCACTTTGGTACTCTACGCTCAGAGCAAGCTGGACGCCATCGTCAGTATGGGCGGGGCAGAGGGAGCTGTAATGGGCGCGGCTGCCATGATGCAATTGCCGGTAGGTGTACCAAAAGTGCTGGTCTCGCCCATTGCTTCAGGCAAGCACTACTTCGACCCAATGGTTGGTACCAGCGATATCATGGTAGTCCACTCCATCGTAGATATCCTTGGGCTGAATCCCATTGCGACCACCATCTTCGATAATGTCGCCGCCGCCCTCAAAGGATTGGCTGAGCATGGTCACCGATTACCGGAGCCTGAACCCGGGAAGAAATTTGTGGCTGTGACAATGCTGGGCAATACGACCAAAGCTGTTATGTCGCTCAAAAATCGGCTGGCTGAACATGGCTACGATGCTGTTGTTTTCCATTCGAACGGCGTTGGGGGTCCGGCCATGGAGGAGCTGGCCGAGACCGGACACTTCGTTGGCGTGATTGATTTTACAACCAACGAGACTTTCGATCCAATGACCGGCGGTATCCATGATGGTGGACCGGAGCGTCTCAAGCGGATTGGCCGACTGGGACTGCCGCAGGTGATCGTGCCGGGTTGCATTGATTTTTGTGTATTCCACGCAGGTTCTATCCCAGACAAACTAAAGGGACGCCCAGTCTACGACCACAACCCGGAGTACACTCTCGTGCGCGCCACCCACGAGGAAATGATTGCCTTGGGACACCTGTTTGCCGAACGTTTGAACCCGGCTAAAGGTCCGGTGCGGATTGCTGTCCCAACTCAGGGATTGTCAATCCCCAACGTGCCGGGCGGTCCGTTTTGGAATCCTGAAGCGGACGCCGCCTTTCTCGAAACCCTACGTGGAGAGATTCGAAAAGATATCCCCATCCGCACATATGAACGTCACGTCAACGACCCTCAATTTGGGATCGAGGTCGCTGATCTATTCATTGATCTGATAAGCAAGGAGTAAAATATGTTAACTGGAAACGAACGTGATTACAAAGATATCCCTCATCTGACACAAGGCGATGATGAGTTTCGCAAGAAATTCATCTCCTGGGAAATGGGCGACTTGTCCTACGTGGATGTGCAGGAATACCTCAAAACCAAGGATACGATCCTCGTGCCAATGGCATCCTTCGAACAGCATGGTGAGCACCTGCCTCTCTATACCGATACCATTACCGCCATCGAAATCTCCTGCCGCGTATCAGAAATGATCGCTGTCTTGCATACCCCGCCCATCTGGACGGGCTATTCGCCGCAACACCTACACCGGCCCGGTATGGGGCGCGGTACGATTACGCTGCGCAGCAGCACCCTGCTCAACCTTCTTTACGATGTGGCGCGCAGCCTGATCCACCATGGCTTCAACCGCATCATCTTCATCAATGGGCATGGTTCCAACGTAAAAGTGGTTGATCCCATCTTGCGTAAACTGCGCTACGAGACTGGCGCGTTGATCGGTTTCGTCAAACCTTACATGGAGAACTATGTCGGCATCCTCGAAGGCCTGATGGAAAACCCCCTCGACGAGACACCTGGCTGGCATTCCAGCGAACTGGAGACTTCGCAAGACCTGGCGTGGAACGAAAAGTATGTTCGCATGGAACGCGCCCATTTCACAAAGGCACACATCCCGGACTTTCTTCCCAAGACGTTCGCCAAGAAGGATGGAATGCCTGACGTGGAGTTTGAAGGATACAAGTACTTTACCTTCCCGATGGATCACCACGAGTTCATAGAGAGCGGTGTAATCGGCAACCCTCTGCGCGCCACAAAGGCGAAGGGCGAGGAATCCTTCCGTCGTCTGTCCGAACATACAGCCCGCGGCATTCTCGAATTGATGAAGGTGCCAGTCGAAGTACACAACCGGGAGTTTGTGGATCGAGTGTTTTGAACCTTGAGCCACTTCATCTTCTTCCTCTTTTTCTCCTTCCTGTCGCGAGTGGCGCGAATTACATGAATCTGGAACGATGGGTTCGTTGTAATTCGTGAAATTCGCGTCAGGCACGTTGTAGGACAAATCTTAGATTTATCCTATGAGTTGAATATGCGTATCAAACTTGCCTATGGTCGCCACGGTCTGACCGCCAACTTACCCGATTTCGCAGACGTGCTGACCCCGCGCTTCCTGCCCGGCTTGCCGGATGAAACGGCGGCCTTGCGCGGCACTTTGCGTCATCCCATCGAATCGCTGCCGCTGGCGGAACTGGTAAAAGCGGGTGATACCGTTACCGTTGTGCATACCGACATTACCCGCGCCACGCCCAATGACCGTATCTTGCCTGTGTTGTTGGACGAATTGGAGTCAGCGGGGGTCGCACGGAAGAACATCACTCTGTTGAACGGACTGGGGACACATCGTCCTCAGACCGAGGCCGAGCTGCGCGCCATGCTCGGCGACCGGGTTGTGGATAACTATCGCTGCCTCCAACACGATTGCAACGACGACGCCAACCTGGTCTCGCTGGGGAAGACCACGCTGGGGCATCCGGTCCGCGTCAACCGCTTCTACATGGAAGCAGATGCGCGCATCCTGACCGGCTTTATCGAACCGCACTTTTTCGCGGGCTTTAGCGGAGGGCCAAAAGCGGTGATGCCCGCGCTGTCGGGAGCGGAGAGCGTTATCACCAACCACAGTCTGCACATGATCGCTCATCCTGGCGCGAGCTGGGGTGTGACCGAGGGGAATCCCATCTGGGAGGAAATGCGCGAGGTCGCCTTGCTGACAAATCCCACTTTCCTGATCAATGTAACCCTCAATGCCAGCCGCCAGATTACGGGCATCTTTGCTGGGGACATGATGGCCGCCCACGCCAAAGGCTGCGCCTTCGTAGAAGAGAATGCCATGGTCGGCGTGGAAAAACCATACGACATTGTGATTACCACCAACAGCGGTTATCCCCTTGACCAGAACCTGTATCAGTCAGTAAAAGGGATGAGCGCCGCCGCCCAGATTGTGCGCCAAGGAGGCACCATCCTCATCGCTGCCGCTTGCGAGGACGGTCTGCCTGCGCATGGGCGTTATACTGCGTTGCTGGCTGAGGCTGGCTCGCCGCGCGGCGTCCTTGATTTGATCTCACTCCCCGGTTTCTTTTCCCAGGATCAATGGCAGGTGCAAACCCAGGCGCAAATTCAACTCAAAGCAGATGTGTACGTTTACAGCGATGGCCTGACCGATGAGCAGATCCAAAAGGCGTTATTCATCCCCTGCCGCAGCATTGAGCAGACCCTCGCACAGTTGCAGAAAAAATACGGCCCGCAGGCCCGGATCTGTGTTATTCCAGAGGGGCCGCAGACGATTCCTTATTTGAGAGAAGCATGAGCAGCAAATCCTATCGTCTTCGAGAATTTATCCGCTCCGCCGATGAGCGCAGTCTGATCGTAGATACCAGCGGCGGACTGTCGCATGGACCGTTGCCAGGATTGGAGCATTTCATCGTTGTCATGACTCCCATCCTGCCATTGGTGGACGGCTTGATCGTCAGCCCGGGCCAGGCGCGCAACTTGACGAGGCGCACCCGTCAGGATGCCGCCCTGCTCGTCCGCGCCGATTGGACGAACGCCTTGCGCGGACCCGATTTCGTCCTGCCGCCGGAAACGGTCAGCCATATTCCCTTGCTCGCCCCCCAGGACGCGCTCGACCTGGGCGCAAGCGGCATGGTTGTCCACTTCCTGCTGGGACACCAGGAACAGGTCGAGACCGATTGCCTGCGAACCACCGTCCAACTTGCCCTCCAGGGCAGTCAGGTTGGGTTGCCCCTACTCGTGGATGTGCAGCCCATCGGCCCGCGCGTCGTGCTGCGCGGTAAGGCCATCGAGTTGGGCGTTTCCTACGCCATCGAGGGCGGCGCGGACGGTGTGGCCGTTCCCTGGCCGGGGCGCGAATCCTTCGAGACGATCTGCAAAATGGCCGCCGAAATGCCGGTCTGGGTCAAGCCGACAACGCTTGATGCTGCCTCTGCCGAATTGTCGGAAGCCCTCGAACTCGGCGGGACGGGGTTGTGGCTGAGCGAAAGGATCTTCGCATTGCCCGACACGGCCGCGCAGTTGGGCGATTTCCGCTCGGTCATCCACATGCCCATCCCGCAGGAAGGCCGGTAGGAATGGTATCCGGTCTGCAAGCCCGCATTGATCGCCTCTTCAACCGCCGCGGCGACGGGCGCGCCGTGTGCGTGGCGGCCGATCACGGCTACATGAGCGATGTCACGCCCAACGTGGTGCAGTTGCGTTCCATCACCGAAGCCGTCATTCGCGCCGGCGCGGACGGCATCCTGCTCAGTCCCGGACAGGCCGTGCGCCTTGCGCCGTTCTTCCAGGGACGCGACGGCCCGGCGTTGATCGTTCGCGCCGATTGGATGAACATGCCGCGCCTCGGCACTTCCAATGTCGCTAACTCCGTACCGCAGCGTTTGTTGTTCCACCAAAAGGTCATCACCGCCGAACAGGCGCTGTCCTTGGGCGCGACCGCCATTACCATTTACCTGTTTCTCGGTTACACCGACCAGGTCGAAGCGACCGGCATTGATGTTTGCGCCAGGTTTGCGGCTGAGTGCCACCGCGTCGGCCTGCCCTGCATTATGGAGCCGCTTGCCTACGGCGGTCAGGTGACTGGCTCGAACATCGTTGACATCCTGACATTAGGGGCACGCATCTGCGTCGAGTTGGGCGCGGACGCGCTAAAGATTCCTTATACGGGGGATGTGGAAACGTTCCGCCATCTGGTTGAGATCGCTGAAGTCCCGGTGCTGGTGCTGGGCGGCGCCCGCTCCGACACCGAGCGCGATGCGCTGGAACTTTTCGCTGAGGGGCAAGAGGCGGGTGCCAGCGGCTGCTTGATGGGACGCAACGTCACCAAGTCGCCCGACCCGGCACGGATCGTGGGACAGTTGTGCGGCATCGCCCATAATGGATGGTCGGTTGAGCGCGCCATGCGGACCGAGAATTGGAAACACCTGCGTCTGAAGGCCAACCCGGCCAAATGCACCGGATGCCAGTTATGCCTCACCGCTTGCGTTGCCCACCACGACAAGGGCAGTTTCAGCACCCATCTCGCCCGCCTGCGAATTGTTCCTGGAAATCAACTTGGTCAGCACAAAGTGATGTTCTGCACGCTTTGTAAGAAATGCCTGGATGTTTGTCCCACCGATGCCCTACGCTGGCATCCCGAAACCGGCGCGGTCGAACTACTGGTGGAGCAGTGTACAGCCTGCGACAAGTGCGTCGAGGTCTGCCCGACGGGTGTGATCGTCCATAGCGATGAGGACATCCAGATCGCCTCAGGCGAACATCTGGACTGGTACCCGGTCGTCTGTGACCTGTGCGCAGGCGAGCCGGAATGCACACGTGTCTGTCCCACCGGCGCGATCTTCATGGCCGAGCGCAAGGAGTTTACTGATGATTCTGCGTGAACGCGCCTACTGCGACCGTATCCTGTACCTGGATTTGACCACAGGGAATTTTGAAGTCACGCCTCTGCCTAACGAAGCCATGCCTCTCATCCTCGGCGGTAAGGGACTGGGCGCGTGGCTACTGTACCACGAGCAAAAGGAGGGTGTGGATCCCCTCTCGTCCCAGAACCGCTTGATCTTCCACAATGGGCCGTTGACCGGCACCTCCGCCCCCACTGCCGGTCGCTTTGGCTGCACCACGCGCAGTCCCGCCACCGGCGCTTATTGCGACGCTTATTGCGGCGGCTATTGGGGACAAACGTTCAAGTATGCTGGCTATGATGCCCTGGTGTTGACCGGAACAGCCAGCGAACCGCTCATGCTCATTATTGACAATGATAAGGTGCAACTTCGCCCGGCAAATCATTTGTGGGGATTGAGCATTTCCGAGACAAATCATCGCCTGTCCGAGGAATTTGGGCGCGATTGGCAATCGTTGGTCATCGGTCCACCCGGCGAGCGAAAGCGCAATCTGGCCGGCATCTTTAACGAATCGCGGGCCTTGGCACGCGGGGGGGTGGGCGCTGTGATGGGATCGAAAAATCTCAAAGCCATCCTGGTACGCGGCCGTGGGCATGTTAAAGTACATAACCCTGAAAAGTACAACCGGGCATTACAACTGGCTTATCGTGCAATACGGATGTCCAGCGAGATCAGCCTGCTTGGCAAGGAAGGTACGGCTAACATCCTGGAAATTGTTAATGTGATGGGCGCGATGCCAACACGCAATTTCCAGAGCGCGCAATTTGAGCACGCCGAGGCTGTCTCCGGCACAGCATTTCGTGAGAAGGAATGGAAGAGGAATTACGCCTGCTTCGGCTGCCCGATCGCCTGCGGAAAATATACCCGCCCTTTAGCAGATGGAAAGGTGATCGAAGGCCCGGAATACGAGACCATCTTCGCTTTCGGACCGCATTGTGCCATTGGCGAACGCGAGACGATCATCCGCCTCAACTGGTTGTGCGATGAATACGGCTTGGACACCATCAGCGCCGGCGGGGTGGTTGGTTTTGTGATGGAGATGTTTGAGCGCGAAATGATTTCCTCCAGTGAGTTGGATGGCATCGAACCACGCTTCGGGGACACAGCCGCCGCGCTGGCTTTGGTCGAGAAGATGGGGCGCGTCGAAGACTGTGGCGAGTGGCTGGCACAGGGCGTAGCAGCTATTGCCCGCCAGTATCCACAAGCAGCAGAATTTGCCATGCATGTCAAGGGTTTAGAAATGCCCGCCTACCACCCCAACGCAGCCAAAGGGACAGCGCTGGCGTATGCCATTTCCGAGCGGGGGGCGTGTCACCTGCGCGGCGCGCCCCTGGGCGAACTGTTCAGCGGTGCAGCCGATCCGCTGACCATCCAGGGTAAACCCCAACTTTTTCGCGACCACCAAGCCGACAAAGCCGTATGGGATAGCGCCTCGCTGTGCTACTTTCCAGGCTACGGCATGAAGCTCAAGGAACTTTGGCAACTAGTCACCGCCGCGACCGGCTTCGATTACCCAACCGTTGCCGATCTGGAACGGCTGGGCGAACGCGTATCGACGTTGGCACGTCTGTTCAATGTCCGTGAGGGATTCGGCCGAGTTCAGGATACGCTTCCCCTGCGCAACCTCATCCAGCCGATCGGCGGGCACGTGGTCGAACTCACGCCGATGCTCGATGAGTATTACCGCATCATGGGCTGGGACGCGAATGGCGTACCAACCGAAGAAAGATTGAAAGAGTTGGAAATATAATTGTAGAGACTCGCCTCAACAATGACAACGAGCTCCACTGTAGTAATTATCATGATTGCGCTTGTGACGTTCATGATCAGTCTCTCAAAGGGCGGATTGGGCGGCATGTTGGGCGCATTGGCCACACCAATGATGGCGCTGGTGATGCCCGCCAACCAGGCACTTGGGCTTCTCCTCCCCATCATGCTCCTAGCGGATGTGTTTGCGCTTGCTTTCAATTGGAAAAAATGGAATGGACGGCTAGTCTGGCTGATGCTTCCCGGCGCGGTGATCGGAGTAACCATCGGAACGGTTTTCATCGCCAACGCGCCGGTCGATGTATTGAAGTTTACGCTGGCGGTCATTGCCCTGATCTTCGTGATTTACAAGATTTTCGAGAAGCGACTCCTCGGCTCGTTGAAGTATCAGGAGCAGAACTGGCATGGCTGGCTGGCAGGAACGGGGGCAGGATTTGCCTCTTCGCTGGCGCACAGCGGCGGGCCGCCGGTCATTATCTATTTCATGCTGCTGAATGTGACACCGAGCGTTTTCATCGCCACGTCGGTGCTGTTCTTCGCCATCCTCAATTGGGTCAAAGTTCCCTACTACATGTACATCCATCTGTTTGACTTCCAGCGGCTCATGCAGATCGCTTGGGTAATCCCTCTTGTCCCACTCGGCGCCTGGTTCGGACGCTGGATGACCACAAAAATTTCAAAAGAAGTTTTCGACGGCATCATGGTTACATTGTTGGCGCTCGCCGCCGTGTTGTTGATTTTTACATAGCAAGGAGAATGGTATCTGTTCAGGCATAACAGAGTTCAGATAAACGGCTATTGGAAATCAAACAAACGCCAATGATAATGTGAACCATGCGTCAGACTAGGTTGCCCAGCCGAGAAGAAATGCGAGTCATCTATGCTCAGGGAGAAGATGCGGTCTATGACTTTATGGCCAGCATCATCCAGAAGCTTGAGGCTCGCATCCAAGCATTGGAAGATCGGCTGGATAAAGATAGTCACAACAGCAGCAAGCCGCCTTCCAGTGATGGCTTGAAAAAGGCGGTGAAGCAGCGCAAACGGCAGGGGAGTAACAAAAAAGCAGGTGGTCAGGTGGGGCATGTTGGGTCCCGCTTGGAACCGGTCGAGAATCCTGAGCATTTAGTCGTGCATTTAGTGAAACGTTGCCTGGGTTGTGCAGGGTCATTGGAAGAGATTATGCCCGCACAGGTTGTCAAGAGGCAGGTATTCGACTTGCCCGCCGAAATCAAGTTGGAAGTGACCGAGCATCAGGTAGAAGTAAAGTTTTGCCCTGAGTGCGGAGTTGAGAATGTGGCGGAGTTTCCGCCGGATGTCAGCCAGCCCACCCAATATGGGCCGCGTATTGGGGCGCAGATGGTGTATTTCAACCAGTATCATTTTGTCCCGATGGAACGAACCGCCGAGATTGTGCAAGATTTATACGGGCAGAGTGTTTCTACTGGCACCATATCGGCGGTCAATGAAAGCATGGCAGAGCGGGTCAAGCCAGTGACTGAGGGCATTCGCACCTATCTGATCAAAAGCGAAGAACCGGTGCATTTCGATGAAACCGGCATGAAAATCTCCGGGAAATTGCACTGGCTGCATTCTGCTGGCACAAAAGTGGCGACGTTCTGCCAGATCCATGCGAAGCGCGGCACACAAGCAATGGATGCGATCGGCATTTTACCCAAACGCACTGGCTGGACGGCGAAGCCAGTTCATGATTTCTGGAAACCCTACTTGAAATATCAACAAGCCCGGCATGCTCTCTGCAATGCTCATTTGATCCGCGAATTGGTCTTTCTCGTTGAGCAGCACCAACAAGCTTGGGCGGGCGAGCTGCTTGACTTGTTGTTGAGGATCAGACAGGCAGTCGAAACCGCACAACAAGAACAGAGGCGCGCACTACAGCCTGAGCAAATTGCAGACTTTGAAGCGCAATACCAACAGTGGGTGGCACAAGGCGAACAAACGAACCCACCGACGGCGAGAGTAGCCGGACAACGGGGTAAGGTCAAGCAATCCGTTGCCAGAAATTTGCTTGACCGTTTGCGAGATCATCGGGAGAAAATCTTGGCGTTTATGTATGATTTTAAGGTTCCGTTTGACAACAATTTGGCGGAGCGCGATATCCGCATGGCGAAAATCCATCAAAAAGTATCGGGAGGCTTTCGCAGCGAAAACGGCGCAGAAGCTTTCGGCCACATCCGTAGTTACATCTCTACTGCTCGAAAAAATGGGCAACCAGGGCTGGCTGTGCTTGTCCAGGCACTTTCCGGTTCGCCTTTTCGTCCAGCTTTTTTAGCCACTATCCCGGCTGAATAGATACCTTTTTTTGTTGCTCTCGGACGCTTCTTTGCTGCTCAGCTATGCCCTCGACCTGATCTCTCACTGGTTGTTGGTTGTTAAAGATCAACTTTTTGCAGAGGACTCATTCATATATTTAACGCTGCTCATCTACGGCGCGTCGTGATTGAGTTTGTGGAGTATTACAACACGGCTCGTCCCCATCAGGGTATTGATCAGCAGACCCCCATCCCCCAAGCAAGACCTTCAAGTGGAACCATACAGTGTAGAAATGTCCTGGGTGGCATCATCCACGATTACTATCGTGCCCCCACTCTGTATTGTTTACCCACATCGA